>JAJAZD010000096.1 GCA_026785945.1 Pseudonocardia sp. | reverse complement strand
GGCCGAGCCCGCCGCCGGCCCGGCCACCGGGGGGCCCGCAGCCTCCGATCCCGCAGCCTCCGATCCCACGGCACCTGATTACGCGGCACCTGATTCCGCGGCACCTGATTCCGCGGCCGCCGCCGATGGCGCACCGAAGCGGCGGGGTCGCCCGAAGGGCTCGATGGCCCGCACCACTCGCACCGTGGAGCTGACGCTCACCGTCAGCGGCACCGCGGACGGTGAGTGGCAGGCCGAGCTCAAGCAGGGCGCCAGCTGGATCACCCAAGGCCTGCCGGTCACGGCCGCCGCGGTGCTGCGTGCGGCGGAGGAGCTGCACACCGAGCTCGCCGAGCCCGTCGGCGCGGTGATCGGCGCGGCCCGGGAGCAGCGCGCGGCCAAGGTCGCCGCCCTGGAGGCCGAGCTGCAGCAGGCCCGCAAGGCGCTCGCCGAGATGGAGGAGTGAGGCCCCGTACCCTTCGGGACGTGGCCGAGATCGATCCCGACGACCTGCGGACCTGCCTCAGGGTCCTCTCCGCGGTCGACGCCCTCCCCGTCGAGCACCCCGACGCCGTTGCGGTCAGGCGCGCGACGGCGGCGATATACAAGTCGGTCAAGCTGCGGAGGCGCGAGGACAGGCGCGCGATGATCGCCGCGGCGGACGACGCGGTCACCGCGGCCACGGCCACCGGCGCACCCGGCCGCATCGACGACGAGACCCAGGGCCTGCCGCTGGTGTCGAGCGTCGCCGGGGCCACCGCGGGGGAGCTTCTGCGGTCGCGTGCGTGCTACACGTGCAAGAACCGCTATCACCTCGTCGACGCCTTCTATCACCAGCTCTGCCCGCCGTGCGCAGCGCTGAACCGGTCCAGGCGCGACGCCCGCACCGACCTCACCGGACGGCGCGCCCTGCTCACCGGTGGCCGAGCCAAGATCGGCATGTACATCGCGCTGCGGCTGCTCCGCGACGGCGCCCACACGACGATCACCACACGGTTCCCCCACGACGCCGTCCGCCGGTTCGCCTCGATGCCCGACAGCGCCGACTGGCTGCACCGGCTGCGGGTGGTCGGGATCGATCTGCGTGACCCCGCCCAGGTCGCGGCGCTGGCCGACGACGTCGCCGCACAGGGTCCGCTCGACGCCCTGATCAACAACGCGGCCCAGACCGTGCGCCGCGCGCCCGGCTCCTACGCGCCGCTCGTCGCGGCCGAGCGGGCTCCGTTGCCGGCGGGGACGGTGCCCGAGGTCGTGACGTTCAGCGACGTCAGCGACGCGCACCCGGCCGCGCTGGCCGGCAGCCTCGCCGAGCACCCAATCCCTGGGGCCCACCCGATCCCCCAGGCCCACCGAACCCCGCAGGCGCTGACCGAGCTCGCGCTCGTCGCCCGCTCGGCCTCCCCCGGGCACATGGCCCGTGGGGGGCGGGCCCCCCGGATCGCGATCGACGCCGGTGGCCTGGTGCCCGACACGGCCACGGTCAACAGCTGGACGCAGCGGGTGCACGAGGTCGACCCCCTGGAGCTGCTCGAGGTGCAGCTGTGCAACCAGACGGCTCCGTTCAGCCTGGTGAGCAGGCTGCGTCCGAGCCTCGCAGCCGCGGCGGCCCGCCGGACCTACGTCGTGAACGTCTCCGCGATGGAGGGCCAGTTCAGTCGCGCCTACAAGGGCCCCGGCCACCCGCACACCAACATGGCGAAAGCGGCTCTGAACATGCTCACCCGCACCAGCGCCGGGGAGATGCTCGAGCGTGACGGCATCCTCATGACCGCCGTCGACACCGGGTGGATCACCGACGAGCGCCCGCACCCCATGAAGCTCCGCCTGGCGGAGGAGGGCTTCCACGCGCCGCTGGACCTGGTGGACGGCGCGGCGCGGGTCTACGACCCGATCGTTCGCGGCGAGGCCGGCGAGGACGTCCACGGCTGCTTCCTGAAGGACTACGCCCCGACGAACTGGTGACGGACGAACTGGTGACGGACCGCCGGTCCGGATCCGGGCCGGCGCGCGGTTCCCCGCTCGCCGCGCCAGTCGGTTGCTCGGCCCCGTGCGGGGGTCACAGGTGCGTCCCGCCCGCGACCAGGGTCCGGCCGTCGCGGAACCGGACGCCGTCGGCACAGCGGGCCTCGACCGCACCCCCGGCGAACTGCTCGGTGTAGAGGCGCGCGTAGAGCCCGTCGAGCGCGAGCAGCTCGGTGTGGGTGCCGCGCTCGACCACCCTCCCCGCCTCGACCGCGAGGATCACGTCGGCGCCCAGGATCGTGGACAGACGGTGGGCGATGGCGATCGTCGTGCGGCGCTGCGTCGCGCGTTCCAGTGCCTGCTGGACGAGGCGTTCGCTGGTGGTGTCGAGCGCGCTGGTGGCCTCGTCGAGGATCAGGATCCTGGGGTCCTTGAGCAGCACCCGCGCGATCGCCAGGCGTTGCTTCTCGCCGCCCGAGAGCCGGTAGCCCCGCTCCCCCACGACCGTGTCGTAGCCCTGCTCGAAGCTCACGATCCGGTCGTGGATGTTGGCGGCGCGGGCCGCCTCCTCCAGCTCCTCCTGCGTCGCGTCGGGCTTCGCATAGCGCAGGTTGTCGCCGACGGTGGAGTGCAGCAGGTAGGTGTCCTGGGTGACCATGCCGATCGCGTCGGCCACAGAGCTCTGCGTGAGCTCACGGACGTCCTGGCCGTCGATCAGCACCCGGCCGCGGTCGACGTCGTAGAGACGCGGGACCAGATAGGACAGAGTCGTCTTGCCCGAGCCGCTGGGGCCGACGATGGCCGCGAGCTGGCCCGCCTCGACGGTGAACGAGACGTCCTGGATCGCCCACGTCAGTGGTGTCCCGTTGGTCTCGACGGGCGCCTCTCCGGCCACCTCGCCGGCCGGGTAGGAGAACCACACCCCCTCCAGCTCGACGCGCCCGGTCACCGCGGCCGTGTCGAGCGTCCGCGCGTCCGGCGCGTCGACGATCTTCGGCGTGAGGTCCAGGTAGTCGAAGATGCGCTGGAACAGCGCCAACGAGGTCTGGACGTCGAGCGAGACGCGCAACAGGTTCACCGTCGGGAACAGCAGCCGCGTCTGCAGCGTCGTGAACGCGACGATCGTGCCCGCCGTGACCGCGGTCCCTGTCCCGGCCACGATCAGGAACCCGGCCACCAGGTAGACCAGCGCCGGCGTGACGCCCAGGAAGGTCTGCACCACCGCGAAGAACGACTGGCCGGTCATGGCCTGGCGCACCTGCAGGTCCACCTGGCGGGCGTTCTCCTCGCGGTAGCGCGCCACCTCCGACGCCTGCCGGTTGAACACCTTGGCCAGCAGCACGCCCGACACCGACAGCGACTCCTCGGTGATGGCGGTCATGTCCGAAAGCGACTCCTGGGTCCGTCCGGCAATCTTGCGCCGCACCCGCCCGACCCGGACCTGCAACACGATGAACAGCGGCACGAGCGCGACCGCCACGATCGTGAGCTGCCAGGACAGCAGCAGCATCGCGATCAGCGCGCCGACGACCGTGACGACGTTGCCGAGGATCGAGCTGGCCGTCTCCGAGAGCACCGACTGGACGCCACCGACGTCGTTGGCCAGCCGCGACTGGATCGCGCCGGTCCGGGTGGCGGTGAAGAACGACAGGTCCATCCGCTGCAGGTGCTCGAAGAGCCGGCCCCGCAGGTCGGCCATGACCCGGTTGCCCAGCAGCGTGGTCTGGTAGGTCTGGTAGACCCCGATCAGCGCCGTCACCACGGGCACGGCGACCATGCCGCCGACCAGCCACGCGAGCAGCGGGATGTCCACACCGCTCCCGTCGGTGGGGAACAGCGCGTCGTCGAACGCCGCCTGCGTCAGGAACGGGGTGATGATCCCCAGTCCGCTGCTCAGCAGTACCGCCACGACGATGACGACGAGCGTGGCGCGGTAGGGCGTGAACAGCGCCCAGACCCGGCCACCCAGACGTCGATCTCCCTGCCCGGACTCCATGTGAGAAGGGTGTCACGTCCCGCGCCGACGCGGCGGGTCGGGTGTAAGCACGTAATTACTCACGGACGGCCCGGCTCCCTGACCCGGCACGAGGTCGACGCACTCCTTGTGTATGCGCGACCAGTCTGCGCCGTCCGGGTGAATCGGATCCGCAGATATACCACCAAGTAACCTGCCTACCCTTGGATGTCGCCCGAGCGACACTCGATCGAGTGACATGGAACCGGTTGCCCACGGGTCCGCGCTCATGACTTGGGGGTTCAACCGAATGAAACGTCGGATTCTCACGGCAACGGCCGTGGCGAGTCTCGTCGCACCGATGCTGGTTCTCGTCACCAGCCCCGCTGCAGCGCAACCCGGCTTCACCGGCGAGCCCATACCGGAGACCGGGAGGGTCGTTGCCGACAAGGCGCCCACCAGCAGGCTTGCGAAGTCCGACCAGACCCTGCTCGACCGGAGCGACAGCGCACCGGTGACGATCCTGGTCAAGCTCGACTACGACTCGACCGCCACCTACGGGGGCGGCATCCGCGACCTCGAGGCGACGAGCCCGGCGGTCACCGGCGAGCCGCTCGTCGGTGACGCCGCGGAGCAGCGCTACGACCAGTTCGCCGCCGGCCAGGAAGCCGCGTTCACGGCCGAGCTGCAGAAGATCGTCCCCGACGCCGAGGTGGACCTGAGCCTGCGCACCGTCTACGGCGGAGTCGCCGTGACCGTCCCCGCCGACAAGGCCGAGGCCGTCCTCGCGATCGACAACGTCGTCGCGGTGCAGGCCAACGACCTGCGCCAGCCGCTGACGGACTCCAGCTCCGACTTCCTCGGCGCGCCGACGATCTACGGCGCGCTGGGCGTCCCGGTGCCCGACGCCGGGCGGGGCACGATCCTGGGCAACCTCGACAGCGGGGTCTGGCCCGAGCACCCCTCGCTCGCCGACCTGGGCAACCTGGCTCCCGCTCCCGGTCCGGCCCGCGAGTGCTCGTTCGGGGACAACCCGCTCACACCGGCTGCCGACCCGTTCGCCTGCCAGAACAAGCTCATCGGTGGCGCGCACTTCACCGACTTCTACGACGCGCAGTCCGGTGACGACCCGTTCGCCGGCACCGCGCGTGACGGCGACGGCCACGGCACGCACACGGCGACGACGTCGGCAGGCAACGTCGTCAACGACGTGAAGGTCCTCGGCTCGGCCCTCCCGCCGATCCACGGGCTCGCGCCCGGCGCGCACGTGATGGAGTACAAGGTCTGCGGCCCGGGCGGCTGCTTCGGCGCCGACTCCGCAGCCGCGGTCCAGCAGGCGATCCTCGACGGTGTCGACGTCATCAACTTCTCGATCTCCGGTGGCACCGACCCGTTCGCCGACCCCGTCGAGCTCGCGTTCCTCGACGCCTACGCCGCCGGTGTGTTCGTCGCCGCGTCCGCGGGCAACGACGGACCCGGCGCCTCCACGGCCAACCACCTGTCCCCGTGGGTGACCACGGTCGCCGCGTCCACGCAGACCCGCGAGTTCGCCACCACGGTGTCGCTCACCGCCGGCAACGGCGAGACGTTCACCGTCGACGGCACGTCGATCACTCCCGGCGTCGGGCCGCTGCCGGTGGTGCTCGCAGCCACTGCGCCCTACAACAGGGCCCGGTGTGACGCCCCGGCGGCTCCCGGGACGTTCGCGGGCCAGATCGTCGCCTGCCAGCGCGGTGGCAACGGCCGGGTCGAGAAGGGCTTCAACGTCCTTCAGGGCGGCGCGGCCGGCATGGTGCTCTACAACCCGACGCTCGCCGACACCGGCTCCGACACCCACTGGCTGCCGACCGCGCAGCTGGCAGACGGCACGCGGTTCGTCGCTTTCATGAACTCCCACACCGGCGTCACCGGAGCGTTCAAGCCCGGCGCCCCTCGCCCCGGCAAGGGCGACGTGATGGCCGCGTTCTCCTCACGTGGACCGGCCGGTCCGGTGATCAAGCCCGACGTCACCGCGCCGGGCTCGCAGATCCTCGCCGGCGACACCCCGATCGGTGAGGGCCCGGCCAGTGGTCCGCCGGGTGAGCTGTTCCAGGCGATCGCGGGGACATCCATGTCCTCCCCGCACGTCGCGGGCGCGGCACTGCTGGTCCGCGCGCTGCACCCGACGTGGACGCCCGGCCAGATCAGGTCCGCCCTGATGACCACCGCGAAGACGGCCGTGGTCAAGGAGAACCTCACCACCCGGGCCGACCCGTTCGACCTGGGCGCCGGACGGATCGACCTGTCCGTCGCCGGCACGGCCGCGCTGACCTTCGACGAGACCCCGGCGAACATGGCGCTGCTGGGCAACGACCCCATCAACGTCGTCAACCTCAACATCCCGTCGGTGAACGCGCCGCTCATGCCGGGCCGGCTCACCACCACCCGCACGGCGACCAACGTCACCGACCAACGGGCCCGCTACGACGTGACGACGACCGCGCCGGCCGGCAGCACGATCACCGTCTCGCCGGACAAGATCAACCTGGCGCCCGGTGCGTCGGCGACGCTGACCATCACGATCGAGTCGCGGGGCCAGACCGGCCAGCAGTTCGGCGAGATCCGGCTGGTCCCCCGCGGTGCGGACCGCCACCCGCCGCTGCACATGCCTGTCGCGTTCGTGCCCCAGCAGGGGTCGGTCACCCTGACCAGCGCCTGCACCCCGGCCACCGTGGTGCAGGACGCCTCCACCACCTGCACCGTCAACGCCCAGAACACGTCCTTCGCCGGCACAACGGCGAACCTGCGCACCACCGTCGGCCGTGACCTGCGGCTGACCGGGGCCACCGGCGCTGCGCTCGTCGAGAACAACAGGGCCGCCGAGATCAAGGCCGCCCCGCTCAAGGGCAGCATCCCCGGCGTCCCGGCCGTGGACCCGGGCCCGACGCCTGCGGGCTACCTCCCACTGGACACGTTGGGCATCCCGCTCAGCCCCATCGGTGACGAGGAGTTCATCAACCTGGACGTGCCCGCGTTCGTCTACGCCGGAGTGACCTACACCAGCATCGGCGTCAACTCCAACGGCTACGTCAAGCCGGGCGGGGGCACCGCAGAGGACAGCAACTGCTGCACCCTGCCCACCGGGCCGGCCCCGGCGGCACCGAACTCGATGCTGGCGCCGTTCTGGACCGACCTCGACGGCACCGGCGCGCCGGGCGTCCTCGCGGGGACCGTCGGTGACGGCACCAACTCCTGGGTGGTCGTCGAGTACCGGGTGAACGTCTTCGGCACCACCGACCAGCGCGTCTTCCAGACCTGGATCGGCGCCAACGGCACCGAGGACATCAGCTATGCCTACCCGCCCACGGGCCTGCCCACCGCCCCGGGCGCTCAGGACTTCCTGATCGGGGCGGAGAACATCGCCGGGCAGGGCGACATGGTCCGGGAGCTGCCGGCGGGCGACCTCCGGGTCGCCAGCACCGCTCCCACCCCGGGTGACTCGGTGACCTACACCGTCACCGTGCAGGGCATGAGGCGCGGGCTCAGCACCGTGACCACGACGCTGGACAGTCCGGACGTGGCCGGCACCACCGTCGCGACGTCGAACGTGGAGGTGGTGCGCCGCTAGTACGGCACACTGGTGATCGTGATCCGCTCGCGGCTGGTGCCGGCGCTGCTCCTCGCAGCGTCGGTGCTGGCCGCGTGCGGCTTTCCGGGACGGACGGGGACGGGTGTGGAGGGCAGCGGCGAGGCAACGTCGGCAGCGACGACAGGCACGGCGACGACAGGCACGACACCGGGCACGGCGACGAAGCTCGTGGTGAGCGTGACCGACGGCACCGGAGGCCCGCCCCGGACCTGGACGCTCACCTGCGACCCGCCCGCGGGCGACCACCCCGACCCGGAGGCCGCCTGTCGGGCACTCGACGCGGCCCGGGCGCCGTTCGCGCCGGTGCCGGCCGGGATGGCCTGCACGCAGGTGTACGGCGGCCCGGAGACGGCCACCATCGAGGGCGTCTGGCGCGGTGAGCCGGTTCGGTCCTCCTACGCGCGTAACGACGGGTGCGAGATCGCGCGGTGGAAGGCCGTGGCCGCCGTGCTCGGCTCCGGCGGAAGCACCTAGAACCCGCCCTCAGCCCTCGCCGGGCCGGCCCTCGTCGAGCCAGTGCAGGATCTGCGCGGTGTGCTCGCCCACGGCGGGGACCGGGTCCATCCGCGGCGGGCGTCCGGGCAGGGTGATCGGCGGGAGCAGGGCGGGCACGGGCCCCACCGGGGAGCCCACCGTGGTCCAGCGGCCCCGGGCGCCGAGCTGGGGGTGCTCCAGTACCTCCGCCACCTCGCGGCGTCGGGCATGTGCGATCCGCGCCTCCTGGAGGCGGGCGCCCACCTGCTCACCCGTCAGCGTCGAGAACACGGCGTCGATCTCGGCGTGCAGCGCGGCCCGGTGCTCCACGCGGCGGGCACCGGTGGAGAACCGCGGGTCGGTGGCCAGTTCCGGGCGGCCCAGCACGGTCACGCCGAACGCCACCCACTCCCGTTCGTTCTGGATCCCCAGCACCACCTCGGTTCCGTCCCCGGCGGTGAACGTGCCGTAGGGCGCGATCGCGGCGTGGCTCGTCCCGGTGCGCGGCGGCGGCGCACCGCTACCGGCGGTGTACAGCAGCGGGAACCCCATCCACTCCACGAGCGCGTCGAACAGGCTGATCTCCAGGTGCGTCCCGACGCCGGTGCGCTCCCGGTCGTAGAGCGCGGCGAGGATGCCGGCGAAGGCGTACATGCCCGCCCCGATGTCGGCGGCCGGGATACCGGCCTTCGCCGGCTCGTCCGCGGTGCCGGTGACCGCCACGAGCCCGGCCTCGGCCTGGACGAGCAGGTCGTAGGCCTTGGCGTCACGGTAGGGCCCGTCCGGCCCGTAGCCCGAGACGGAGCAGGTGATCAACCGGGGATGCCGCTCGCGCAGCTGCCCCGCACCGAGCCCGAGCCGCTCCGCCGAGCCGGGGGCGAGGTTCTGCACGAACACGTCGGCACGGGCGAGCAGCTTCGCCATGACGCCGTTGTCGTCCTTCAGGTCGAGCGCCAGGCTCTCCTTGGAACGGTTGAGCCAGACGAAGTGGCTCGACATCCCCTGCACGGCCCCGTCGTAGCCGCGGGCGAAGTCGCCCTCGCCGGGCCGCTCGATCTTGATGACGCGGGCGCCGAGGTCCGCGAGCTGGCGGGTGGCGAACGGCGCGGCAACGGCGTGCTCGCACGAGACCACGACGACACCGTTCAGTGGCAGCACGATCGCCCATGATGCCCGAAGCCCGCGAGTCGGGGCCTCCATGCCCGCGAGTCGGGGCCCCCATGCGCGCGAGTCGGGGCCTCTGTGCGCCGCGAGTCGGCGCGCCCAAGTGCGCGCGGAGGACGGCAAGAGGAAAGATCAAAGCAAGAGCAGGGGGGTTGACCGGCCCCGCTCCTTCAGGGATGGCTGCGAGCCGTCACAAACGACCGCGCTGAACCGGCAGATCGAACACACCTGGTACGTCGGATCCCCTCGGGTCGCGCGTATCTCCCGCCGACGTCGCCGCTCCTGAGGGCAGCGTGACATCGGACACTGCGGTGGCCGCCACAGCGGGATCAGTGCCACCGGACCGCCACACGAAGATTCCGCTCGACGCGCCCCCGGCCGAGCCGAAGCTGGGCTTCCCGCGGACGGCGGCGGCCCTGGCCCAGGTCGTCCAGGACAGCTCGCCGCGGTTCTCGGTAGGCATCTTCGGAGGGTGGGGGTCGGGCAAGACGACGTTGATGCACGCCATCAGGCGGGCGCTGCCGCCGACAATCGCGACCGTGGGCTTTAACGCGTGGCGGTTCGAGCGGGAGCCCCAGTTGCTCGTACCGCTACTCGACACGGTGCGGACGGCGCTCGTCGACTGGTCGGTGGACCGGGACACGACCACCAGGGAGCGGGTCGAGCGCGTCGCTCGCCGGGTCGGGCGGGTGGTCCGGGCGCTGGTCTCGGGGCTGTCGGACGAGGTCGGGCTGTCGCGTGCGATGGTCGTCTCGACGCCGCTGCGGCCGCCTGGATCGGCAAGTTCCGCCGCTGCGTCCGGGACTACGAGACGCTACCGACCCACCACGAAGCCATGGTCCACATCACCATGATCATGACCATGTCGCGGCGGCTGGCCCGCAGCGGGGACTGGTGACCACAGTTGCAAAATGCCCAGTGAGGCTTTGTCGGCAGAGGGAGCAGGACGATCGTTCGAGCCTGTGGGGCGCCACGGTAGGTTCGGCCGCGATGACGTCTCGAGGGAAGAACCCCCGCCGCGTGGGGCCGTTGAAGATCGCGCACATCGTCCCGAACCTGCATCCCGGGGGACCGGAGATCGGGCTGGTCGACCTGGCCACCGTGGCCGGGGCCGCGGGCCTGGAACTGGCGGTCGTCGCACTCACCTCGACGGCCGACACCACCCAGGTCACGGCGTTGCGCCGGCTCGGGGTGCCGGTCGCGGAGCTCGGCATGGCGCCGTGGGACCCTCGGGTGGCGGCACAGACGGTCCGCGCGTTGCGTCAGCTCGGCGGCGTGCAGGTCGTGCACACCCACCTCCCGCAGGCAGACCTGGTCGGAGCGGCGGCGGCCGTGCGGCTCCGGATCCCGGCGGTGTCGACCCTGCACCGCGTCGAGAACGAACCGGCGGGGCGCGTGGACAGGTTGCGCCGCACGGCGAAGATCCTCGCCCGCCAGCGGTTCATGGCCCGCACGCTGGCCATCTCGCAGGTGCAGCGCGAGTGGTACCGCGGTATCGGGGGCCCGGCGGGCCAGATCGACGTCGTGCCGAACGGGGTGCTCGATCCGGGCCCGGGCCACGCGGACACCCGGCAGCGGGTGCGGTCCGCTCTGGACGTCGGCCCCGACGACGTGCTCGCGGTGTCGACGGCGCCGATGCGGCGCGACCAGGGCCACGAGCTCCTGCTCGATGCGATCGAGGCGCTCCCCGACGACGTCCGGCTAGTCGTCGCCCTCGCCGGGGAGGGCCCGCTCCGCCCGTGGCTGGAGACGCGGACGGCCGGTTCGACCGAGCTCGACAGCCGCGTCGCCTTCGTCCACCGCCACCACGACCCTGCGGGCCTGCTGGCCGCGGCCGACATGTTCGTGCACATCAGCCGCGCGGGTGCGCTGCCCACGGCGGTGCTGCGAGCCATGGCGGCGGGGCTGCCGGTCATCGCCACCCGGGTCGGCGGCGTCCCCGAGATCGTCACGTCGGGCACCGGGATCCTCGTGCCGCAAACCGCCGGTCCGATCACCGACGCGCTGGTCACGCTGACCGACGACGCCCTCCGCGGCCGGCTCGGTGCCGCCGCCCGGGCCCGGTTCCTCGACCGGTTCGAGGCCGTCGGGTGGGCACGCCGGCTGCGTGAGGTCTACGAGGGGGTACTCGCATGATCCCGCCTCCGCGCCTGATCCCGACACTGCGCCGCGCCACCGCCGACGACCTGCCCGCGATCGGTGCGGCCCAGGGCCGTGCGTTCGGCTTCCACATGTCCCCCGCCGACATCGAGGACTTCCGACCGCTGTTCGAGCCCGACCGGTGGCTGCTCGCCCATGACCCCGCCGATCCCGATCCGGTCGTCGCCGTCGCCGCCTCGTATCCGTTCGACGTCACGCTCCCCGGCGGCTCCGTACTGCCCGCGCCGGGCGTCACGTGGGTGTCGGTGGCGGCCACGCACCGGCGCCGGGGTGTCCTCCGGGCGCTGATGACCGAGCAGCTCCGCGGGTTCGTCGCCGACGGCGTCGCGGTCGTACTGCTCACCGCGAGCGAGGGCGGCATCTACGGTCGCTTCGGCTACGGCGCGGCCACCACCGACCGCCGGGTGGAGATCGACAGGCGGTTCGTCATGTTCCGGCCTGGCGCGCCCGATCCCGGCGGTGCCCGGTTCGCCGACGCCGCGCAGGCCCGCGCGCACGCCCCGGACGTCCACCGCCGGTGGTGCGCGCGCAACCCGGGCGCGGTCTCGCGCAGCGAACGGTGGTGGGAGAACGTCTTCCTCGACCGCGAGCACCATCGCGGCGGCGGGACCGCGCTGTTCCACCTCCTGCACGACGACGGCTACGCGTCCTTCCGGCGGGGCCCGAACGACACCTGCCGGGTCGCGGACCTGTTCGCCGTCACCGAGGACGCCCACGCCGCGCTGTGGCGGGTGGTGCTGGGCCTCGATCTCGTGCAGTCGGTCAGCACCACCGCCGTGCCTGCCGACGATCCGCTGCCGTTCCTGCTCGCCGACGGCCGCCGCGTGCGCACCACCGGGCTCGCCGACGGGCTCTGGGCCCGGATCCTCGACGTCCCGGTGGCGCTGGCCGCACGGACGTACGCGACCGAGCTGGACGTGGTCGTCGAGGTGGGCGACCCTTTCCTGGACCGGGGCGGGCGCTTCCGGCTGCGCGGCGACCCCGACGGCGCCGTCTGCGAGCCGACCACCGGCCCTCCGGACGTGCACCTCGACGTGGCGGCGCTGGGTTCGCTGCTGTTCGGCGGGCACCGCGCGCAGACGCTGGCCCGCGCCCGCCTGATCGACGCCCCCGATCCGGCCGTGCTGCGGCGGGTGGATGCGGCCTTCACCGCGGAGCGCGAGCCGCAGTACGGCACCTCCTTCTGATGCTGGGAGAGTTCGGCTCCCTACTAGAATGCGGGTCATGACCGACAGCAGCACCCGCGAGATCGAGGAGGGTGTCGTCCGCGACTTCCGGGTGAACCTCTCCTACGGCGAGTACCTCCACCTCGACGAGGTGCTCGCGGCGCAGCACCCGGTGAGCCGCCCGGAGCACCACGACGAGCTGCTGTTCATCGTCCAGCACCAGACCTCGGAGCTGTGGCTCAAACTGGTGCTCCACGAGCTGCGGGCCGTGCAGGCACAGCTGGCGGCCGACGACCTGCGGCGCGCGCTCAAAGGCCTCGCGCGCGTCAAGCACATCCAGCGCACGCTCACCGATCAGTGGTCGGTGCTGGCGACCCTGACGCCCTCGGAGTACGCGGAGTTCCGCAGCTTCCTCGGCACGTCGTCGGGGTTCCAGTCCGACCAGTACCGGGCCGTGGAGTTCGTGCTGGGCAACAAGAACGCCGCGATGCTGCCGATGTTCGACCACGACCCGCGCGCGCAGGCCCTGCTCACCGACCTGCTCGCCGCACCCACCGTCTACGACGAGTTCGTGCGCTACCTGGCCCGCCACGGCCACGACGTGCCGGCCTCGATGTTGGACCGCGACGTGACCCACGCCCACGTGTTCACCCCCGAACTGGTGGCGGTCTTCCGCCGGATCTACGACAACGCCCACGAGTACTGGGAGGCCTACGAGGCATGCGAGGAGCTGGTGGACCTGGAGGAGAACTTCCAGCTCTGGCGGTTCCGCCACCTCAAGGCCGTGGAGCGGACGATCGGGGTCAAGCGCGGCACCGGGGGCTCCAGCGGCATCGAGTTCCTCCGCAGGGCGCTGGAGCTGACGTTCTTCCCCGAGCTGTACGCGGTCCGCACGGAGATCGGGCAGTGAGCACGCCATCCACCGCGAGCACGCCATCCACCGCGAGCACCCCACCCGCCGCGAGCACCCGACGGGCCGCCGCGCTCGACGCCGCCGATCCGCTCGCCCGTTTCCGGGAGCAGTTCCTGCCGGCCCGCGGCGTCGTCGCCTACCTGGACGGCAACTCGCTGGGCCGCCCGCCCGCCGGCACCGCGGAGCGGCTCGACCGGTTCGTGCGCGAGGAGTGGGCGGGGCGACTGATCCGGGGCTGGACGGACGAGGGGCCGGACGGGGCGTGGATGGGGTGGCCGGAGCAGGTGGGCGACCGCATCGCCGCCGCCGCGCTGGGCGCAGCGCCCGGCCAGACCGTCCTCGCCGACTCCACGACGGTGCTGCTCTACAAGCTCGCGCGGGCCGCCGTCGACGCGGGGATCGCGGCGGGCCGCGACGAGATCGTCGTCGACACCGACAACTTCCCCACCGACCGGTACGTGCTGGAGGGCATCGCGGCCGAGCGCGGCGCGACGCTGCGCTGGATCGCGACCGACCCCGCCGCCGGCGTCACGCCCGAGCAGGTGGCAGCGGTGGTCGGACCTCGCACGGCGCTCGTGCTGGCCAGCCACGTCGCCTACCGGTCGGGCTGGATCGCCGACGCCATGACGATCACGGCACTGACCCACGACGCCGGCGCGCTCGTCCTGTGGGACCTGAGCCACTCGGTCGGGTCCGTCGAGCTGCAGCTGGACGCGTGGGGCGTCGACCTGGCCGTGGGTTGCACCTACAAGTACCTCAACGGGGGCCCCGGCTCCCCGGCGTTCGGCTACGTGCGCAGTGACCGCCAGGAGGGGTTGCGCCAGCCGATCCAGGGCTGGATGGGGCGCAGAGACCCCTTCGAGATGGGTCGGGGCTACACCCCGGCGGCGGGCGTGCGCGGGATCGTCAGCGGAACGCCGCCGGTCCTCGCCGCGGTGCCCCTGCTGTGTGGGCTGGACATGCTGGAGGAGGCCGGGATCGCCGCCGTGCGGGCGAAGTCGATGGCGCTGACGGCCTTCACGCTCGACATCGTGGACGAGCGGCTGGCCCCGCTCGGGGTCGAGCTGGTGTCGCCCCGGGACCCCGCCCGCCGCGGCGGGCACCTGACGATCCGGCGGTCCGGTTCTCGCGACGTGCTCGATGAGCTGTGGGCGCGCGGCGTGATCCCCGACTTCCGCGAGCCCGACGACATCCGCATCGGACTCGCACCGCTGTCCACGAGCTTCGCTGAGGTCGACCGCGGTCTCGCGGTGCTGCACGACGTCCTGGATGCCCGCCGGTGAGCGGTGCTCAGCCGCGGGCGGCTCCGCGGACGCGACGCCGCCCCGCGAGCAGGTCGTCGGGCCGCAGGGCACCCGCCACCAGGTCCCGCGCCACGTCGGCGAGCTTCAGGTTGTCGTTGCGGGCGTAGGCACGCAGCCGGGCGAACCCCGTGTCCATGTCGAGATCGCCACGCTCGGCAAGCACCCCCTTGGCCTGCTCGATCACGATCCGGCTGTTGAGCGCCGACTGCAACTGCTCGCCACGCACCTCGCTGCGGTGCAGCGCCCGCTCGTGCAGGATCCCGATCGTCGCGACGTCGGCCAGAGACGCGACCATCCGCAGCCCGCCGTCGTGGTCGGCCAGAACGAGCCCCGCGGAGTCCACCGCGAGCAGGCTCGCGGCGTGGCCGACCAACTGCAGGAGCAGGTCCACCACGTCGTAGTCGTCGACCAGCGTGTCCGCCAACGCCACGAAGGCCGACGTGACGGCTTCCTCCCGGTCACCACTCATCGTGAGGTCTCCTGCCCGGGGCGAGAGCCCCCGTCCTGTCATCGGTACCTCGCTCACATGTTCTCCCTCACAGATCGTCCCGGTTGAACCGCATCCGACGCGCGATCACCTCGCGGGCCACGTCGGTCACGACACGGCCCTGGGCGAACGCGAACGCGCGGAGCCAGATCAATGCCTCGTCGGCCGCGACGCCCAGCTGTGCCATCACCATTCCGGTCGCCTGGTGCACCTCGGCGCGGCCCGTCCACGCCACGTCCGATGCGTCACATCCACCCTCACACGGGCCCAGCATCAGCAACGCCATGCCGTCGGCGGCGACGAGCGCCTCGCGCAGCAACGTCCGCGGAAGCGGTCCGGGACGGTCACGATAGAGCTCGACGACGCCGATCGTGATCACACCCAGCACCATGGGGAGCGCGAACACGGCGCGTACCCCGGCGGCGAGCGCGCCGGCGGCGAACAGCGGCCACCTGCGCTGCCGGGTGACCGGTTCGATGTCGGGCACGAGCACCGGGCGCCCGGTCCCGACCGCCTCGATGCACGGGCCCTCGCCGAGTGTCCACTGCGGGTCGTCGATCCGCACCCCGAGCTCGGAGCTGGCGACCACGGGGCCCCTGACGTCGGACGACGGCATCAGGCTGATCGCGACATCGCTCACCGGAAGGGACGCCGCGCACGTCGCGCAGAGGCGTTCGAGCAGGTCGGCGTGGTCGTCGACCGGGTCGTCCCCGGTGCGGCCGCTCCGTGGCAAGGCCTCACCGAACCGGCGGCCGTACGATCCGGCGTTCCCGAGCACCCCGCAGCGGGTACAGGCCGGAATGACCGTCTTCGGCATCCACGCCTCACACGAACAGGTTCACCCGAGCGTGCTCCTCGCCGCCGTGCAACGCGCCGAGGAGGCCGGTTTCGAGGCGGCGATGTCCTCGGACCACTTCTCGCCCTGGAGCGAGCGGCAGGGCCAGTCGGCGTTCGCGTGGTCGTGGCTGGGTGCGGCGCTGCAGTCCACGTCGCTGCCCTTCGGGGTGGTCAACGCGCCCGGTCAGCGCTACCACCCGGCGATCATTGCGCAGGCCATCGGCACGCTCGGCGCCATGTACCCGGGCCGGTTCTGGGCGGCGCTGGGCACCGGTGAGGCCAGCAACGAGCACATCACCGGTGCGGCCTGGCCGCGCAAGGACGTGCGCAACGCCCGCCTGCGCGAGTGCGTGGACGTCATCCGCGCGCTGCTGCGCGGCGAGGAGGTCAGCCACGACGGGCTCGTCACCGTGGACCGTGCGCGGGTCTGGACCCGGCCCCCCGAGCCGCCGCCGCTGGTCGGTGCGGCCGTCAGCGTCGCCACGGCCCGGTGGTGCGCCGAGTGGGCCGACGGGCTCATCACCGTCAACGCCGCGCCCACCCATCTGCGGCAGATGATCGACGCCTACCGCGACGCCGGCGGGCGCGGCCCGCTGCACCTGCAGGTGCACCTGAGCTGGGCTCCCGAGGAGGACCAGGCCGAGGCCATGGCGCTGCACCAGTGGCGCAGCAACATCTTCCCGCCGCCGGTCTGCTGGGACCTCGACCACGTCGAGACGTTCGACGCCGTCTCCCACGACGTCTCCCTGGAGCAGGTGAAGCAGACCGTGCACGTCTCCTCCGACCTCGGTCGTCACGCCGCGCAGCTCGCCGAGTACGCGGCGCTCGGGTTCGACGAGATCGCGTTGCACCACGTCGGGCAGGAGCAGGAGTCGTTCATCGACGCCTTCGGCGCCAAGGTCCTCCCCCAGCTGCGGAGCGCGGCGTGAAGCTGACCCGGACGTCGGACCTGTGGTGGAAGAACGCGGTGGTCTACTGCCTGGACGTCGAGACCTTCGCCGACGGTGACGGCGACGGTTGCGGCGACTTCCGTGGTCTCATCCAGAACATCGACCACCTCGACCGGCTCGGCGTCACGTGCCTGTGGCTGATGCCGTTCTACCCCTCACCGGACCGCGACGACGGCTACGACATCACCGACTTCTACGGCGTCGACCCCCGGCTCGGCACGCACGGCGACGTCGTGGAGCTGATCCGCACCGCCCGGGACCGGGGCATGCGGGTGATCGCCGACCTGGTCGTCAACCACACGTCGGCGGAGCATCCGTGGTTCGTCGAGGCCCGCAGCAGTCGCGAGTCGCGCAGACGCGACTGGTACGTCTGGCAGGACGAGCCGCCGCCCGACGCCGAAGAGGGCGTCGTGTTCCCCGACCAGGAGACCAGTCTCTGGGAGCTCGACAAGACGACGAAGCAGTACTACCTGCACCAGTTCTACTCCCACCAGCCCGACCTCAACATCGCCAACCCCGAGGTCCGCGACGAGATCGCCCGGATCATGGGCTTCTGGATGCAGGTGGGGATGTCGGGGTTCCGGGTGGACGCCGTGCCGTTCCTGCTCCAGACCGCGCGCCGAGGCGACACCGTGGCCCTCCCCGACCCGCACGACTACCTCGCCGACCTGGCCGCGTTCCTCCGGCGCCGCGACGGGGAGGCCGTGCTGCTCGGCGAGGTCAACCTGCCGTACCCGGACCTGATGCCGTTCTTCGGGGCGCGCGACGGCGGCGGCAGCACCGACGAGCTGACGATGTGCTTCGACTTCGTCGGCATGCAGCAGATGTACCTCGCGCTGGCCCGCGCCGACGCCGAGCCGTTGGCCGACGCACTGCGACAGCGACCCGACCCGCCCGAGGACGGGCACTGGGCCACGTTCGTGCGCAACCACGACGAGCTCACGCTGGACAAGCTGACCGAATCCCAGCGCAAGGAGGTGTTCGACGCGTTCGGGCCCGACGAGGACATGCAGGTCTACGGCCGCGGCCTGCGCCGGCGACTGCCACCGATGCTCGAGGGTGACCAGCGCCGGATCCGCATGGTCTACAGCCTGCTGTTCGCGCTGCCGGGCACGCCGGTGCTCTTCTACGGCGAGGAGATCGGGATGAGCGAGGATCTGCGGGCCGAGGGCCGGTTCGCCGTGCGTACGCCGATGCAGTGGACGCCGGAGCCCGGGGGCGGGTTCTCGACCGCGGACCCGTCGACCTTCCCCGGTCCGCTCGTCGAGGGCGAGTACGGCCCGGAGCACGTCAACGTCCGCGACCAGCAGCGCGACCCCGCCTCCCTGCTCGCGTGGATGCGGCTGCTCGTCGACAGCTACCGGGCCTGCCCCGAGCTGGCGTGGGGCGCCTACACAGTGCTGGACCCGGGCCCCGACGCCCGGTCGGTTCTCGCCCACCGCTGCGACGGCGACGGCGAGACGGTGCTGGTGCTGCACAACCTGGCCGACGCCGACACCGTGGCGACGCCGCTGGTGCCCGAACTCGCCGGGTCGATCCTCACCGACGTGCTCGATCCGCGTGCCGAGCCGGTCCGCATCGCCGACGACGGCCGCGCGGCCGTACCGCTCCCGCCCTACGCCTGCCGCTGGCTACGCAGGGATTGAGCCCCACCTCCGCGCGCACCACCCCGCGCGCACCACCTCCCTGCGCCGAACGGCACTGTCGTCCAGCTGGGTCGGACGAGGGTGCCGTTCGTTCGGAGGCGCGTCCTGCTTTGCCACCCGGCGGCGCCTCGCAGCTGCCAAGGTGGGCCGGTGCAGAACGACATCACCTCGGCCGTCGTCACCGGGGCGGCACGTGGCTTCGGCCGCGAGATCGCCCGCCGTCTCGCCCGCCGAGGGCACCGTGTCCTGATCACGGACCTGGACGCGGACGCGGTCGCCGCCACCGCGACCGGGCTCGGGGTGAGCGGGATGGTCGCGGACGCCCGGCTCGCCGACGACCACCGGCGAGTGGCCGCCGCGGCGGCCGGTCTGGGGCGGGTCGCGGTGTGGGTGAACAACGCCGGTGTCGCGCGGGCGGGCAAGGCGTGGGAGCAGTCCGATGACGACGTGCGGATCGTCGTCGAGGCCAACCTGCTGGGCGTGGTCCACGGTTCCCGGGTC
Organism: Pseudonocardia sp.; assembly: GCA_026785945.1. Taxonomy (GTDB): domain Bacteria; phylum Actinomycetota; class Actinomycetes; order Mycobacteriales; family Pseudonocardiaceae; genus Pseudonocardia. Next base: position 5,235 of record JAJAZD010000096.1, on the reverse strand, counting down.
GCGGTCGAGGCGATGCGGGAGCGGGGCGGCCACCTGCTCAACATCGCGTCCATGTCCGGACTCGGGCCCGTGCCGGGTCTCGCCGTCTACGCCGCCACGAAGGCAGGCGTCCTGAACTTCACCACGAGCCTGCAGGGTGAGCTCGACCTCGAGCGGATCCCGGTCCGGGCGCACGCGCTGTGCCCGCATGCGGCCGCGACCGACCTGCTCCGAGGCGCGCAGGACCACCCGGACTCCGCGATCCTGTTCTCCCGGCGACGCCTGCTCACGGCCGAGGAGGTCGCGGACGCCGCCGTCGCGCTGCTCGATGGTCGTCGCATCGTCGCATCGCTCCCGGTGGGGTGGGCCGCTCTCTCGCGGGTCGGCGCCCTCGTACCGACCGTGGGGCTGCGCGGGCTGGCCCTATTGCGCGCCCTGGGTGACCGCAGGCGCCGGACCGGGATCTGAGCGGCGTCACCCCCCGGAAACCCCCCGGCTCGGCCCGCGGATCCCGGTCAGGCGTAGGGCCAGGGGTTGGGCGCGCACCCCGCGAGGCCGAGGGTCTGCTGCTGCATCACCGGGGCGGGCGCGCCCGGGGCCGGACACGGGACGTGACCACGACCGAGCCAGTGCCCGACCTCGTGATTGACGACGTAGTGGCGGTACCCGGTGAGGTCGCCGAGGTAGTCGGGGTGGCCCTCCACCCAGCGGAAGTGGGTGATCACCACCCGGGGACCGTTCCGGCACGACAGCGTGCCGCCCGTGTCGGCCGGTCGGCACAACTGCTGCGAGGTCGCCGGGCTGGCGAGCACGACGACGATGTCGGCCTCACCGTCGGTGCGGGCGAACGACGCCGCGGCGTCCCGACCCCAGCCACGGGGATCGTTGAGCGTGGCCATCACGAACCGCGCGAACGCCCCGGTGACGACGGGCAGCCCGCTCTCGACCTCGACGCGCACGGTCCGCACCGGTCCGGCGACAGGAGCCGCGACGGCACCGGGAACCACGGCGAGCACGCCCGCACCGACGGGCGGCACGGAGCGGGAGAGCAACCCGGCCAGCTCGTCCGGGGTCGGGGCGGGGGTCGGGGCGGCGGGCGGGGTGGGGGCCGGGGCAGCGGGCTCCGTGGCCACCGACACGGCAGGGGGCGAGGTGGGGTCGACGGTGCCGCGGGCCACCACCCTCAGGAGTTCCGGCGATGCGTCGCGGAGGGGCCCGGGTGCGTCCGGCGCGGTGGCCGGCGCTGTCCTCGGCGCCGGCTCCGCCGGTGCGGCAGGCACGGTCACCAGTGCAGCCACCAGTGCAGCTCCCGCGACGAGGGGAACGAGCAACAGACCGGTCCGCCTGATCACCCGCACGGCGGTAAGGGTGCCACGGGCGGCACCACTCCACCTGGTCGACCTCGATTCCGGCCGCGCCGCCGACCCTGTTCCGCGCACCCACGAGCACCCGGTCGTGCGTTCGCGGACCGTCATGACGTCGGCGACCAGCGGGTGAACCGGTCCGCTAGCGTCGCGCCGTCGGACGGAGGTGGCATGTGGCGCGACGGGTGCGGCCCGCTCTTCTCGCTGCGCTGGCGGTGGTCGCGGGGATCGTGGCGTTCACCGTCGGGGTGCCGCCGATCGACGAGGTCCGGGCGGTGGTGGCGGCCGCCGGTTGGGCGGGACCGGTGCTGTACGCCGTCCTCTACGCCGGGCTGTCCCTCACCCCGGCCCCCGCAACAGCGCTCAGCGTCGGCGCCGGCGTCCTGTTCGGGTGGGGCGTCGGGGTGCCGGTGATGCTGGTCGGGGCGCTGACCGGGGCGCTGGCCGGGTTCGCCCTCGCCCGATGCCTCGGCCGTTCCACCGTCGAGGCGATGGGTGGCGATCGACGTGCGCGTCTCGACGCACTGCTGCGGCGTCGCGGGCTGTTCGCGATGATCGGGATCCGACTGGTGCCGGTCGTGCCGTTCGCGGTGCTCAACATGGGGTGCGGCCTCACCGGCGTGCGTGCGCGGGACTACGTGCTGGGTACCGCGATCGGCATCATCCCGGCCGGGTCGGCCTTCGTCGCCATCGGGGCGTACGGCGCGGAACCCACGTCGTTGCCGTTACTCGTCCCGGTCGGCGCGCTCGTGGTTCTCGCGGTCGGCGGGGTGGTCGTGGCCCGCCGGCGGCGGGCGGTCGAGCGCTCCCCCGGTCCCCGCGGCGCGTGACGGGCGCGCCGATCCGATCGCACGGCGTCACGGCGGAAGTGAACTCCCACCCGCTTCCACCCGTGTGTGGGTTGAGCACCTTCGTACCGACCGCGACGTCAGGGGCTCACGCAGAGTCACACGAGGCGTGCACCCGCACCCGTCGCGACCCTTCTGCAGTACTACCGGTCGGTAGATTGTTGCAGAGCAGTCGCTTCCGAGGACGTACGGTGAACTGCGCTCCCCCAACCGGGACGTGCATGTCAGGAGGCAACGGGTGGGCGGTACTCACCGCAAGGGCGAGAGGCGCCGCCGCTGGTCGATCGCCTTCGCCGGACTGCTGATCATGGCTGCCGGTGTCGCCGGGGCCGTTGCCATCGGAGCGATGGTCGGGTTCGGACCTCTCGCCACGTGCAGTCCCGTCGAGGTGGTCGTCGCGGCCGATCGCGCGGTCGTGGAGCCGGTCACGCGCGCTCTGGACCGGAACATCGCCACCCCGACCGACGCGGGCACGGGCGAGGGTGCCGACACCGGGTGCGTGCGGTACCGGGTGGTCGAGGCGGCAGCCGACCTCCCCAGCGCCATCCGAGCGGGTGAGCCGGGCCTGCCGGCCGTCTGGATCCCCGACTCCGCGCTCGCGCTCGACACGCTGGACTCCGCCACCGGCGCGCTGGTGACCCAGGGTCCCTCCCTGGCCTCGTCACCCGTGGTCGTGGCCGTCCCCGCCGGTGATGCCGATCGCTACGGCGAACCGGCCGCCACCGTCCCGTGGTTCGCGATGCTGACGAGCGCGACACCCCCCGCGTTGCCCGAGCCCACCCTCGACCGGTCCGCGCTGGCCGGCCTCACCGCGCTCCGGATCGCCATCGGTGACGACTCCGGCAAGCCACGGCCCGAGTTCATCGGGGCGGTGCTCGCGCTGGCACGCGGCCGACTCCCCGATCCCGCAGCCGGTTTCGCCGCCGTCGACGGTGACGACTCGGGCGCCTTCATCGCCTCCGAGCAGGCCGTGCTGCGTCACAACCGCGAGGGGAAGGTGCCCATGGCCGCGCTCACGGTGCAGGGTGGGGCGGGAGCGCTGGACTTCCCGTTCGTCCGGGTGGCCGCCGTGATCGAGAACGCGACGACGGAGTCCGGCCGGTCGACGCCGGAGATGACCGCAGCGGTGAACGCGCTGGAGACCGAGCTGCGCGGGCCGACCGGTCACGACGCGCTGGCTGCCGCCGGGCTCCGGGCGCCGGACGGCAGCCGACCCGCGGACGCCTCCGCGGACGTGGGGTGGCTCGCGCCGAACGTGCCGACGGCGGACCCACGCGCCCGCCACGTCGCGACCGAGACCCTCGGGCTGTGGAACTCCCTCACCCTGCCGAGCCGGATGCTCGCCGTCATCGACGTGTCGGGTTCGATGAACTCGCCGGCGAGCGAGGGTGCCCGCCGCATCGACCTCGCCGCCGGGGCGGCACGAGGCGGGCTGGCACTGCTGCCGGACGTCTCCTCGGTGGGCATGTGGGCGTTCTCCGAGAAGCCACCGCCTGAGGACCACTGGCAGGAACTCGTACCGCTCGGCCCGCTCACCGACCCGTTCGAGGCGGACACGACGCGCCGCGAGGCGATCAACGCGCGCGTCGGGCAACTGCCTGGCCTGGTGGACGGCGGGACGGCGCTCTACGACACGGCGCTCGCCGCTGTCCGCTCCGTCCGGGCGAGCTACGAGCCCGGCGCCGCGCACTCGATCGTGCTGATGACCGACGGGCGCAACGAGGTCCAGGGCGGGGTCGACCTGCCGGCGCTGCTCGACACGCTGCAACAGGAGGCCGACCCGGAGCAGCCGGTACTCCTGATCACGATCGGTATCGGACCGGACGCCGACGTCGCGGCGCTGCGGCAGATCTCCGAGGTCACCGGCAGTCGTTCCTACACCGCGCTCACCCCCGACGACATCCAGGCCGTGTTCTTCGACGCGCTGTCGCAACGGGTGTGCCGGCCGGTCTGCTGACCCGGCCGTCGCTCACCCGGCGTCGCTCACCCGGCGTCGCTCACCCGGCGTCGCCGTCCGTGTCGCGCTCGTCCCAGTCACGGTCGGACCGGTCGGCGGCCTCGGTGCGCTCGCGGGCGATCTCCAGCGCGCGCGCGGCGGTCTCCCGATCGGGGTAGGGACCCATCCGCTCGACGGCGCGAGCCTCGTCCGCACGGACCACCTTGCCGTCCTTGAGGCGATAGAACCACTGCTCGGCGTCCCGCGTCGCCGATCCGTCCCCGTCTCCGTCTGCATCCCCGTATCCGTCTGCATCCCCGTATCCGTCTGCATCCATGGTGAGAGGATGCCGCAATGGCGGAAGCGATGCTGGTCGGCGGGCCCTGGGACGGACATCGCGAGCAGGTGGACGTGGGCGGGGACGGCCTGCCGCCCGCGTCGATCCCGCGCCACCGCGACACCACCATCTACACCGAGGACACCGGTCACATGCCCGTGCGCATCCCGGAGCGGGCCTACCGCCGCCGGGGACCCGATCCGACCGATCCCTCCGGCACACGGTGGATCTACGAGCCCGACGTCACCGACCCGCTCTGCTGATCACGACGCCTGCCGACGGCGACGTGTGCCGGTCACGATCCGCCGCCGCCGGAGATGCGCACGACCACCTCCGAGTCGGTGAGGTCCTCGACCCCGACCGTGAAACCCCCGGCCGACGCCTGGTCCCCGACCGGCACGACGACGGTCTGACCGGCAACCTCGATCGTGGCCGCACCCGCGTCGACCCCGACCAGCCGTGCGGATACCCCGAGCACCGACACCTCGGCGGCGCCACTGCGCTGGAAGGTGACCGTGCAGCCGTCGAGACCGCAGTCCGCCTGCGAGCCCGGGCCACCGCATCCGGTGAGTGCGACGGCTGTGATCAGGACGACGAGGAGACGACGGGCGGAGTGGGGCACCCCGTCACCCTAGATGAGTGATTCCGTGAAGTTGGTGTTCAGCGGTCGTCGACGACCAGTGTTCGTTCTGCGGTGACGTCGAGTGCCCAGTTGCGCCTGATACCTGTGGCCAGGGCGAGGAGGCGTTGGGGCGGCTGACTCACGACTCG
>JAJAZD010000095.1 GCA_026785945.1 Pseudonocardia sp. | reverse complement strand
GCGCGGGCACGCAGCAGCCGCCTAGAGCCAGCCGCGGTCCCGCGCCAACCGTGCCGCCTCGATGCGGTTGCGGACGCCGAGCTTGGTGATCGCCGTGGACAGGTAGTTGCGCACCGTGCCCTCGGCCAGGTGCAGGGACGCGGCGATCTCGGAGTTGGGAAGGCCGTCGGCCGCGAGACGCAGCACGTCGCGCTCGCGGTCGGTCATCGGGTCCGCGCCGTCCCACGCCGCGACGGCCAGTGCCGGGTCCACGACCCGCTGCCCGTCGTGGACGCGCCGGACGGTGTCGACGAGCTGCTCGATCGGGGCGTCCTTGAGGACGTAGCCGGCGACGCCGCTCTCGAGCGCTCGGCGCAGGTAGCCCGAGCGGGCGAACGTCGTCACTATGACCACGCGGGTCCGTGTACCCGTGCGGTGCAGCTCCGCGGCCACGTCCAGGCCGGTCGCGCCCGGCATCTCGACGTCGGTCACGAGCACGTCGGGGTCGTGCTCGCGGACGGCGGCCAGCGCGGCTGTGCCCTCGGTGGCGGTGGCGACGACCGCTAGATCGGCCTCCAGCCCGAGGAGCGCGGCGAACGCCCCGAGCACCATGGCCTGGTCCTCCGCGAGGACGATCCGGATCACCCGCTCACCACCGCCGGCACCGCGACGGTCAGCGCGGAGCCGTCCCGCGTGCGGCGCTGCACCTCCCCGCCCAGGGCCGCGATCCGTTCGCGCATGCCGGTGAGCCCGTTGCCGTCGAGCGCGTCGCCACCCACGCCGTCGTCGGTGACCTCGAGGACGATTCGACGGTCGGTCCGTCTCAGGGCGACGGTGCAGGTCCGCGCGCCGGCGTGCCGGACCACGTTGGTCACCGCCTCCCGCAGCGCCAGACCCAGCGCGGTCTCGGCCGAGGGTGAGAGCGCGATGCCCGGGTCCCGCGCCACGGTCAGTGTCACCCCCGCGGCGGCGAGGGCGTCGCGGGCGACGGTGACCTCGTCGCCGAGGTCGACCTGGCGCCAGCCCGACACCGTGGCGCGGACCTCGGCAAGGGCCTGCCGTGCGATTCGCTCCACCTCGGCCATCTCCGCGAGCCCGGCCTCGGCGTCGACCCGTGCGAGGCGTTGCGCCAGCTGAGCGCGCACGACGATGCCGGTGAGCGTCTGACCGAGAAGATCGTGCAGGTCACGGGAGATGCGTTCCCGCTCCGAGAGCGTCGCGAGATGTTGCACCTGTGCATGGCGACGGGCGGCCCGGCGCTCCTCGTCGGCCGCCTCGACCGTGATCATGCCGATCACCCAGATCAGGACGAGGGTCGGCCCGAACGTCCAGAACCGCCACGGCAGCGGGATGGTCGAGACGACCGTGAGAGCCACGACGAGGACGCTCAGACCGGCGAGCCACCAGACGGCGACCCGGCGTGGGCGATGCGATCCGGCGAAACCCGCCGCGTAGACCAACAGGATGCTGGAGCCGGCGTCCAGCGGGAAGGTGACCAGGGCGAGGACGGTCGCGAACGCCGGTGACCAGCGCCGAAGCGGCCCCGGCCGCAGGTTCACCGCCAGGTAGAACGGCACGAAGATCACAATGATCGCGGCCCCGACGAGGTAGGGGACCGGCCCGCTCGTCGGGTCGAACGCCGGCACGTAGAGCACGGCCGAGAGCCAGATCAGCGACCACAGGCCCGATGTGGGCCAGCGCCGGGGCGAGTCCTCCCACCAGCGACGCACCGCGGCCGCGCCCCACCCGGAGGTGGTGCGCCGCGCCGGGACGGTCATACCCGCAGATTACGGTAGGCCCACCCCGACAATGCCGCGGCGACGGCGGTGCTGATCAGCAACGCCACCACGTGCACCCCCGCGTCGGCCCCGGTGAGCTGGGCGAGGGCGAGCCGGGACAGGTGGTAGGTCGGCAGCAGCGGTGCGAGGTTCTGCACGAAGGGCGGCATCATCTCCAGCGGGAACCACAGCCCGGACGCCACTGCCATCGGTAGGAGCACCGCATTGAGGACGGCCGCCGAGGCTCCCGCGGAGAGCACGAACCCGACGGCCAGGCTCAGCAACGCGAACGGCAGCGACCCGACCAGGAGCGCCACCATCAGCCGCGTCCAGCTCCCGAACTCGAGCACCGGGCCCGCGACCAGCAACGACACCGCGCTGAACGCGAGCATCACCGCCACCGCGTAGGGCAGCGCGGCGATCACCTTGGCCGCGATGGTCGTACCGATCGGCACCGCCGACACCTTCTTCACCCGGAGCCAACCCCGTGTCCGGTCCTCCGCGACGGCGGTCCCCGGGTTCATCAGCATCACCGAGACGACGCCGAACGCGCCGAACGTGGCCAGGTTGGTCGCGGCGTAGGGCAGCCCTGCAACGAACCCCTGCTGACCCCCGAAGATCGTCGTGAACAGGGCGTAGAAGCCGACCGGGAACAGCACCGAGAAGAACAGGGCGGTCGGTTCCCGCACGATGGCGCGCAGTCCCTCGGCGACCTCGACGCGCAGGATCCGCAGGCCGTGTGCGGGCGGGCGGGTCCCGATCGCGGCGGTCATGCCGGCACCTCCAGCTTCGCGGTGCCCAGGTCGGTGTGGGTGTCCGGGTCGGCGTTCCCGCCAGCCGTCCCGGGGTCCTCGCCGGTGAGTGCGAACAGCGCCTGTTCGAGCCCGGCTCCCTCCACCCTCAGGTCCGTCAGCTCGTGGTCGCGCGCGAGCCAGTCGCGCAGCACACGCTCCGGTTCCACCGTCGCGACCCGCACCCGCGTCCCGTCCCGGGTGACGGAGAGAACGCCAGGCAACGCGCGCAACGCCACGTCGTCGAGGGTCGTGCGTGCGGCAATGGTGCGGTCGGACAGGCGCGCGGTGAGCCCGGCCGGGGTGTCGGCGGCCACGACCCGCCCGCGGTGCAGCACGACCACCCGGTCGGCCACCGCGGCCGCCTCCTCCACGATGTGGGTGGTCAGCACGATCGCGGCCCCCGCGTCGCGGCGCGCGGCGATCGCGCGCCAGAAGTCGCGTCGCGCCGCGATGTCCAGCCCGACGGTAGGTTCGTCGAGCAGCAGCAGGTCGGGGTCACCGACGAGCGCCATCGCCAGCGCCACGCGCTGCTGCTGACCACCGGAGAGCTTCCGCACCCGCCGCGACCGCAGCTGCGACACCCCGGCCTCGGCCATCGCCGGCGACGCTGCCGCCGCCGGACGCCCGGCGCGCACCGCGGCGCCCCGCAGCAGCTCGCCGACCGTCTCCGTCGGCGGGAAGCCCATCGACTGCTGCACGATGCCGAGGTGCCGCCGGGTCGCGGCCCGGCGCGGGTCGCCACCGCACACCCGCACGTCCCCGGCCTGCACGGCGAGCAACCCGGTCGCGAGCCCGACCACGGGCGTCTTGCCCGCGCTGTTCGGGCCGAGCAGTGCGACGCACTCCCCGGGCGCGAGCCGCAGGTCGACGCCGGCGAGCGCGGTGGTCGCGCCGTAGCGGTGGTGAACGCCGGTGACGTCCAGAACGTCTGTCATGACGCCCATCGTTGCGGTAGCGCGACGTCGAGGGCAGTGGGCCAGGTCAACACCCGGAGCTGACGATTGTCACGGCCCGGCCGCACAGCCACCGGTTCGGCGGTTCCGTCGGGGATCGCGGCCACACTCGGCCCATGACCGAACGGATGCTGACCACCCGGGAGCCCAACCGGGCCGTACTGGCCCGCCAGCTGCTCCTGGAGCGGTCGTCGCCGGACGCCGAGCGGGCCGGTCGAGCAGGTGGCCGGGCTGCAGACGCAGTACGCGCCGTCGGGGTACTCGGACCGTGGCCGCGCCTCGCGGGTTTCCGCCGCGACCTGCTGACCGAGGCGTTGCACGCCGACTGAGGACGTCGTCGGAGGTGCGCATCGGCTCACGGGCCGCGGAGCGCGCGAAGTCCGGCGAGCTGCCGTCCTGATCGCGGTCTGCGGGTGGGTCAAGGTGGCACCCGGAGACTGCAGGCGCACGTTCCGCGTCTCCGCGCCGACGGCCTGACCGGACCTCAGCCCGCCGGCACGCCGACCAGTCCCCGGTCCCCGCCCGCGTCCACGCGGTCGACCAGCCGCCCGACCGGCAGCGGACTCTCCCGGGTGACGGTGGCCGCGAGCGCGGCGGGCATCGCGACGAAGGGATACACCTGGTCCAGCTCGGCGACCCGGGCGCGCACCTCCTCGCAGAGCTCCAGCACGGCGTCCTGGGACCGGGACGGAAGCACCACCAGGAAGTCCTCGGGCCCGACCCGGACGAGCCGGTCGACGTCGGTCAGCAGGTCCTGCACGGATCGGGTCAGGCCCTGCAGCGCCGCCAGCTCCGCGCGCAGCCCGTACCGGGTTCGGAGGTCGGAGACGCCGAAGACGCGCAGCAGCACCAGCCCGATCGGCAGGGTGCCGGCGCCGAGCCCGGTGGTCCAGCGCTCCAGGAACTTCTCCGTGTACAGACCGGTGCGCGGGTCACGCTCGGTGCTGTCGTCGCGGGCGAGCTCGAGGGCCCGGGTCGCCTCCGCCCGGCCGCGGACCGCGTCGTCCATGCGGCCGACGAGGAACCGCAACGGGACGTCCCACCAGTCCTGATGCCTGGGTTCGGGCTCGTCGAGGACTGCGTGGAGCACCCCGTCGATCTCGTCACGGGTCTCCTCGGACAGCTGCAGGGTCGAGCGCAACCTCAGGATCTCGGTGTAGGCGTCGGCACGGTGGAAGGACCAGTGGGCGAGGAAGTACCGGCCGTCCTCGATCGTGGCGGCGGAGGGATCGACCGTCTCCTGGTCGATCGCCACCAGTGTGGCGCCGCCCTTGGGGCTGAGGACGGTGACGCTCCACTCGCGCGACAGCGGGTCGGACGCCGCGATCGACCTGTACCGGACACCCGGTGGCAGCTCGGGCGGGAAGTCCTCGACCAACCCGACGAGCGTGACCGCCCCGCGGGCGGCGATGTCGCGGTAGACGGCCGACTCCCGCTCGAAGTAGGAGAGCTTCTGGAACATCGCCACGACGACGAGCGGGCTACCCGGTGCGGCCGCGAGAGCGAAACGCTCCATCGCGTGGGAGACCTCGACCAGGACGCGCTTGCCGTAGAGCGACTCGCCGGAGTGCATATCGCGCAACGGTAGCCGAACCGATCAGGATGTGCCGTTCGGCGGAGCGTATAACGATGGTGACGCCACGTCGTGTCACGGACGTGATCCGGTGCTGGGCCGTTCGGGACGGGAGCCCTCGCACAGCCGGACTTCGGCGCACATCTCGCTCTCGGCCCGATCCCGGGGCAGGATCGGGACGAGAGCCCACCACCACCACCACGGGGGATGCATGCAGTACGGAGCCCGGATCGCCGTGATCGGAGCGGGGCCCTCGGGCCTGTATGCCGCAGCCGCGTTGCTCGCATCGGGGCAGCCGGTGGGCGTCGAGGTGCTCGATCGGTTGCCGGCGCCGTACGGGCTGGTCCGGTACGGCGTGGCCCCCGACCACACCAAGATGAAGTCGGTCATCCGGGTGCTGCAGAAGCCGTTCGGACCCGTGGAGTTCCTCGGTGGAGTGCAGGTCGGGGAGGACGGCATCCCGCTCGATGTGTTGCGCGAGCACTTCCACGCGATCGTGCACGCCACCGGCAGCTCGGTGGACCGCTGCCTCGGCGTGCCCGGCGAGGAGCTCGCGGGGTCCCACGGGTCGGGCGCGTTCGTCAGCTGGTACTGCGGGCATCCCGACCACATCGGGCTCTCTCCCCGACTGGACCACCCCGGCGTCGTGGTCGTCGGCGCCGGGAACGTCGCGCTCGACGTCGCGCGGGTCCTGGCGAAGTCCGCGGAGGAGTTGACCGGGACCGATGTCCCCGACGCCGTGCTCGACGCCCTGCGTGGCAGCGCCGTGCGTGACGTCCACGTGCTGATCCGGCGCGGTCCGCAGCACGTCCGGTTCACCCCGGCCGAGCTGCGGCAGCTCGGCGAGCTCGCCCATGCCGACGTCCTCGTGCACGACGACGGGCTGCTGGCCGCGGGCGTCGAGGAACTCGAGGACCGGCGGCAGAGGCAGAACCTGGCGATGCTCGTGGAGTGGGCCGCTTCGCGGAAGCCCACCGGCAAGAGCCGCCGCGTGCACCTGAGGTTACTGCGCAGCCCGGTACGCCTGCTCGGCACCGACGGCCGGGTGAGTGGTGTGGTGATCGAACGCAACACCGTCGACGCCGACGGTCGCGTGGTGGGCACCGGCGAGCTGGAGACCCTCGACGCCGGCCTCGTCGTCCGGGCCATCGGCTACGACGCCGAGCCCGTCGCGGGGCTGCCCTTCGACGAACGCACCGGCACCGTCCCCAACGTGGGCGGCCGGGTCGTGCGTGACGGCGTCCCGGTGCCCGGCGCGTACGTCACGGGGTGGATCAAGCGCGGCCCGTCCGGGGTGATCGGCACCAACAAGAGTGACGCCGCCGAGACCGTCGCCGCGCTGCTGGCCGACCTGCCGGACCTGACTGCTCCCGCCCACCCCCAGCCCGCCGCCCTGCGCGCCGCGCTGCTCGCCCACGGCATCCACCCGGTGGACTGGACGGCCTGGCTGCGCCTGGACGCCGAGGAGATCCGGCTGGGTGGCGAGCGGGGCGCCGAGCGGTTGAAGGTGGCCGACCTGGCGGCGATGCTGGCGGCCGCCCACGGTGCGCAGGTCAGCCCCTAGTAGGGCTTTGTTAGGTCGGGTGCAGGTAGGGGCGTTGGCAGGTGGCATGCGCCGGTCCAGATGGCCAGGAGGGTCTGGAGTTCGCGGAGGACGGCGTAGAGAGTCAGGCCGGCGCAGGGGCTTTTGGGTCGTACCGCAGTAGTGTGC
>JAJAZD010000094.1 GCA_026785945.1 Pseudonocardia sp. | reverse complement strand
TTCTTCATGTGCCCGCTGAATAACCCTCCCTGTGCCAAATACGTGCCAACGTTCTCGTCGAGTCGACCTCCCATTGCGTGGATCCGCCGCTCAGCGGCCTGATCACGGCAGGGGAGCGGTTCCCCTTAAAAGGGTTCCAGTGTGGGTTCGAATCCCACCGGGGGCACCGGGCCACAGCCAGCCGCATTGCCCGCTGACCAGCACCAACATGGCGAGCAGGCGTCTGAGCCGAATCACCATACGGGCGGAGTGGACCCGCACCGGTTGGACAGCAGCGCTCTCGTGACGTCACCACGCCGTCCCCCTCGAGTTCGTCGCAGCACGTCGCGCGCCCGGTCAGGGCCATGACCGGGCGGCCATTGTGGTGCCCGATACGAGGGTGCCGAGCCGGTGGCGAAGGGCCCGTCCGTGGCGACGAGACGCAGGCCGTCGATCCGGCTCTTGGCGAGGACGATCTGATCGGACCCGCTGTGGTACCGGACGACCCGCGTGAGACGTCGACGGGGTGGTCGCGGCTCGGTGTGGATCAGCGGCCAGGTACCGGTCCTGCCTCTACCGGTCAGACCGCGCGGGAGGAGAACTCATCGCCGAGTCCCGGAACCGGTAGCCCGGGATGGCGGACCACCGGTATCGGCGTCGGCGGAACCTCCGTGCCCGGTCGCTGCGCGTGGGAGGAGCAGCATGAGAGCAGCGGCCGCGACGTAGCAGGCGACCTGCCAGGGCAGGATCGAGGCGAGGGCGTCGCTGTAGCCGGTGAGCCGGGTGGCCCCGGTGGCGAGGGAGGAGCCGAGCGCGTCGAAGAACACGAGTCCGAGGACCGCGACACCTACCGCGTTGCCGACCTGGCCGACGGTGGTGAGGACACCGCCCGCCGCGCCGGCGTCCGCAGCGGGCACCCCGACGAGCACGACGTCGACGAGGGAGGGCGCGGTGAGGCCGAGACCGAGGCCGCCGAGGAACAGCGGCAGCGCGAGCGCCCAGTAGGACGGGTCGGCGCCGTCCTGGACGACGACCAGGAGCGCGACCTGCGATGCGGCGAGGACGAGGGCGCCGGTCACCAGGAGGGTGCGGCCGGCGCGGGCCGCGAGCTGGATCCCGATGCCGGATGTGATGATCGATCCGACGGCGTACGGGAGGATGACCACCCCGGTGTCGAACGCCGAGCGTCCGGTACCGAGCTGGAGGTAGAGCGCGAGCAGCAGGAAGAAGGAGCCGATGGCTCCGAAGAACAGGAGCGAGGCGGACAACCCGCTGACGAACGCGCGGACCCGCAGGAGTGCCGGGTCCAGGATCGGCGCTCCGCCGCGGGTGACGAGTCGGCGTTCCCGCACGATGAACAGCGCCGCAGCAGGCACCGACAGGGCGAGCAGGACGAAGCCCCACCACGGCCAGCCCCACTCGCGCCCCTGGACCAGCGGCAGGAGCAGGAGAAGTGCGGCGGCCGAGGCCAGTGCGGCGCCGGGCAGGTCGAGTCGCGCTCCTCCGGGCGCGCGGGACTCCGGGAGGAACCTGGCCCCGAGGACCAGCCCGACGACGGCGACGGGGATGTTGACCCAGAAGATGGTCCGCCACCCCAGGCCGAACACGTCGGCGTCGACGAGGAGGCCGCCGAGCAGCGGGCCGGCCACCGACGCCAGCCCGAGAACCGCACCGTAGGCACCGAAAGCCTTCGCGCGGGCCGCGGGCTCGAAGGAGGAGCGGATGATCCCGAAGACCTGGGGGACCATCAGGCCGCCCGCGAGTCCCTGGGCGACGCGCGTGGCGATCAGAACGGCGGGGGTCGGCGCGAGCGCGCACCCGGCTGAGGCGAGGGTGAACGCGATCAGTCCGGTGAGGAACACGCGTCGGCGGCCGAACTGGTCCCCGATGCGGCCACGGTGATCAGCCCGGCGCCGAGCGCGAGCGTGTACCCGGCGAGAATCCACTGGAGTGCGGCCTCGCCGGCGCCGAGGTCGGCGGCGATGGCGGGAGCGGCCACGCTGACGATCGTGGCGTCGAGGAGATCCATGAAGGCCGCGATCAGGACCACGGCCAGGACGATCGCCGCCGCTCGTCCGGCGATGGTGTGCGCGGCGGTCGAGGGTGCCGGGGAGCCGACTGGGGCATCGCCGCCTGCGACGGGTGAGGAGGTCATTCCGTCACGCTGACAGCAGTAGTGGTCAGATACTGGCCTCGACTCCTGTCATTGTTGCCTCATGTCCGGAACCTCGGCCCGCCTGCTCCACCTGCTGTCCCTGATGCAGGCCCGACGCGACTGGTCGGGTGCCGCGCTGGCGCAGCGGCTGGAGGTGAGCCCGCGCACCGTGCGCCGTGACGTCGACCGCCTCCGCGAGCTCGGCTACCCCGTGCAGGTCACCCGAGGTCCGGGGGGCGCGTACCGGCTCGGGGCAGGCGCCGAGCTGCCGCCGCTGCTCCTCGACGACGACCAGGCCGTCGCCGTGGCCGTCGCGCTGCAGACCGCCACAGCCACCGTCACCGGTCTGCAGGAGGCCGCCGCGCGGGCACTGGCCACCGTCCGCCAGGTGATGCCGTCCCGCCTTCGACACCGGGTCGACGCGCTGCAGGTCACCGCCGTCGCGCGCGCCAGGTCCGGCGGGCCGCGGGTCGACCCCGAGGTGCTCGTGACGCTCGGCGCCGCCGTACGCGCCCGCGAGGTGCTGCGGTTCGACTACGCATCCGGGCGCGGGAACCGCGACGAGACCGGTGCCGGTGGGTTCGCACCCCGACGGGTGGAGCCGCACCACCTCGTGACCTGGGGCGGCCGGTGGTACCTGGTCGCGTGGGATCTCGACCGGTCGGACTGGCGCACCTTCCGGGTCGACAGGGTCACACCGCGCACGCCCACCGGCCCGCGGTTCACCCCTCGCGAGCTGCCGGGCGCCGACGTCACGGCGTTCATCGCGGCCCGGTTCGATCGGTTCGACGGCCCCGGCAACTGGCCCTGCCGCGGCGAGGTGCTGCTGGGCGTCCCCGCGCGCGAGATCGCCGGACGGGTCCGCGGCAGTGTGGTCGAGGAGCTCGGTCCGGATCGCTGCCGGGTCGTCCTGGGCTCGTGGTCCTGGATCGGTCTCGCCGCCACCGTCGGCCTGTTCGACGCGGACGTCCACGTGGTCGGCCCGCCCGAGCTGGCGGCCGCCTTCACCCGGCTGTCCCTGCGCTGTGCCGCCGTGACCGGCTGACCAGGACCGCGGCTGCCACCGCCCGCCACGGAGTTGCCGTCGTCAGTCATGTCGGACCCGCTCAGCTCGGCCGCTCGTCGTCCAGGCGTCCACGGGTGACGAGTACCGCCGCCGCGACGAAGGCGAGAGCCACCCCGCCGGCCGTCGTCGCCCCCACCGCGCCGGCGTGGTCGATCGCGATGCCGGCTGCGGAGACCCCGATGGAGGTGCCGATGTCGTTGGCCGTACTGATGGCGGACCCGGAGGGCAACGAGTTCCGCGTCGTCTGAGCCGTCGGCGACGGCGGTCACCGGTGGCGCGGTGGCACGCACGGCGCGCCTCGGAAGATCGCCACCAGTACCGTCGGTTCCGCGCCGGGGTTGTGCAGTGCACGCAGGCCCATGCCGTCGAACCAGAGCATCGCGCCGGTCCCGAAATGACGCATGCCGCCGTGCTCGCAGTGCAGTTCGATCTCCCCGTGCTCGACGACGAGCAGCGCCCCGGCCCAGTCACCCCCGTCATAGGGCAGCCGGGATCCCGCGGCGATCGTCACCTCCGTGCGTCGGGACGCCGCTCCCGCGGCGCGCCCATTGCCGCTCCCACCCGCGCAGTCGACGTCGCCGGTGATCGGGACGCAACCGCTGTAGTTGGGGTCACAGTCGTCGTCGGGCTCGGCAACCGGTTCCGGCTCGGGCTCGGGGGCGGGCTTCGGCTCGGGTGCGGGCCGCGGCGCCTGCCGGGGCGGGGCGACTGTCGTGGGAGCCGGCACAGCCGCGGGTGCGACGACCGGGACCGCGGGAGCTGTTGTGGCTGAAGCGGCCGTCGTGGCGGTCGGCGTCGCGGCTGCGCTCGTCGCCGCCGCGGCGACACCCGTCGCGGCCGGGGCGTGACGTCGGGCGTCCTGCTGGTCGATGCAGCGACCGTGTCGTCCCGGCCCCCGACGCTCACCATGATCACCAACAGCAGGGTGGCGACCCCCACCCCGATCCACACCGGCTTGCGGAGGCCCCGCCGCCTTCCGCGGTTCCCCGGCCCGCTCCCGTCCGTCCGTCCGTCCGTCCGTCCGTCCCTCCGTCCGGCCGGCCGGGCGGAACGGCCGGGACCGGCCGCGTGGGTGGTCCCGGGCTCGGGGTCGGCGCCGCGGCATCCGAGGGGAGGTCGGGGAGCCGCGGTTCGACCTCGATCCCACGCTTCCCGTGGCGGACGAGAGCCACGCACCCGGGACGGCCGCCACGGCGCAGGACGTCCTCCACCAGCACGCCGTGGCGCCGCGCCATGTGGAAGGTCAACTCCTCGACGCGCTGCCCGTCGAGCCGTACCTCGATGCCGCGCTGCCCGGTGAGGCTGCCGCGCGCGTTCGGCACGAAGCGAAGCTCCACGGCCACACGGCGGGGACGGCCGTTGCCGTGCGGCGCCCACCGCCGCAGCGCCGGTTGATGGTGCTCCTCGCGCGTGACGACGATCTCGTGGTCGGGGTCGAGCAGGGTCAGGCCATGTGACGGGTTCTCGATCACCAGGCTCCAGGGAGGTAGGCGACGAACACTCCTACGTCGTCCCCTGTCGCATTCGTCACTGAGCTGTCATCGGGGCGTCATGCGCAGGGCGCCGTCCATCCGGATCGTCTCGCCGTTGAGGTAGTCGTGCTCGACGACCATCGTCACGAGCCGGGCGTACTCGGCGGGCCGCGCGAGGCGTTGCGGGAACGGGACTCCGGCGCCGAGCCCGGCGCGCACGTCGTCGCTGAACCCGGCCATCATCGGGGTGTCGACGATGCCCGGTGCGATGGTGACCACACGGATGCCGAACTGGGCGAGGTCGCGGGCCGCGGTGATCGTCATGCCGGCGACGCCCGCCTTGGACGCCGCGTAGGCGATCTGTCCGACCTGCGCCTCGAACGCCGCGATCGACGCGGTGTTGATCACGACACCGCGCTGTCCGTCGTCGCCGGGTCGGTGGCGCGCGATCGCCTCGGCGCCCAGCCGCATGACGTTGAACGTGCCGAGCAGGTTGACCTTGAGCACGGTGTGGAAGAGGTCCAGGTCGTGCGGTCCTTTCCGCGACAGGATGCGCGCCGAGGGCGCGATCCCGGCGCAGTTGACGATGATGCGCAGCTCGGCCCCGTCGTCGTCGATGCGGGCCAGTGCCTCGCGGACGGGCGCCTCCTCGGTGACGTCCGCGGCGAGCAGCGTGACGCCGTCGACAGGCTCGGCCCCGGTGGTCGACTTCTCCAGATCGAGGCCGTAGACGGTGGCGCCGGCGGCGGCGAGTGCCGCGGCGGTGGCGGCGCCGAGCCCGGACGCGGCGCCGGTGACGAGGGCGGCGGTACCGACGATGTGCACGGGTACTCCTTGCTCGGGGGGTGAGTCGGAAGATCATCGGCCCGGCGCGTCATCGGCCGGATCCGGCCGGGTCCCGCGCCGGGACGGCGATCATGGTGTCGGTGGCACCCCGCCTAGCCTCTGACGAGTGATCTCGCGATCACGAGGCGCTGGATCTGGTTGGTGCCCTCGAAGATCTGCATGATCTTGGCCTCGCGCATGTAGCGCTCCACGGGGAAGTCACGGGTGTAACCGTTGCCGCCGAGCACCTGCACCGCGTCCGTCGTGACCTTCATGGCCGCGTCGGTGGCGATCAGCTTCGCGACGCTCGCCTGGCGGCTGTAGTCACGCCCGGCGTCGCGGCGGCGGGCGGCGTCGAGGTAGGTGGCACGTGCGGCGTCGACGGCCGCGGCCATGTCGGCGAGCAGGAAACCGAGGCCCTGGTGGTCGATGATCTTCTTGCCGAACGTCCGGCGCTCATGGGCGTAGTCGACGGCTGTGTCGAGCGCGGACTGGGCGAGACCGGTGGCGACAGCGGCGATCCCGAGGCGACCGGAGTCGAGCGCGCTGAACGCGATGGGCAGGCCCTGGCCCTCGGCGCCGATGAGCCGGTCGGCGTCGAGCACCGCGCCGTCCCAGTTCGCGGTGACCGTGGGGATCGCGTGGAGTCCCATCTTCTCCTCGGGCCTCCCGAAGGAGAGACCCTGCGCCGCGCCGGGGGCGAGGAAGCAGGACACCCCCCGTGAACCCTCGCCGGTGCGCGCGAAGAGGGCGTAGAAGTCGGCCCGGCCGCCGTGGGTGATCCATGCCTTGGTGCCGGTGATGCGGTACCCCTCGGGCACCTTCTCCGCCCGGCACGTGAGCGCCGCGGCGTCGGACCCGGACTGGGGCTCGGAGAGGCTGTAGCCGCCGACGAGCTCACCGGCCAGCATGCGAGGAAGCCAGGTGTCGCGCTGCTGCGCGGTACCGAAGATCGCGAGCGGGTGACACGACAACCCGTGCACGCTCACCGCGACCGCGACGGCGGCCCAGCGGGCTGCCAGCTCCTCCAGGACCTGCAGGTAGACCTCGTAGGGCTGGGCGCCGCCGCCGTGTTCCTCGCCGTAGGGCAGGCCGAGCAGGCCGGCGTCACCGAGGGTGGCGAACAGGCCCTCGGGGTAGGTCTCGGCGCGCTCGTGCTCCTCGACGCGCGGGGCGAGCTCCTTGTCGGCGATGTCACGGGCCAGGGCCAGCAGGTCCCGCGCCTCCTCGGTCGGCAACAGGCGGTCGACGGCCATGGGACCTCCAGCGGGGATGATACGAACAGCGGTACGATCGTACTGTGCAGAGTACCGGTCACGTCAGTGGTCATGTCAGTGGTCATGTCACTGCGCGGCAGGCCGAGCTGTTCGACCAGCTGGTCGCCCTGTTCCTCGAGGAGGGCTTCCGCGACCTGACGATCGACGCGGTCGCCGCCCGGCTGCGCTGCTCCAAGACCACCCTCTACGCCCTCGCCGGCACGCGGGACGAGCTGGTGCGAGCCGTGGTCGTGCACTTCTTCCGCGGGGCCACCGAGCGGGTCGAGGCCCGGGTGGCTGCGGCGGGGGAGCAGCGCATCGTCGCCTACCTGGACGCCGTCGCCGAGGAGCTGGAGTCCGCGTCCGCGGCGTTCTTCGACGACGTGGCCGCGTCGCCGGCCGCGCGCGGGATCTACGAGCGCAACACCCGTGCCGCCGCCGGTCGCGTGGCGGAACTGGTGGCCGAGGGAGTGGAGAGCGGGGCGTTCCGGCCGGTGCACGTCGGCTTCGTCGCGGACGTCCTGACCTCGACTATGGTGCGGATCCAGCAGCGCCGGGTGGCCGCCGCGACCGGCCTGGAGGACGCGGCCGCGTACACCGAGCTGGCGGCACTGGTGCTGCGGGGCCTGTCGACCTGACCGCCGCGCTCCCCTTCGGCGCCCGCGCTCCCCGTCGCAGGGCGTGCCCCTGGTCGATCGGGAGCACCGGCGCCACACGGGGGGCGTCACGTGCACATGGAGCGTGACGGCCCCGGTCAGGCGGACAGGAAGGTCACCGTCGGTTCCACCCGGACGGGCGTACTGAGACTGTTGGCGACGAAGCACTCCCGGTGTGCGACGTCGACGAGGTGACGCACGCGCTCCTCGCTCGGACCGCGGGCCAGCGCGATGTGC
Organism: Pseudonocardia sp.; assembly: GCA_026785945.1. GTDB lineage: Bacteria > Actinomycetota > Actinomycetes > Mycobacteriales > Pseudonocardiaceae > Pseudonocardia. Next base: position 6,859 of record JAJAZD010000094.1, on the reverse strand, counting down.
GGGCGCAGGACGATCTCCGCCAGCCGCATCGGCGTGGGCTCCTCCCGCATCGTCGCCGTCGCATCGTCCCGGTAGTCGCGGACGTCGAGGCGGGCCCGCGCCGCGACGGCCAGGAACGACAGCAACTGGCACGACGACGCCGCGAGCACGACGAGCTGCTCGGGGTTGAGCCGGGTGGCGTCACCGAGGAAGGCGGGGTCCGAGGACAGCGTGAGCTGTGCGTGCGCAGGCTCGGCGGCCGCTGTGTGGGCGCGGGAGTAGGCGCCGTAACCGGCGGCCGTCGAACCGGTCCACGAACAGGTGGCGCGGTACAGGTGCATCGGCCCCTCCTTGTCGGTCGGGGCGGGCCCGCTCTCCTAAAGCGGGTGCCGCAGGTTCGAATCCTGCCGGGGCACGCAGGTCGGCGACTCGCGTCGCTGACCAAGTCTCCACACGGGGAGCTGTACGGGAGCGAGCGTGCCACGGTGGCCTCACAGGTCGAGCACCGCCAGCTTGGTGATCTCCTCGCTCATGTGGGCCGCCAGCTCGTCCGACCTCCGCCGGAACTCGGGCCGGAGGTCAGGCGGGATGACCCGCCGGCGTTCGCTCCGGCTGCGCAGGAAGGTCGTCATGGAGTCGACGAGGACGGTCCTGATCGGGATCGAGTCGAGCTCCGGGTGGTCGCGCAGGAGGCCCAGGACGCGGTCGAACTGGTCGAACACCTCGAAGTGCCGGGGGCTGGTCCCGCGGCTGATGCTGCTGGTCCGGCAGCAGCGGTAGTCCACCCCGACCCGCCCGGACACGGCGATCCGGTCGGCCGCGAGCACGGCACGGAGCGACCAGGCGAAGTCCTCGTAGTACCCGGCAGGGAAGCGCAGGCCGGTGCAGGCGACGCACTCCCGGCGATAGGCCTTGTTCCAGCACACCCACGACGCGCGCACGGCGTCGGGACGGTCGGCCCGCTGCAGGGAGCGCGGCCCCTCGCGGGCCATCACCCAGCCCAGGTTGCTCCGGCGGCCGAGACCACAGGGACGCGACTGCTCGTAGTCGAATACCAGCACGTCGGGGTTCCCGGTGCGCGCCAGGTCGTCATCGAGGCCGGCGAGGACGTCGTCGCCGTGGAAGGCGTCGTCGCCGTCGAGGAACAGCAGGTACTCGCCGGTCGCGCGGTCGATCCCCGCGTTGCGCGCAGCGCCGACCCCGCTGCTGCGGCGACGGTGTAGCGCCGTGAACCGATGGTCTGCCCAGGCGTACCAGTCGATGATCGCGCCGCACGCGTCCGGGGAGTCGTCGTCGATGGCGATCACCTCCAGGTCGGCGCCGGTCTGGCGCTGCACCGACGACAGGCACTCCTGCGCGAACGCCTCCGTCGACCGCATCGGCACGATCACGCTGAACCGCATCATCGCGACCGGGTCCGGTCCGGCTGCGCAACCCGCCGCCGTCCGTCGGTCACGACGCCGCGCCCCACGTCCCGCCCAGGGCCTCCGTCACGAGGCCGTAGGTCTCCTCGACGGCCCCGGGCTTGCTCTTGACGACCAGCGCCGCCGGGCGTCGTACATCGACCCGAGCCGCGCCGGACCGCCGTGCAGCGCGATGAAGCGCCGGTTGTGTTGGACCCACGGGTCGTCGTCGTGCTGCGCGCGGTGGTCGAACCGCTCGATCGACCCCTTGCGGGAGTCGAGCAGGACGACCTCGCGGAACTCCGCGCCCTGGTCGCGGGCGACGTCCTCGAACGCGGTGATCTCGTCGAGCTGGGCGAGGTACTGGGGCACGACGACGTCGCGGCCGCCGTGCAGGTGGGCCGTCGCCATCGCCAGGGCGACCGGCCAGAGGACGCGGAGTACATGGATCTCAAGGTCCTGCCAGCCGCCCACCAGGCGGTGCAGGGAGTCGACATCGAGGTTCAGGGTGCCGGGGTGCCGGTCGGCATAGAGCGCCGAGAGGGTGGACTTGCCGATTCCCGGCGGCCCGTTCAGATGGACCAGTCGCACCACAGCTCCAGGTTAGGTCAGTCGGATAGTTGGTGGACTCGCCGTCCGAGGGGGGTGTGTCGCCGTTCCGGCGGCCGAGGTGACGGATGATTCTGAGCGCGACGTACAGCGAGCCGGAGTGCCAGCCGCCACCCCAGCAGGGCCACTGACCTGCTCACATAACGGACAGATCAACTATGCCGAGGCCCTGGGGTCCCCTGGCCCGACGACGCGCGATCTGGTCGTCGCGTTCCGGGCCGGTGAACCTGATCCCACGCCGCCGCCGACGATCTGCGGCCGGGGTACCCGGACGTCGGTCTTCCGCCCGCTCGGTGCCGACCGGGCGCCACCCCGGCAGGATGGCGGCATGACCGAGATCGTTCTGGTGCGCGGCGACATCGCGGAGGCCGCCGTGGACGCCGTGGTGAACGCGGCGAACTCGTCGCTGCTGGGCGGCGGAGGGGTGGACGGGGCGATCCACTACCGCGGCGGTCCGGAGATCCTCGCCGCCTGTCGCGAGCTGCGCGCCACCCGGTACCCCCGCGGTCTCCCGGCCGGGCAGGCCGTGGCGACGACCGGCGGGCGGCTCGCGGCCCGGTGGGTGATCCACACGGTCGGACCGGTGCACTCGACCCGCGAGGACCGCTCGGCTCTGCTCGCCTCGTGCTACCGGGAGTCCCTCCGGGTGGCCGACGAACTGGGCGCGGCCAGCGTCGCGTTCCCGGCGGTGTCGGCGGGGGCCTACGCGTGGCCGCTCGACGACGCGGCGCGGATCGCGCTGGACACCGTCGTCGCCACCCCGGTCGGAGTGCGGGAGATCCGGTTCGTGCTGTTCGACAAGCGGGCGCTGGCGGTGTTCCGGCAGGCGTTGGGCAGCCGCTCCTGAGTACCTTGCACCAGCCGCCATCGCCGTCGCCCACTCGATCCTGATCACCTGCTGGCATGTCGCGCCGTGCCACCGGCGCGAGCCGCGGTCGACCGGGCCATCGCCGCACCGGGCGGCTGCGACACGGCGTCGCGGGCCGACCGGACGATCAGCCGCGATCGTCCGGCAGTGCCCCGTGCAGCAGCAGGTCGAGCAAGCACTTGCGCGCCTCGAGCGCGGTCAGCCGCCTGCTCACCACGTGCGGTGCCACCGCGGTGATGCCGGCGACGACCAGTCCTGCCAGCAGGTCGACGTCCACCTCCGGGCGCAGTCGCGCACGCGTCTGCAGGTCCACCAGCAGTTCTCGGACGTCCGCCTGGAAACCCTCGATGTGGCGCGCGACGGACTGCGGCGGTGACCCCAAGGCGGCCACCGTGATCAGCGCGCGAGTCGGTGACTCGGCGAAGTACGCCAGTTGCAGGTCGATGTAGGCCGACAGCACCTCGATCGGGTCGGCGTCCGTGCCAAGCACGTGCTGCAACCGGGCCTGCACCTGCGACACCTCGCGCTCCACCCAGGCCTGAAGCACGTGGGCGACATCGGGGAAGTAGCCATACAGAGTGGGACGTGACACCCTCGCCCGCGCCGCGAGAGCGGACATGGTGACCCGGTGGACGCCGTCCTGTCCGGCCAGCTCGACCGCGGCGACCATGATGCGGTCGCGAGGTGTCGCTGGAGCGGTGTCCACGTCGGCCTCCCTCGGCTGCACGCGTCCTTGCGGGTTGCTTTACAACCTGTAAAGGTTAGGTCATGTCGACCCCGTCCGACCATGCCACACCCCTCGATGAACGACCGGACCGAACGGCGTCCGACGGCCGCGACAGGCACGACCTGACAGCGCCCCGCCTTCGCCGTCTGCGGACCTGGAACATTGCCCTGGCCGTGCTGCACGCGGCCCAGGCCGTCGCCGTGCTCGTCATCGCGAGCGACTTCGCCATCGACCTGACCACCGCATACCCCGCCGGCCCACCGGGTACCGCGGTGCCCCAGGCCGAGCCGGCGTTCGCGGTCGCGATCGGACCGGCCATCGCGGTCTTCCTGGCGCTCGCGGCGCTGGACCACCTGCTGACGGGGGTGGTGCTCCGCGGCACCTACGAACGCGGTCTGGCACGGGGCGTCAACCCGTTCCGATGGCTGGAGTACAGCCTGAGCTCGACCATCATGGTCGTCCTGGTCGCGATGTACGCGGGCATCACCCAGGTGAGCGCGATCATCACGATCATCGGCGCCAACGTGGCGATGATCCTGTTCGGCTGGGTCCAGGAGCGCACCAACCCTCCGGGGCGCCGACCCGCCGACCTCGCACCGTTCTGGTTCGGTTGTGTGGCCGGCGCCGCACCCTGGGTGGCGATCACCCTCAACCTGGTCGGCTCGGGCAACGTCCCGACGTTCGTCTACGTCATCTTCTTCTCGTTGTTCGCGTTCTTCATGAGCTTCGCGGTCAACCAGTGGCTGCAGTACCGGCAGATCGGCCCGTGGCGCGACTACGGCTTCGGAGAGTCCGTCTATTTGGTGCTGAGCCTGGCGGCGAAGTCCGCCCTGGCTTGGCAGATCGTCGCCGGGTCCCTGGCCGCCTGACGCTCTGACGTCCTGACAGGAGGTCGACGAAGTGGCGCAGCGCGTCGTGGACGGGGTCGTCCTCGTCACCGGAGCCAGCTCGGGCATCGGCGCGGGAATCGCCGCGCGCCTTCATGCGCGGGGGCCCGCGTCATCATCTCGGGCCGGGACCGGGCACGGCTGGAATCGCTCATCAACCGCGGCGACCAGTACGACAGCCGCACTTCGTGATCTACACGGAGGAGCGTCGCCGGCCCCCGCCCAGCAACACACGCGAGTCGTGCTGCACGAACGACGTCGACGCTGAACCGCTCGGACACCATTGCCCGCAGGTGCTTGCCGTATTGGTTGCGCATCCAGCGGTCGGCGCAGATGAACCCAACCTGCCCGCCCGGCACTCACGCCGCGGCGGACGGCGCCGCGCACGTGTTCATCGGCGCGTGGAGCCGGCTGTGGAGCGAAACGCTGTCGAGCGGCGAGACGTGGAGCCGCCGTAGCGACGCGTGTTGGAGAGGATCAGCATGTAGAGGGCAGGGTGGAGACGGACGACGACACTCGCAGAGCGGACGCCGCGACGATCCGCGCCGCCCGTCAGCGGGCCGGCGTGCCGGCGTCGCGGGCGCCCGTCGGGTCGGCCGCCGCGCGCGACGCGAGGGGGCCCTTCGATCGGCGCTGCAGCCACCTGCGTCCCGTGTGCAACACCTTGCTGACGGAGTTGGGCCCGCTGCGGCTCTCGATCACGTCACCGACCTTGCCCAGCACGAAACCGAGCACAGGCGCGGCGACCACCAGGATCAGCCATGTCCGCAGCCGCGCCGAGAAGAACGCCCACATGTCCCACCGCCTCACTGCCGGCGCTGTGACCGGCGACGTCGTTTCCGCCGCGGAGGATAGCGGGCAGCGGTGCCCGCGCGCCGGACGTGGCGCGGCGTGGGGATCGGATACCGGCCGTCGTCCGTCTCCCATCGTGTGACGCGGCGATCGGGGCTACCGTGGGCGAGGTGACGGGAGACCGTCCGCTCATGGTGGGCCTGCTGCTGTACGTGCTGGTCGCGGTCACCCCGACGGTGATGTTCTGGGTGGCCTTCCGGCTGGTGCCGCGCGCCGTCACCGCGTTCGGCGAGCGCCGCTCGCGCCGGCGGATCCCGCCGGGCCCCACCTGGGAGACCGTGGTGGGCAACCTGCGCAGGCTCCACCGGGAGATGTGCGACCGCCCGCAGTCCACGCAGGTCCGCCGGGTGGCGTTGTTGGCCGCGTACGACGACACCCTCCTGGAGGCGTGCCGCATGGTGGGCGTCGACGCGCCGCTCGCCGGGGCCACCGGTTCCGACCGCGCATACGCCAGACTGTTCACCGAGGCCGCGCTCGAGGACGCCGGTGTCGCGCTGGACCCGCCTCGGGACGGCAGGACAGCCGCATGATCGTCGAGGGCGGTAAAGTCGGCTTTACCGAGCGGGAACGTCGGGCGGATCTCCGGCGTTGAAGAAGTCGAACACGTTTGACCGTTCCTTGAGGAGGAGGATGCAGGTGCGCACCAGCAGCAACCCGGCCTTCCGTAAGCTGCCCCAGGGGCAGCCCGGTGGCTACAACCTCGGTCGCCAGGGTGGCGCGGTGGGTGGCTCCGCCGCCTTCGCCGATCCTCGGGCGCCGGAGGTCGAGCCCGGGCGCGCCGGCGCAGGCGAGCGCCCGCTCACAGTCGACGACGTCGTCACGAAGACGGCCGTCACCGCCGGCGTGGCGCTCGCCGCCGGCGTGCTCACCGCGATCAGTGGGCTCTACGTGCTCGTGCTGCCGGCGTTCATCCTCGGCATCGTCGTGTCCCTCGTCCTCATCTTCAAGTCGGAGTGGGCCAAGGCACCGTTGGTGCTGCTCTACTCCGCGGCGATGGGCGTGGCGCTGGGAGGCATCAGCGGGATCTTCGACGCGATCTACCCGGGCATCGCCGCGCAGGCGATCATCGGCACGGCCGGGGTGTTCGTCGGCATGCTGGTGGTCTACAAGACCGGTGCCGTACGCGTCACCCCCCGGTTCACCAAGTGGCTGATGGGCGCGCTGATCGGCGTCACGGTGCTGATGGTGGCCAACCTCGTGGCGAGCCTGTTCGGCGTCAACCTCGGGCTTCGCGACGGCAGCTGGCTCTCCATCGTGTTCAGCCTGGTCGTGATCGCGGTGGCGTCGTTCAGCCTGCTGCTCGACTTCGACCAGGCCGACCAGGCCATCCGCGGCGGCGCCCCGGCGAAGTTCGCCTGGTACATCGCCTTCGGCCTGATGACCACGTTGGTCTGGCTCTACATCGAGATCCTGCGCCTGCTGAGCTACCTGCGCCAGAACTGACCCACTGATCGACGCCGCGGGCCCGCCAACCCCGAGGGGGGGCCGGGCCCGGGGCGGTGGGGGGCGGCCCCACCGGGGGGTTATAAAAAAC
>JAJAZD010000093.1 GCA_026785945.1 Pseudonocardia sp. | reverse complement strand
GTCCGCCACCCGCGCGGCGCTGGCCGCGCACGGGGTGCCCCAACCGGTGTCGAGGCTCGTCGGTCGCCTCGACCGGGCCCGGGCCGCCGCCGACGAGCTGGGCTACCCGGTGGTCCTCAAGCCCCGCACGGGGGTGGCCAGCGAGGGCGTCGTGCTCGTGCACGACGCCGTCGAGCTCGCCGAGCACTTCGCCACGACCGGGGCCACACCGGCCGAGGACCTGCCCGCCGCCGACGACGCCGTCCTCGTCGAGGAGTACCTCGACGGCCCGGAGATCAGCGTCGACACCGCCGTGCACCACGGCAGGCCGACGCCGGTGCACGTGGCCCGCAAGGAGATCGGGTTCGCCCCCTTCTTCGAGGAGATCGGCCACACCGTCAGCGGGTGCGACCCGCTCCTGCGCGACCCCGCGCTGCTGCGCGTGCTGGAGGGGACCCACGCGGCGCTCGGCTACCGCGACGGCACGACCCACACCGAACTCAAGATCACCGCCGACGGCCCGAAGGTGATCGAGGTGAACGGGCGGCTGGGCGGGGACCTGATCCCCTACCTGGGGTCGCGGGCGAGCGGGACCGACGCCGGCCTCGCCGCGGCGGCGGTCGCCTGCGGAGAGCCACCCCAGGTCGGGAGCCCGCTCGACGCCACGGCGGGCATCCGCTTCTTCTACCCCCCGTGGCCGGGCGCGATCGTCCGGTCGGTCGACTTCGACCGCACCGACCTCCCCGCCGAGACCGACCTGCTGCTCCCGCTGGTGGCGCCGGGCGAGGTGATCTCCCCGCCCGGCAAGGGCCTGATGGACGGCCGGGTCGCGCTCGCGACGGCGGTCGGCGGGTCGGCTGCGAGCTGCCTCGCCGCGCTGGACCACGCGGCGGCGGCCCTGCGGTGCAGCTGGGCATCGCGCGACGGCTCCTGACGGCGACCGCCGGGCGGGTCCTCCCGGCTCGGATCCGGTCCCGGCACCGTCCGTTCCCAAGATCGCCCTGTGGGGTTCCAGAAGTCAGCCTGAGCTTGTGACCTGCGGTGATCGGCATTCTCCCTGGCCGGGCAGGATCATGGGCGTGTCGTTGCGCTTCCTCTACCTGATCTTCGGCCGGATCCTCGCCTGGCTCGTACTGCTGGGCCGCGGATCGTCGTCCAAGGGCGTTGAGCTGCCCGCCTCGTTGCCCGCGAGCGAACTGCTTCGCCGAACGATTCGTCCTGACCGCCAGAAACCGAACTCACCGACCGCCTCCTGATCTTCGGCGAGCGGCACCTGCGGATCGTCCTTGCCCAGTACGCCGCTCACTACAACCGCGGGCGACCACATCGAGCGCTACGACTCCTGCCACCACGCCCCGACCATCCCGCCCCAGACCTCAACGACCGGCAGATCAGGCGCCGTCCGATCCTCGGAGGCAGGTCAGCCGGTGTCCTTGCGGTCAGTTCGGCGCAGTTGCGGACGGTTCTGGAACCATCACGGCTCCAGTTCCGCTCCAGGATCGCCCGCTCCAACGGAGACCGTCGACGTCGCCTCCGTCGGCGCCGTCGACCGACCTGAACTGCCGGCCTGGTTCGCGGACCGACCCGACACGGGCCCGCAGGCATCCCGGTGACGTCCGGGCTGTCCGTCCTGGGTGGCCAGCTCGACGAGTACGAACGCTCAGCCTCAAACCGCAGCCAGCGGCCGGTGCGGGTAATTCGGTGCACGGTTCTGGAAGGACAGGATGGCGGGATTCTGGATGACCCCGTCACGGATCTCGATGGCTCGACGAATGGTGGGATCCGCGTCCCAGGCACCACTTCCTCCCATGACCGTGCGAAGGAAGGGAAGTAGCGCCTCGCTGTTCTCCCACGTCGCCGAGTTCCACAGGTGCGTTGGGCTGTGATCAACAGCGTAATAGAGCACGTTGTCGCCGACCACGAACGTGGGGTCGGCGAACGTCGTGGGGCGCGCCCAGCTGAATCCCATGGCCTCGTCGCAGGAGACGTCGATGATCAGGGTGCCTGGTGTCATGTCCGTGAGGTCGTCATCGGTCAGGAACGTCAGCGGGGCATCGGTGTCCTGCAGCACGCAGTTGACCACGATGTCGTGCTCCGCGAGGAACTCTGCCAGCGGCACCTTGCCGTTCTCCGTGACCGCATGATTCGCTCGTGTCGTGGTGTCGTCGCGGCCGAAATGGACGATCTGCGCGGAGTGGATCGGCGCGGCCACGGCCGCGATCTCACGGTGGGTGAGGATGTCGACATCGTGCACGCCCAGCGCGTTGAGCGCCGTCACCGCACCTCGGGCGGTCGCGCCGAAGCCGATGACCACGGCGCGCAGCCGACGCCCGTAGTCGCCGGTGGATCCTACGATCTGCATGGCGTGGAGCACGGAGCAGTAGCCCGCCAGCTCATTGTTCTTGTGGAACACATGCAGATTGAAGGAGCCGTCGGTGTTCCAGAAGTTCATCGCCTCGAACGCGATCAGCGTGAGCTTCCGATCGATGGCGAACTGCGTGAGCTCGTCGTCCTGCACGCAGTGCGGCCACCCCCAGAGGACCTGCCCGACGCGCATCTCGGCGATCTCGCTGAGCAGCGGCTTGGGTTGCACAATGATGTCGCACTCATCGACGAGCTGCTCACGGGTCCTGAAGCCGGCGACCCAGCGCTTCAGCTGATCGTCGGATATGCCGAAGCGATCCCCGTAGCCAAGTTCGAGGTAGACGTTCTCCCGGAGGTCACCGGGAATCCGAGGGAGGTGATGGGGATGCAGTGGAAGCCTGCGCTCGTTCTCCTTGAGTGACCGGGCCATGAAGCCGAGACTCAACTGGTTCACGCCTTTTCCTCCGGCTGGACCATACCGAACTCCGTCCGGTCGCTGCGACGCCACCGTGGCCCAGGAAGGCCTCGACATGGCTAGCTTACGCCCCAATGGACTTGCCTTAGGACGGTCAGCGGCATGGTGACGTCAGGTGTTTGCGCAGGTAGCCAGCTTGCCGGGTGCCTTAACGCAAGGCCATTGAGATGACGCCCCGGCAGGATCTCACACCCGTAGCTTCTCCACCACGGCAGAGAGCGGTGCACCTCGCCCCACTCCTGCCCGCTCTCCAGGTCAGCTGCGACCCGGAGGGCGGCCCAGGAATGGGTCAGCAGGTCGCGTTCGGGCAGCTCATGGGGATCGCTCAACGATCACCGGGTGGTGATCGCTGCGTGGCGCTGGTGCTGCTCGACCGCGGTTTCGACTCCGCCGCCTTCCTGACCGCAGTGCACCGCACCGGTGCGATGCTGCTGGCCCGGGGCCGTTCCCAGCGCGGCCCACCGGTCCTCTCGCATCTGCCTGACGGATCCCGACCCCATGGACCATCGACCCGGCAGCTGTCGCCACCTGCTGACCAACCAGCAAGACACGGGGAGAGCCCGTTGCGGCGAGAGTCGCACGGCGGGTTCGGCGGGCGGGCCGGGGAAACCCACCAGGAGCAATCCCGGCAGGGCGGCCCGGCCCGACCCAGCATCTGCTGGTGGTCGACCCACGGGCCGGGAACGGCGCCTCCAACTGCACCGCCGACAACATCAACCTGCTCGATCAGGCGGTGACGCGGCTGCCCGGACCGTTGCGCCACCGGCTACCGGTCCGCCTCGACGGGGTCGGGTTCTCCCACGACCTGCTCGACCACATCGCGGCCGGCGGCGGGCGGCGGGCGGCGGGGCCGACGGTGGGAGTTCTCGGTGGGTTGGTCGTGCATCGACATCGAGATGGACGCCATCGCGCGGCTCCCAGACATCGGCCCGATCACGGTCCGGGCTGTCGCCACCCGCACCATCGAGCTCATCGTTGTCCCTGGGCAGCGGTGAAACCGGGGGTTCCGTCGATCTCTTCGAGCCGCTCCACATGCATCCAGCGGTAGTGCCCGCTGATCTCGTCGAGCAGCCTGGTCAGCGAGTGGTTGGTCCATTCGAGCTGGTCGGTGATCAGGAATCGGCCGCGGAAGTGGTCGATGCAGTGGGTCGCGCCGCCGGTGGGTGGCCAGACGACCGTGCCACGGTTGCTGATCATGGCCAGGGTGTAGCAGGTGTCGCGGCACAGCTGTTGCAGGCGTTCGGCCAGCACCGTCGGGGTGTCGGTGGTCTCGATGAACACGTCCGCGCCGACCTGGCGCCGGATCCGGGGCCGGGCCGGCGGGGCCAGGCGGGTGATACGCGGCGGTCGGACCGCCTGCTGGGGCCGTGCGCCCGGGCGGGGCGGGGCGTCCAGGCGGTCGATCACCGCCTGGCCGAACGCTCGGGTCCCGACCGGTGAGGCGCCCGCGGTAGCGGTGACGTCGGCGGTGACGACGCCGGCAGCCAACGTCGCGTCCAGACCGGCCTCGAGCCGGTCGGCCTCCGCGAGCAGGTCGAGATGGCGCAGCATCATCGCCGCGGACAGCAGCAGCGCCGCCGGGTTGGCCCGGTCGGCACCGGCGTACTTCGGGGCCGACCCGTGCACGGCTTCGAAGATCGCGGCGTCGTCCCCCAGGTTGGCCGAGCCGGCGAACCCCAGCCCGCCGACCAGGCCGCTGGTCAGGTCGCTGATGATGTCGCCGTTCATGTTGGTCGTGACGATGACGTCGAACTGCTCGGGGCGGCGCACCAGCTGGTGGGCCAGGTTGTCGATGATGATGTGCTCGGCGCGGATGCTCGGATACTCCGCCGCTACGGTCTCGAAGGTCTCTTTGACCATTCCCTCGGTCAACTTCATGATGTTGGCCTTGGTCGCGCAGTGCACCGTTCCACGGTTCTGCGCCACCGCGAGCTCGAAAGCCGTGCGCACGATGCGCTCGCACCCGATCCGTGAGATCAGCTTCAGGCACTGCGCGACGTCCGGGGTCTGCATGTGCTCGATCCCGGCGTAGAGGTCCTCGATGTTCTCCCGGACCACCACCAGATCCACACCCCGCCCGCTGAACGGCGTCGCCACGCCGGGCATCTCCCGGACCGGGCGGATGTTGGCGTAGGTCTCGAACAGCTTGCGCAACGTGACGTTCGCGCTCTTCTCCCCCTTTCCCACCGGGGTGGCCAGCGGACCTTTCAACGCCACACCCGTGCGCCGCAGCGACGCGATGGTCGCCTCCGGCACCCCGGACTGATCCCCCGCCGCGAACACCGCCGCACCCGCGGCATGCTCCTCCCACACGATCGGCGCCCCGGTCGCCTCCACCACCGCACGCACCACCTCCACGATCTCTGGGCCTATCCCGTCCCCCGGGATCACAGTGACGGCAAAGGGACCACTACTAGCAGCAGCACTCGACATGCGTCGCAGTATTCGCGTTTCAGAGAGCCGCTGTCAATCTGTTCCGAGGTCGCAGCGCTCCTCGATCGCCTGCGCGCTGCCTGGAGCGCGGCCCACCGTGTTTCACTGCCGGACCGCGCCCACGCTCCACCAGTGAGTCAGCTGCTTGTCGCCCGCAAGGCCTGTCTGCTCGTTGCGATGTGGGCAGCCGGTCCGCTCAGCTGGTCGGCCCCCTCAGCGGCGTCGACGCCGACCTGGCCCGCGAAGCTGGGGTCGTGGGCGACGATCCCGCCGGAGTCATCCACCCGCACGCAGGTGGTCGCAGCCCGGACATCAGGTTCGCACCAGCGCATCCGCGAACTTCGGTCAGCGGTTGGTCGGGGAGCCGGTGGTGTCCCGCCCCCCACAGTTGGTCGACCACGACATCGGGATCCACCTCCGGTCGGATCTGCTCGCGCCCTTGCCTCCGTCTTTCACCGAGGGGTGACACGCCGGGGTGAAACGGGCGTAGAACGTGGGTGAGGCACACCTGACCAGTCAGAATGCGATTGTCGAAGATCGTGATCTGACCGAGGCAGGTGCACCTCATTCCAGGCAAGGTACTGGATGGGCCGACGGGCTGGAACTGCTCGGCGACGACGATCGCCTGGTCGGGTTCGCCGGAGCGCTGCCACTTCCGCTGCTGGCCGAGCAGGCCGGGCCGCGGGCTGGGTTGTCGGCGGCGATGGCGCGCCGCGGGTTCGACCCGGTCCATGACCGCGGGCAGATCTTGATCGACCTGGCCGTGGCGCAGATCCTGGGCGGGGAAGCGATCAGCGACTTCCAGGGCCTTCGCCACCTCGCCCCGGCGACCGGGCCGGTGGCGCCGAACCCGACCGTGTGGCGGGCGCTCTCGGAGGTCGGGGCGCTGCAGCTGACCCGGATCAACTCGGCGGTGACCGGTTTCCGGCGGCACTGGTGGAAGCTGCTGGCCGCTCGTCCGGAAGGGTTCCGTGGGCTCAGCCGTCTACCCGCGCAGACACCGGACGTCACCATGCCGCTGACCGTCCTCAGGCAAGGCCACTGCACGGCACCAGCGGCCGGCAGCCGTCGTCGGCGTTGTTGTCAACGCTGTGGTCAGCATCGCCAGACCACGAAACGACCACGCCGCGACCACCGGCGACACTTCGCGACAGCTGATGGAGCCTCCAGCCTCCCGACGGCGTCGAACGGTTCGGCCGCAGCCATTTCGATGGCGCGACAGTCGGCCGGTCAAGATCGGACAGCCACCCTGCCGGCGCGGCTACACCAATGTCCTGACCACACCACCGGGTGACGTCTCGGACGGTGTGCGGCGTGGCGTGTGGCAATTCGCTCCGAACCGACGAGGGTGGGCCTCCTACGGGTCTGGCTCAGTGTCCAGCACCGGCCGACAGCAGGAGGTCAGGGTGCGCCGGTCCCTCACGGTGCTGACGCCACTGGTCGTGGTCGTGCTGCTGGCCGGGGCCACCCCGGCCGCGGCACAGCCGCCGGCACCGCCGCCGAATCCGTCCGAGCAAGAACTGCGCGCCGGGCAGGACTCCGTGGCACAGCGGGCGGCAGAGGTTGGACGGCTCTCCACCCAGGCCTACGAGCTCGACCGGCGGGCCATCGCCGTGCGAGCGGAGCTCGCCACGAAACGAGAGTCGGCGTTCCAAGAGCTGCTCGAACTGCAGTCCGCACAAGAGGCGGCAGACGACGCCTCCAGGGTCCTCGACAAGGCTCGAATCGAGATCATCGCAGCGGACACTGCGCGGGAACGGGCTCAGGATCGGGTGGACGCCTTCGCCACGACCAACTACCAGCAGAATCTCGACCTCGGCCCGCTCGGACTGCTGACCACCGCGATCAGCCCTTCAGATGTGGTGGCGAAGGCAGAGTTCACCGGCTTGTTGGCGACCGAGCAGCGTCGCGCGCTCGACGCGCTGGGACGCGCAAGCATCGACAAGATCAACTCGGAATCGACCGCGCAGGCCACACAGGAGGAGGCCCAGAACCGCAGGGAGGCGGCGGAGCGATCCAGGGCCGATGCCGATCGTGCCGTCACTGCCGCGACGACGGCGGTGACCGAGCAGGAGGTTCAGCTCCGCGCGCTGACCGATCAGCGTGTCGCCCTCGAGCGGCAGCTCGAGGCAGCCCAGGACGCGTACAACGGCCTACGCACTCAGCGCGACCGCTTCGTCGGCTACCAGCGCCGCGCAGCGGAGGAAGAGGCACAGGCCCGACGCCGGGCAGCGCAAGCCGCGGCGGCTGATGCCGCCGCGGAGGCCGCTGCCGCCACGGCGGCGAACGCCGAAGCTCCGGGACCCGCACCGGAACCTCCACGCGGGCCTCAGCCACCCCGACCCGAGCGGCGACGGGACGTCGACCGAGCAGCCGCCCAGCTCGGTCCCCAGTACGAATGCCGCGGCAAGGTGCCGCGCTGGGGACCGGTCAAACCTTGGGTGTCGGAGGCGGGACAGCTGCTTCGGTGCCGATTCGGCATCAGCAGCGTGGGCGGTGTGGGTTCACGGCCCAACCCGTCGGACCATCCGGCCGGACTGGCCCTGGACTTCTTCGTCGATCGATCCACCGGCGACGCACTCGCCGAGTGTGCGCTCCGCAACCGGAACCGTCTGGCGGTGAAGTATGTGATCTTCCGGCAGCGCATCAACAGCGGCTCGGGCTGGCGGCCGATGGAAGACCGCGGGTCACCTGTCGCGAACCACATGGAGCACGTCCACATGTCCTTCCTCGCCGCCCCGGGCAGCGTGACGTCAGCTGTCGACTGCTGAGCGGCTACCCGGGACGCACCTTCCAGCGGGCATCCACGCTGAACCCAGCGCCTCGCAATCCAGGACGGTTCAGACTGCTGGAAGCCGCGGGCGGGAGCAGGCGCCCTGGCCGGCTCCTGCCCACCGATCGGAGGACGGATTCCACCGGCAGCAGAAGCGGACGACGACAGCTGACGCGAAGGGTCAGGGCCGGCTCGCGAACCAATGATCCGCAGCCGGGCGATCGGGTTGCTCGCACCGGGTACGACCGCAGTTCGACGCCGCGCGAGCAACCCGCACGCGGTAGCCGCTCCGGCCATCAGCACGGCCAGGCACAGATGGAGGAGGTCGGTTCCGTGGCCGCTGTGCTCCTCCGGCGACGGCGCGGCTCCTCCGGCGACGGCGCGCCCGGTTCGTGAACCAACGGGGCGGCCATGAAAGTCATCGACGCGGGGGCGACGTCGGCGGCGGGTGCACTGTCGGAGATCGAGAGGTGGTGCATGCTCACGAGCCCGACCACGATGCCCGTCAGCTCAACCACGAACACCAGCTCGCGGAAGCGCTACAGCCGACGGATCATCACCGTTGGGCGCAACGATACCGAGGCGTCACACCCGGCACCGTGTCGCTGCTCCCGAGGTACTCGCGCAGCCCGGGATTCTGGCCGAACTCCTCGTCGGCGGTGAACCAGCGGAACAGCAGACCGGCCTGGACACATCGCCTGATCATGGCGACGACCTGTGCGGGGCGAGTGGCGAACTCCAGGTCCGGCGGGATCGCAGCCTCGTCACAGCGGGCCCGGTCACCGAACCAGGTCTTCTCCGGGATATAGAGTTCACAGTCGATGAGCGCGCGGTCGCCGGTCGTGTTGACCAACGCCATGCTGGAGTAAACACATCGAAGGCGGTCATGGCGAGCGACGGGGAACGCGAGCGCTGGGCGCGGTACTGGGAGCGGGCCGCGCCCCGCACCGACGCGTCAATGCGGTTCATGGACCGGATGCTGTTCCGCGACAGCCGGGCCTGGGTGTGCAGCCGGGCGGAGGACGAGGTACTGGAGGTCGCCGTCGGCACCGGCCTGAACCTGCCCCACTACCCCACGGGCATCACGCTGCAGGGCATCGACCTGAGCCCCGCGATGGTGGAGCTCGCCCGCGCGCGGGCCGCAGAGCTCGGGCGCGACGTCGATCTCCGGGTCGGGGACGCCGAACACCTGGACCTGCCCGACGGCTCCGTCGACTCCGTGGTGTGCACGTTCTCCCTGTGCGGGATCCCCGACCACCGCCGCGCGCTGGGCGAGATGATCCGGGTGCTGCGGCCCGGAGGTCTGCTGCTGCTGGCCGACCACGTCGCGGCCACCGCCGCTCCGCTGCGCGCGGTGCAGCGCCTGGCCGAGCTGGGGTCGGTGCGGTTCATGGGCGAACACTTCCGGCGGCGACCCGCCGACGAGATCCGCGCGCGAGGCCTGGAGGTGCTGGAGAGCGAACGGTTCGCCGGTGGTGTCGTGGAGCGGCTCGTCGCGCGGACATCGTCGTGACCGTCGCCGTCGATGCCGTCGGCGGCGGCGGCCAGGCCGGGCTCGCGGTCGGCTAGGAGCTGCACCGGCACGGCCTGTCGTTCGTCGTCCTGGACCGGGAGACAGAGGTCGGGGCGGTGTGGCGACGCCGATGGGACTCGCTGCGCCTGTTTACCCCGGCCGGGTTCACCCCGCCCCCCGGGCCTGCGCTTCCCCGGCCCGCCGGACGCCTCCCCCACCACGGACGCGATGGCCGACCACGTCGCCGCCCACACCCGGCACTTCGCACAACCCGTCGATGCTTCACTCCCGCGACTACCGCCGTCCCGCGCAGCTGCCGGACGGCTCCGTGCTCGTGGTGGGCGCGGGCAACTCCGGCGCCGAGATCGCCGCCGACCTCGCGTCCGACGGGAGGGACGTGCGGCTGTCCGGGCGCGATGTCGGCTACATGCCCCGGTTGGGAGCTGGACCTACCCGCTCCTGCGGGCGCTCGGACGGCCCGGCGCCGCGCTGGCGAGACGCCGACCGGGGGGCGCAGGTGATCCGCTGGGTCGCATCCGGCCCGGGGAACTGGAGGCTGCCGGGGTCCGACGGGTGCCGCGGACCGTCGGCGCCCAGGACGGTGGGGACCGACGCCCGTCACGTCGTGGAGCACCTGGTGCGCCGAGGCCGCCCCGTGACGGCTACCGTGATCCATGGATCTGTGGAGGACGACGTGGCCGATTGCGCGGTGAAGACCGACCTGTTCGACGAGCTGGCCCGGGTGGGCAAGGCGCTGGGCAGCGGCAAGCGCCTGGAGCTGCTCGACCTGCTGGCCCAGGGGCCGCGGTCGGTCGCCGACCTCGCATCGGCCGCCGGGCTGGGCCTGACCACGGCGTCCGCGCACCTGCAAACGCTGCGGCGCGGCGGCCTGGTCACCGGGGACCGGGACGGCACCACCATCCGCTACCGCCTCGCCGGCACCGACGTCGCGGCCCTCCTGCTGCGGGTCCGCGGAGTGGCGGCCGCCCACCTGCCCGACGTCGTCGCCGCACGCGACCGCTACCTCGGCCCGCTCACCACCGACAACCCCGCACACGAGGAGGTCGGCCGCGACGAGCTGCTGCGCCGGGCCCGCGCCGGTGAGATCGTCGTGCTCGACGTCCGCCCCGCCACCGAGTACCGGGCCGGCCACATCCCTGGGGCGGTGTCCATCCCGGTCCAGGAGCTGGCCGACCGGCTCGACGAGCTGCCCGCCGGCGCCGACGTGGTGGCCTACTGCCGCGGCGCCTGGTGCGTGTTGGCCCACGACGCCGTCCGACTGCTCACCGCACGGGGGCGCCGCGCCTACCGGCTCGTCGACGGGATGCTCGAGTGGCGCCTCGACGGCCGGCCGGTCGAGGTGGATGCTGCATGACCGACGCCGATCTCCCCCTCCTGCAGGCCAAGGACAACCGGGCACCAGCGCAGTTCGAACCGGCGAACCTGCTGCGCGAGGCCCGTCGCCAGAAGGACGTGCCCGACGTCCCCGCGGTGGCCCTGCTCGACCCGGACGGCGAAGCTCGACGGCGCCTTCGCCGCGCTCCCCGAACCGGTGCTGACCGGGTCGTCGTGGACCACCGACGCCGACGCCTCGTCGAAGACGGCCATCGCGCCGCTGGGCGCGTTCTACCGGGACGTCGTGCTCCCGAACTGGGGCCTGTTCGGACCGTTCCTGGCCATCGCCGAGCTCGCCATCGGCCTCGGGCTGCTGTTCGGGGTGGCCACGCGACTCGCGGCCGTGGGCGGGTTGCTGCTGCTCACACCGATCTGGGTGATGCTCTGGGACACCGGCGGCTACCTGTGGACCTACCCGGCCGAGGACCTGTTCCCGCTGGTCCTGCTCGCGATCGTGTCCGCCGGGCGGGTGGCCGGGCTCGACCGGATCCTGGCCCCCCGGTTCGGGAACCGCTGGCCGTTCTGACCACAGCGGGCGCGGTCAACCCGTGGCGACGGACTCCGCGCGCCGGGCCCGCGCGGTGAGCGCGACGGCCGGGACGATCGCCAGCGCGACGAGCCCGCCGGACAGCGCCAGCGCCGGGTAGCCGGCTGCCGCCACCACCAGTCCCGAGCCGAGGCCGCCGCCCGCGCCGGCCAGCGCGATACCGACGTCGACGGCACCCTGGGTCCGCGCCCGCGTGGCGAGCGGGATCGACGCGGTGAGCAGCGCAGTGCCACTGATCAGGCCCATGTTCCAGCCCAGCCCGAGCAGGGCGAGCGCCACCGCGAGGAGCACGACCGAGTCCGCCGGAGCGGAGGCCGCGAGGAACCCGGCGGCCAGCAGCGTGCCGCCGGACCCGGACGCGACGGCGACCGGCCCGAACCGGTCGACGAGCTGCCCGGTCAGCGGCGAGGGCAGGTACATGGCAGCGACGTGCACCCCGATCACCAGACCGGTCGCTCCGAGCCCGAGACCGTACGCAGCCATGTGCACGGGCGTCATCGTCATCACCGCGACCATCACCAGCTGGGTCAGGACCATCACCGCCGCGCCGAGCGCGACCCCGCCCGGAGCCGCCGGCACGTCCCGCACGCGGGCGGCGTTGCTTCGCTCTTCCAGTACGGGAACCCGCCGACCTTCGTC
>JAJAZD010000092.1 GCA_026785945.1 Pseudonocardia sp. | reverse complement strand
CGGGCGCGCGCACCGCGCGGCGCCACCCCCCCCCCCCCCGCGTGCGGGGCGCCAACCCCCCGCCGGCGCTATTGGGCCCCGCCGCGGGGCGGTGCGCGCCGCCCAGGACCGGGGCCGCCCGCGAGCGGCTCGCACGCAGACCCCGACTCGCGCGCATTCAGACCCCGACTCGCGGGGGTGGGGGTGGTGTGGCGGCCGGGGTGGGCCAGGAGGGACTGCTCGTCCAGGCCGGCCCACGAGGCGATGGCGGCGCGCAGGCCGGGAAGTGCGCGGCGACCGCCCCACACCTGGGAGGCGCGCAGGATCGACAGCACCAGGTTGACCTGGGCGTCACCTTCCGGAGCCCCGCCGAGGACGTGCAGACCGTCGCGGATCTGGACGTCCTTGACCTCGCACAGGTAGCCGTCGATGTGCAGGACGAAGTCGTCGAAGGACTCCTCCCCCGGCGCCGTGTCGACGTGCAGGTCGTGGTGGAGCTGCGCGGCCTGCACGACCTCCCAGATCCGGGCGCGCAGCGCGGGCAGCTTCGCCGGGTCCATCGCCTGGACGGTCGCGTACTCGTCGAGCAGTTGCTCCAGCTTCGCCATCTCGCCGTAGGTGTCGGCGCGTGCCATCGGTGGCACCAGGTGGTCGACGATCACGGCGTGCCCGCGCCGCTTGGCCTGCGTGCCCTCGCCCGGGTCGTTGACGATGAACGGGTAGACCAGCGGCAGCTCGCCGAGCACGGCGTCCGGCGCGCAGCCGGGGCCGAGCCCGAGGCCCTTGCCGGGGAGCCACTCCAGCGTCCCGTGCTTGCCCAGGTGGATCACCGCATCGGCGCCGAACTCGTGGTCGAGCCAGCGGTAGGCGGCGAGGTAGTGGTGCGACGGGGGCAGCACCGGGTCGTGGTAGATCGCCACCGGGTTCTCACCGAACCCCCGCGGCGGCTGGATCATCAACAGCACGTTCCCGAACCGCAGCGCGGCGAGCGCGATGTCGGACCCGTCGACGTACAGCGACCCGGGCGGCTCCCCCCAGTGCCCGCGGATCCCGTCGGTGAGCGCTGCGGGCAGCGCGTCGAACCACCGCCGGTAGTCCGCCAGCCGGACCCGCGACGGCGCGTTCGCCAGCTGCTCCTCGGTGAGCCACTCGACGTCGTGCCCGCCCGCGGCGATCAGCGTGTGGATGAGCTCGTCGGAATCCCCCGAGACGTCTCCGGGGAACTCCCCGACGGTGTAGCCGGCGTCCCGCAGGGCGCGCAGCAGGACGACCGCCGACGCCGGGGTGTCGAGGCCGACGGCGTTGCCGACCCGGGCGTGCTTGGTCGGGTAGCTCGACAGGACCAGCGCCACCTTGCGCTCCGCCACCGGGGTGCGCCGCAGCGAGGCGTGGCGCACCGCGAGCCCGGCCAGCCGGGCGGCGCGCTCGGGATCGGCCACGTAGCTGGGCAGGTCGTCACCCGCGACGGTCTCCTTGAACGAGAACGGCACCGTGATCAGCCGGCCGTCGAACTCGGGGATCGCCACCTGCATCGCTGCGTCCATCGGGGACAGCGCCGCGTCCGACGCCGCCCACGTGGCGCGCGAGGTGGTCAGGCACAGGCCCTGCAGTACCGGGACGTCGAGCGTGGCCAGCGCACCGGCGTCCCACGCGTCCTCCTCGCCGCCGGCGCTCGCCCCCGCCGCGACCGTGCCACCGGCCGCCAGCACGGTCGTGACCAGCGCGTCCGCACCCCCGAGCAGGTCCATGAGGGTGGGGCCGCTCCCGCCGCTGCGCGTGAGGCCCCGCAGCGATCCGCAGAACACCGGAAGCGCGTTGGCGCCGCGGGCCTCGATCGCGTCGCACAGCGTCTCGACGAACGCGGTGTTGCCGCTCAGTTCGTGGGCCCGGTAGAAGACGACGCCGACGGTCGGACGCCCCGGCTGCCGCACCCGCGAGCCGTGGATCCCGAAGTCCGGTGCCGACGCGGGTGGGACGAACCCCTCGCCCGTGAGCAGCACGGTGTCGGACAGGAACCGGTGCAGCTCCGCCATGTTGGCCGGCCCGCCGGCCGCGAGGTAGGCGAGTGCTTCGGACGCGACGCCCGCGGGCACGGTGGAGGCGGCCATCAGCTCGGCGTCCGGCGACGCCTCCCCGCCCAGCAGGAGAACCGGCAGCCCGGACGCCACGAGCGCGGTGACACCGTCGGGCCAGGTCCGGCGACCGCCGAGCAGTCGCAGCACCACCACGTCGACGCCGTCGAGCAACGCAGCCAACCCGGCAGGCTCGACGCGGGCCGGGTTCGCGGTGCGGTAGGGCGCGCCGCAGCGCCGAGCCGCGAGCAGTTCGGTGTCGGCCGTGGACAACAGCAGGACGGCAGGCGCCATCGTCGCTCCTCCTCGAGGGTCCGCGCCCTCCGTTCGGGGGTTACCGCGACGGCAGCGAGTCTCCTGGCTCCCGGATCGACACGGTCCGCCCGACCTTCCCGCCGCAGCAGTGGTCATCGAGGGTGGACGCCCGCTCCCCGGTGACAGTGGCGGGACCGCGCCGGAATCTCACCGACTTCCTCCACTGCCGTCGTGCGAACTGGAACACACCCGGCCGCCGCCGGTCAACGTGGCGACACCGGACGCCATGATCACCGTTACGGCGCAGGGCCGCTTGCCATCGCCGCGCCCCCGGCCACGGTCACGCGTCCGCCTGCGCGGTCGTCGGGGTACTGGGCCTCCGCCACGCGGACGACGGGCTGCGCAGTGACGAGGACGCACCGTGACGAGACGCGCCGTGAACAGGTGCGCCGTGAACAGGTGCGCCCTCGAGGAGCGTTGAGCGGGGTGCCGCTGGAGGTCGTCCGTCCCACCGAAGCGACCGGACCCGCTCCGGGTGTGGTCGTGGCGCACGGCTTCTCCGGCAGCATCGTGCGCTGATGCGCGGGTTCGCCGACACGCTGGCCGGGCACGGGTATGTCGTCGTCCTGCTCGACTTCGCCGGGCACGGGGCGAGCCGCGAGCCGTTGGCCGGCAATGACGACCTGTCGGACGATCTGGCGGCCGCACTGTCGCTCCTGCGCACGCTGTCGGGCGTCGACCCCACGCGGCCGTGCTCGGTCGGGCGGGCGGTCGCTAGTGGTCCTGGCTGGGCCGGTCGAACTCGCCGCCGCGGACGCCCTTGGTGAAGGCGTCCCACTCACTGGGGGTGAAGGCGAGGACGGGGCTGCCGGGGCCGAGCTTGGTGTCACGGACGCCGATCCAGCCAGGGATGGTGGAGACCTCGACGCAGCCACCATTGGCGGCGCTGAAGCTGGCCTTGCGCCAGGTGTCGGCGGCGGCGAGAGCGGTGACTGCGTCGTCGTGGGTCATGGCGATCAGGGTTCCTTCGCGAGTCGGTGCAGGTGGGCGGTCGACTCCCCCGGCTTGAGCGACTGGATCTTGAGCCGGGCGAGGTCGTTGCGATAGGTCGCCAGCTGCCTGGGGTCATCATAATACCGCACCTGAATGCGGTCCTCGACCGTGACACATCCTGCGTAGTGCTGTAGCTCGGGTGGCGCGGAGAGGATGTTGAAGCTGCCTTCTGCGCCGAGGTGGGCGCCGGTGGAGACGGGCAGGATCTGGATCTCGATGTTCGGCCGTTCGGCCAGGTCGACCAGGTGGGCGAGTTGGGCGCGGTGCGCGGCGTCGCCGCCGACCGGCCAGTGCAGGGCCGGCTCGGCGATCACGGCCCAGATCAGCGGCGGGTCCTCGCGGTCGAGGACCGCGGCTTGTCGTGACATGCGCAGCTCGACCCGCTCGTCGAGTACGGCCGTGTCCGAATCCGGACGGCTTGCTCGGGTAATGGCCTGGGCGGTCTCGCGGGTTTCGAAGATTCCGGGCACGAGGTGGGCGTTCCAGCTCTCGATCTGCACGGCGCTGGCCTCCAACCCGAAGAACAGTCTCCAGTCGTCGGGGACGACCTCGCGGAACCCGACCCACCAGTCGCGTCCGCGCTTGGCCCGCAACCGCAACTCCTGGAGGAACTCGTTGCGGTCGGGGACGCCGTAGACCTCCAACAGCTTCTGCAGCTCCAGAGGCTTGGGCAGGGTCCGCCCGATCTCCATGTGCCCGATGTTCGCCACGCTGCCCATCACCGCGGCGGCGGCCTGATCACGGGTCACCCCCGACGCCTCCCGCAGACGGCGCATCTCGACGGCGAACCACCACTTGAGGGCCGTCGGGCTGGCGGACGGTGCGACCACAGGCGCGTTCCTCTCGCTGACCGTGCTCACCTACCACCCGAATGCACCACTGTTGAACTGCGTGGCAGTAGATGTAGCGTGCTCCATATGTCACCATCAGGTTCGACGTTGAGTTTAGCTATGTCGGTCTTTGTCATCGCATGCAGGGGTGATACGGCCCGCGACGTGTACGCGGTCTGCCGGGCGGTGGTGCTCTGGTGAACGGGACATTCCACGTGCAGGGCCGCCTGATCGAGCGACGGGGCCCGGTGGTGGTCCGTGACGAGACTCGCCGAGTCGACGCCGACAGCCACGATGAGGCGTTCCAGGTTGCGGCCGTGCTGCGCGGGGACGGCTTCACGGTGTGGGTGTGGGCGGTCGACGCCCGCTCGGCGCCCGCCGCGTGGGACCTGGTCGAGCGGACCGAGCCGCCCCGTCGCGCCCCCGCCACGGGAACGGCCCGCGGCACGCAGGGCGCCCGGCGCGGCACGACGGACCGCTCACGGATGGGAGCGGCGTGATCACCGACGCTCCGCCCCGCTACCGTGACGCCGCCATCACCCGATTGATCACCAGCGGGGTGCTCACCGATCCCGCCTGGCGCGACGCCCTGCGCGACCTGCCTCGCGACCGGTTCGTCACCGCCTTCAACACCCCCGCCAGCGCCGTGGACGGAGTGCCCGGCTCGCTGCGCTCCGCCCCGCCACCACGCCAGGGCTGCCCCCAGATCTGGTGCTCGGCGACAGCGCCGAGCACTGCGAGGCCGGCGGCTACGACCACGTGCTCGTCGCCCACCACGCCGACCACGTCCCGCCCGCGCGGGTCACCGCCGTCCGGTCGGGCGGACAGGTGCTGCTCGGGCTGCGCGGCGGCCTCGGCGCCGGGCACCACGCCCTGCTGCACCACCAGATCAACACCGCCACCGGCGCCTCGGAGCTGACCGGCGCCCTTCTGGACCGGACCGCCACCCTGCTCGCGCAGCCCGGGCGCGCGGTGCCCGCGCAGCTAAGGGTGGGCGCACTCGGTCCCGTCCGGGACGCGGGTGTGGCTGCTGATCCCGGCGTGCGTGGCCGCCGGGCTTCTCGTGGCCGGGCTGGCGCTGCTCGCGCGACATCGCACGCCGGGTCGGGCGATCGCCGTGCACGCCCGGGGGGCCGCCGTGGCGTTGGCCTCCATGACCGGTGCGGTGCTCGTGGCGGGCGCGCCCGGGTTCGTGTTGTTCGTCGTGCCGCTGTTCGCGGTGCTGCTCGTCTGGCAGGGCGTCACGGCAGCCGGTCTGCGGGTGAGGGCTGCGCCTGTGTGGCTCGTCACGCTGGTGGGCGCGATGTTGCTCGGCTGGCCGCTGGCGCCCACGTTCCCCGTGACGGCGTGACGGCCCGCTTGTCCGTGCGGCGCAGCGACACGGCCACGACCACCAGTACCGCGACGGTGAACCAGACGTATGCGGACTGATACAGCACCGCGACAACGTTCCCGTCGGGCCACCCGAGCATTCCGACCAGCCCGCTCATCACGGCGAAGAACCCGTAAACACTGATCGCCGCGGTCCCGACGAGCGCCGGCCAGGCAGCCATCGTGCCGCGCCGCAGGGCCCGGTCCAGCAGGTGGACCAGCAGCACACCGAGCCACACCCAGTGGTGCACCCAACTGAACGGCGACACGGCGGTGGCCGTCAGCCCGCACACCAGCACCGCGGCGAGCTCACGTCCACTGCGGCTCAGGCGCGCGGCCAGCCACAACCCGGCCACGGCGATCACCGCCGCGAGGACCGACCAGAGCAGTTGGGCCGCGCCCTCGGCGCCTAGCGTCCGGGCGATCAGGCCGCGCAGGGTCTGGTTGCCCGGGTCGGTGGGCACCCCGACCCGAGCCGGATCGAGGAACGCGCCGGACCAGAAGGTCACCGAGTCCGCCGGCAGCACCAGTGCCCCCACCAGCACCGTCGCGACGGACGCACCGACCGCCACCGCCGCCGCCCGGTACTGCTTCGTCACCAGGAGATACAGCACGAAGAAGGCCGGGGTGAGCTTGATGCCGGTGGCGATGCCGATCAGCGCGCCCTTCCACCGCACCCTCGCCGGCAGCACCAGGTCGACCAGCACCAGCGCGGCCAGGAACAGGTTGATCTGCCCGAACACGAGGGTCTCCCGCACGGGTTGGCACCACAGCAGCACCCCGGCCAGGGCGAGGGCGACGACCGGCAGCCGACCGCTGCGCTCGTGGCCGAGCTGGACCAGGCCCACCCACACGATGCCGACCAGCAACGCGAGGTTCACGAGCAGGCCGACGACGATGAACGCCGCGCCGTCGAACGCGGTGATCAGCACGAACAGCAACGCCGAGAACGGCGTGTAGACGAATTCGAACACGCCCTTCGTGGTGCCGATCAGGGGTGCGTCGTAGAGCGCCACGCCGTCGAGCACGCGGTCACCGGCGATCTGGTAGGCCGATAGGTCGACCAGCGGCAGCGGGGCGCCCGGATCGAGGACGACCTGCGCGACGAACCCCGCGACGGCCAGCACGCCCGCGCCGATGATGATCCAGAAGGTGCGGGCACTGGTGGTCACTCTCGTTCCTCCCGCGATCGGCACCGTGCGCACGGTCACCGGGTCAGCTGATCGCGACCCGGCACCACGTCCTGGGTGACGAGGGTGGTGGGCGGCTCCCCGGTGGCGGCCTCGGCCTGGGACCGGGCCGTGAGACCGGTCGGGTCACCGGTCAGGGCGGGCACCCCCTCGACCGCCGCGCGACGAGAGCCGGAGCCGCACCAGGGTGCGCAACATGGCGATCAGTCGACCACGCCGCCCGGCGTGAGCCCCTACGGGGTCGGGCGGACTGACCGACCGTGACGGACAGCGTCCCCCGCCGGCAGCCCGGACCCGGCGCTGTCTGCGTCAGCGACCGTCGGAACACGATGGGCGGTGCCCCGAGCGCAGGCCCGGGGCACCGCCCGTCCGGTCATGAGCGGCGCAGCCGCCGCACGAACGCGAGCACGACCACCGCGGCGGCCACTGCCACGGCACGCAGCACGCCCGGGGTCACCGCGAGCCGCGCCGCCCCCGCCGTGGGCGAGACGCGCGAGCTGCCGGTCACCGCGCGTCCCAGCCGGCTCGACGTCCCGGCGCCGAGCGTGGCCACCGGCCCGCCCGGCCCGACCACGCTGACCGTCACCCCCGAGAAGGCGAGCAGGTCCGCGACCCGCCCGACATCGGCCCGGTCGACCGAGGCGAACAACACGTCCGGGCGCCCGGTCTCGACCCGTAGCCGCTTCCCGCTCCCTGTGACGTGCGCCGTGGTCGACTCCCCCGACGGCGAAGTGACCTCCACCTGGAGATCGGCCTCGACGTCGAGGGTCGCACCGATCGGGACGGGGAGGTCAGCCACGGTCCGCGGAGCCCTCGCTGTCGCGGTCCGTGGTCTTGATCCGCAGCGTTCCGTGGAGCTTCCAGATCGCGCGGGGCGAGTCCGGTCCGGTCGACTTCGGCACCTCGACCAGCATGTTGTCGAAGCTGTACTCCACGGTGGCACCCTTGCCGGTCAGGTAGGACCACATCTCCTGGCCGATCTCGGTGATGTCCGTGGTGCCGGTCCTGGTGTTGCCGGTTGCGGTCGTCATGTGCGCTCCTCTGTGATGGTGATCGATTACATGGTGATGGCGTGTTCGCCGTGATGGCCGCCGACGTCGGGGTTCCCGCGGGCGACGATTCTACACTGCGCCGGTGGGTGCCGATCGGCCATTCGGAACTCCGGCCCTCGAGAACCCCGAGGTGATCGGGCAGTGCGGATTCGGGACCGTCTACCGGGTGGCCGAACCCGAGTTCGGCCGCAAGGTCGCGGTGAAGGTCATCTCCGAACAGCTCGACGGCGACGGGGTGCGGCGCGCGTTCGGCCGGGAGTGCCAGGCGATGGGGTCGCTGTCGGGGCACCCGCACATCGTCACGGTGCACCGCGGCGGCACCACCGAGCGTGGTGAGCCCCACATCGTCATGGACCTGATGGCGGCGGGGCCGCTGGCCGACCGCCTGGGCCGCGACGGCCCGCTGCCGTGGGTCGAGGTCCTCGAGATCGCCGTCACGGTGGCGGGGGCGCTGGAGACCGCGCACCGGGCCGGGATCCTGCACCTCGACCTCAAGCCGGCCAACCCGCTCGTGTCACGCTTCGGCGAGCCCAAGCTCGGCGACTTCGGGATCTCGCGCCTTCCCGGCGTCACCGAGACCACCGACGTGCGGATACGCGCGAGCGTCGCCTATGCCGCCCCCGAGCGGCTCCTGGAGGGCACCGCGTCGGTCGCCTCGGACCTGTACGGCCTCGGCGCCACCCCTCGCCACGGCCGTCGAGCGGCTGATGGCGAAGTCGGCGGCCGAGCGCTTCGCCTCGGCGTCCGACGCGGCCGTCGCGCTGCAGACGGCCCAGCGTGCGCTGGGGCGGACCGTCACCCGTGCGGTCATCGAGGGAGAGGCCCCGCGCCACGGTGACGCGGTGACGTGGTGACGTGGTGACGTGGCCGGCACATCCGGGGGCGCCTGCGCGCCCCGCGTGCCGGGGTTCGCGGCGGCGGGCCCGACCCGGCCGGTTCGCGGCGGCGCGTGGGAACCGGGCATGGCGCGGGTGCCGAAGCCGGTCGGGGCACCTGCATTGGTCCCGCCGGCGGAGCGGAGCGACCGGCGTCCCCTGTTGATCGCCGCGGCGGCCGGCGCCGCGGTCGTGGTGCTCGGGGCCATCGGGATCGCGCTGCTGGACGGACTGTCCGCGACCGGCATATCGCCCGCATCGGGGGTCGACCGCACGAGCGGTCCGCAGACCGGTGGTGCCCAAACCGGTGGTGCCCAAACCGGTGGTACGCCGCCGGGCCTCACGACCCCGTCGATTCCCGATGACGGGGCTGCCATCGACATCGCCGCCGGCGTCGACCACCCGGAGACGAGCAACGCCGCCACGGTGCTGGGCGGCTACTTCACGGCCATCAACGAGCGCAGGTACACCGACGCGTTCGCGGTGTTCGGCCCGGACTCCCGGGTCGTCGACACCGGCCTGGAAGGGTTCGAGCGTGCCCAGGTGTCGAGCTCGATCGAGTCCCAGCGGATCACCGCGGTCTGCGACGCCGGGGCGGACGTGATCGAGGTCGACGTCACGTTCCGGAGCACCCAGGCCCCCGAGCTCGGTGTCGAAGGCCAGGCGTGCACCGACTGGGAGCTCCGTTACGAGCTGGTCGGCAGCGGTGCGGACCGGCTGATCCGCAAGGCCCCGCCCATCAACCCTCCGCAGGCCTGCTGAGTCCCGCGACCGGGCCCACCACCACGACCGCGGGTGGCGCGATCCCGTGCTCGGCCACCACGGCGGCCACCGTCGACAGGGTCGCGCGGACTGAACGCTGGATCCGCATCGTGCCGTCCTGCACCACCGCGACGGGTGTGTCGGCGGGCCGCCCGCCGTCGATCAGCGCCGTGGCGAACGCGCCGACCCGTTCCACCGCCATCAGCAGCACGACCGTGCCCCGCAGCCGGCCGAGCGCGGGCCAGTCGACGAGGCTGCGCGGGTCACCGGGCGCCACGTGCCCCGAGACGACGACGATCTCGTGCGCGACGCCCCGGTGGGAGACGGGCACGTCCGCGACCGCGGGCGCGGCGAAGGCGCTGGTCACGCCCGGTACGACAGTGACCTCGACGCCGGCCCCGGCGCACGCGATGACCTCCTCGAAGCCGCGGCCGAAGACGTAGGGGTCTCCGCCCTTGAGTCGCACCACGAACCGCCCGGCGCGGGCGTGGGAGATCAGCAGCTCGTTGATCCGGGTCTGGTTCATCGCCCGGCCGTAAGGAATCTTGGAGGCGTCGATCACCTCGACGTGCGGGGCGAGCTGGTCGAGCAGGTCGCGAGGGCCCAGCCGGTCGGTGACGACGACGTCGGCGCGCGCGAGGAGCCGCCGACCGCGCACCGTGATCAGTTCCGGGTCGCCCGGCCCGCCACCCACGAGCGCGACGCCCGGACGCACCGGCTCCGCCGAGTCGTCCACGACCCCGGCCTGCAACGCCTCGACCAGCGCGGTGCGCACCGCCGCCGAGCGACGCGGCAGGCCCTGGGCGAGCACTCCTACCGTCAACCCGTCGTGCCGCCCGACGGCCGGGGTGACCGCGCTGCCGGCAGGGGCGTCGTCGGCGCGGACGCAGAAGATCCGCCTTCGCTCCGCCTCGGCGGCGACCGCCGCGTTCACCTCGGCCGAATCGGTGCAGGCGATCGCGTACCAGGCCCCGTCGAGATCGCCGTCCCGGTAGGGGCGCGCCGAGAGGCGCAGTTCGCCCGCCGAGGCCATCCCCTCGATGGCCGGGGTGAGCGCCGGGGCCACCACCTCGACGTCGGCACCGGCCGCGAGCAGCCCGGTGACACGCCGCTGGGCGACCGTCCCGCCGCCGACGACCACGACCCGACGCCCGCCCAGGTCCAGTCCGGCGAGGTACGGGTCGTTCACCCGCCGGCCACCGCGTGCCCGTGCGCGTGACCGTGGCCGTGGTCGGGTCCGTGGCCGGGGTCGTCGGGGTGGTGGTGGGGGGTCTGGGGCGCGCCGAGCTTGTCCTCGAACCCCGGCAGCAGCACGCGGTAGGCACACGTGTCGCAGTTCATCCGGATGTCGCCCGCGAGCGCCTCCCGGTAGCGCTCGACCACGAGGCCCGCGAGCTCGTCGCAGTCGCCGAGGTAGCCCGCCGTCCGGACGTCCACGTCCGGGTGCTCGGCCGCGAACGCCCGGGCCTGGTCGGCGACCCGACGCGGCAGCACCCCGTCGAACAGGAAGTACGGTGCGACGACGACGCGGCGCGCGCCCAGGGCCCGGCAGCGGGCGAGGCCCGACGCGACGTCGGGGCGTGACAGCGACACGTACGCGGGCTCGACGAAGTCGTACTGGCGACCCTCCTGCAACAGCCGGGCGACCTTGCTGACCTCGGCGTTCGCGTCAGGGTCGGTGGACCCGCGGCCGACGAGCAGCACCGCGGTGCCGTCCGCGGGGTCCTCGCCCAGCGCCGCGGTGATGCGCTCGTCCAGGATCGCCTGCAGCACCGGGTGCGGGCCGAGCGGGCGACCGAAGACGTAGCCGGTGGACGGGTCGCGCACCACCTCGCGCTGCAGGGCGGCCGGGATGTCGCCCTTCGCGTGCCCGGCGCCGACCAGCACCATCGGCACCGCCGCCATCGTCGTGTGGCCGCGGCCGGCCAGTGCCGTCCACGCCTCGTGCACGGTGGGTTGGGACAGCTCGATGAAGCCACCGTCCACGTCGACCTGCTCGGTCGCGAGACGCCGGCGCAGCCGGTCGGTGAACGCGACGAACTCGGCCACCCCGGTCGCGTCGACCGTGCCGTGGCCGACGAGCATCAGCGGTGCGTTCATCGGTTCTCCTCCAGGTACAGCAGGGCGTTGACGGCGGCGGCCGCGGCGGCGGCACCACCGCGCTCGGAACGGTTGGACACGCACGGCAGCCCGGCGGTCCGCAACCCGGCCTTGGCCGCGACGGACCCGACGAACCCGACCGGGAGGCCGACGACCAGCGGCGTGCGGACAGACCCCGCGGCGGCACAGCGCACCAGCTCCACCAGCGCGGTGGGGGCGTTGCCGATCACCCAGACGGCACCGTCGGGATGGCGGCGCACCGCTGCGCGGATGCCGGCGGCGGAGCGGGTCAGGCCCTCGGGCGTGGGCTCCTCGGCGAGATCGAGCGCCACCGTCGACGGCCGGGCGGTGACGCCGACGGCGACCATCCGCACGTCCGTGACCAGCGGCGCGCCGGCGAGCAGGGCAGCGCGGCCGGCGCGGAGTGCGGCCTCGTCGCAGACGAGGTCGCCGGCCCAGCTCGGGTCGGCGCTGGTGTGCACGACCCGCTCGACCACCGCGCGGGTGAGCGGTGGCAGATCGGTCGTGTCGAGGCGGGTACGCAGGATCGCGTAGGACTCCACCTCGATGGGATGCACGGACGAGCGCATGCGCGGGTACTCCTCCCCGGGTGTCCTCGCCCGGACGGGAACGGTGGCTGCCGGCAGGCGGGGTCTGACTCCCCCGGGCCGCGCCCGGGATCACAGTGGCGGGACCGTCCCGGGCTCACACCGGGTTCCCACGCTGCCGGGCCGGAGCATAGCCCGCGCGACACCGCGCCCGCCGAGATCGGTCGCAGGGCCACCACGGCGTTCCCGGGGCGCCGCCGAGGTGGCGCCCGCAAACGATCACTGCGTCCAGCGATAGCCCCGGGGGGTGACCATCCGGCCCGCGACCATCCGGGTCGCGCTCGACCCGACGACCACCGTGGTCAGCATGTCGACCTCGCCCGCGTCGAACTCCGCCAGCGGCGCGGTCCACACCCGCTGTCCGGGCCGGCTCGCCTGCCGCACCGCGCCGACCGGGGTCGACGGCAGCCGGTGCGCGCGGAACGCGTCCAGCGCGACGCCGAGCTGCCAGTGCCGGTCGCGGCTGCGGGGGTTGTAGAAGCATGTGACGAGGTCGGCGGCAGCGGCGGCGTCCACCCGCTGTGCGATCACGGGCCACGGGGTGTGCAGGTCCGACAGCGAGATCAGTACGTGGTCGTGGCCCAGCGGCGCGCCCAGCAGTGACGACGCGGCCAGCGCCGCCGTCACACCCGGGATCCCGACGACCTCGATGTCCTCGCCGGCCTGCTGCAGCGCCGGGCTCGCCATGGCGTACACACCGGCGTCGCCCGAACCGATCAGCGCGACCGCGTGCCCCTTCGCGGCGAGCGCCACGGCGTCGGCGGCGCGCTGCTCCTCGTCACCCAGCCCGCTGGACCGGATCTCGGTGCCGGGCCTGAGCAGGTGCGCAACCTGGTCGAGGTACTGGTCGAGCCCCACGACGATCGACGCCCGGCGCAGCTCGACGTCGGCGCGCGGCGCGCGCAGGTCGGCCGCCCCGGGACCGAGACCGACGATCGCGAGCCGCCCGCGGGGCCGGATCCGCGCCGCGGCGACCGTCACCCCCGCGCCCTTGATCTTCTCGACGGCCAGCTCGACCGGTGCTCCTCCGGCCAGCTCGGACGCGGCGTGCAGAGCGGCCGCCTCGGCCACGCTCGGCGTCCCGACCTCGGCGCGGACCACCTCGCTCGGGTTCGGCACCGCGACGCCGGCCAGCCGCGCGGCCGGGTAGGTCAGCAGCTCCGCCGGGGCGATGGCAGCGAGGATGCCCGCCTCGTCGGCCTTGAGGTCGACACTGGCGTAGGCCTGGACGGCGCGCGGGTCGAGGCCATGTTCGGCCTCCAGCCGCCGCAGGGTCGCCGTCACCGCCTCCGCCGTGACACCGCGCGCGCTGCCGATGCCGACGACCAGCGTCCGCGGCACGAGCCGGGTGAGCACCGGCCCGCCGTCCGGGGCGTCGCGCACCCGGTCGCTGATGACGATCACGTGCCGCGGTTCGGCCGTGGCCGGCGGCAGCGGCGGGAGCGGGAAGCCCAGCGGGTTCTCCACGCGGGCGGCGCCGTCGAGCAGGGCGGTGCCGGCCGCGGCGAGGTCGCCGTCGACCCGCGCGTCGAGCAGCTCCACGAGCTCGTCGAGGCCGGTGCCGCCCGCGGCGTCTGACGCCGTGGTGATCACCGGCTGCGCGCCGAGCACGGCCGCGACGCGGGTCGCGAGCGCGTTGGCCCCGCCGCCGTGCCCGCCGGCGAGCGCCACGGCGAACCGCCGGGCCTCGTCCACGCAGACCACGCCGGGGTCGCTGTGCTTGTCGGCGAGCAGCGGAGCGATCAAGCGGACGGTGGCGCCGGTGGCGAGGAAGAACACGGCGCCGTCGAGCTCCGGCCACACGTTCGGCAGGGCGTCGAGGGGATGCACCGATCCGCCGATCGCGGCGGCCACCTCCTGCGCGGCCCGGCGGCCGGAGGCGGTGACGGCGAACAGGGCGATGTCGGGGCCCGCAGCGCGTTCGGTGGTCCGTTCGGTGGTCCGTTCGGTGGTCCGTTCGGTGGTCACGGACGTGCTCCCCAGATGATGGTGATCGGGTTGGTGGCGGCGAGCCGGACGGTGCCGTCGGGCAGCGGGGCGAGTCGGGAGGCGGCGAGCTGCACGCCGTCGACCCTGTAGCCGCGGGCGGTCAGGGCCGCGCGGGTCGGCGCGATCCGGTCGAGCGCGGCGAGGGTGACGACGATGCGGTCCGGCGCGGCATCGGCCGAGGCGGCGACGACGTCGGGACCGCCCCCGCCCACGAACACCGCGCCCGGGCGGGGCAGCCCGACCAGCGCGGCCGGGGCCTCGGCCCGGGACGACCCGCACGCGGCGGCGGTCCGCCCCGCGGTTGGGCCCCGGCTGGTTAAAAAAACAGCCGCCGGCCCCCAAAAGTGGGG
>JAJAZD010000091.1 GCA_026785945.1 Pseudonocardia sp. | reverse complement strand
CCCCCGGGTGGGAGGTGGGGGCCGGGGGGGGGGCGCCCACCCCCCCCCCGGGGCCCCTCGCCACCCGCGGGGGGGCCCCCCCCCCCCCCCCGGCGCCGCCCGCGGGGCGCCCGGCGGCGATCGCGGCCATCGACGGCGACGTCCTCGGCTACACCGTGGCGCTGGGCGTCCCCGAGCTGCGAGCCGCGATCGCCGGGCACTACGGGCGCGCCTACGGGCTCGACGTCCCGCCGGAGCAGGTGGTGGTGACCACCGGTTCGTCGGGTGGGTTCCTGCTCGCGTTCCTGGCGGCGTTCGACGCCGGTGACCGCGTCGCGATGGCCCGGCCCGGCTACCCCTGCTACCGCAACATCCTCACGGCGCTGGGCCGCGAGGTCGTCGAGCTGCCGTGCGGGCCGCAGACCCGCTACCAGCCGACCGTCGCGATGCTGGAGGCGCTCGACGAGCCGGTCAAGGGCCTGGTGGTCGCGAGCCCGGCCAATCCGACCGGCACAGTGCTCGACCCCGGGGAGCTGGCCGCGCTCGCGACGTACTGCGAGCGCACCGGTGTGCAACTCGTGAGCGACGAGATCTACCACGGCATCTCCTACGACGGCGCCCCGGCGACGTCGTCGGCGCGGAGCACCTCGCGCGACGCGATCGTCGTCAACTCGTTCTCGAAGTACTTCTCGATGACGGGCTGGCGGCTGGGCTGGCTGCTGCTCCCGCCACGCCTGCTGCGGGCGGCCGACTGCCTGGCCGGCAACTTCACCGTCTGCCCGCCCGCGCTCGCCCAGCGGGCGGCCCTCGGGGCGTTCGCGAGCTACGAGGAGGCCGACGGCCACGTCACCCGGTACGCGGTCAACCGCGGCCTGCTGCTCGACGGGCTGCCGCGCCTGGGCATCACCCGGCTCGCGCCCGCCGACGGCGCGTTCTACGTGTGGGCGGACGTGGCGCACCTGACCGGCGACTCGATGGACCTCACCTACCGGCTCCTCGCCGACACCGGTGTCGCGGTGGCACCAGGGCTCGACTTCGACCCCGTGGACGGGAACCGCTGGATCCGGTTGTCCTGCGCGGGAACGACCGAGGACGTCGCCGAGGCGCTGCGGCGCCTGGAGAGCTGGTTGGGATGAGCGTTGCCTTCCTCGCCGAGCTGCGGTCGATCAGCGCCCTGCGCGACGCGCCGGCGCGTGTCCTGGAGCCGCCTTGAGGGTGCCGTTCGCCGGGCGGGCCTGCTCGACCGGCCCGATGCGGTCGAGTGCGGCCGCGATGTCGGCGTCACCGATGTCTGCGTGGGTCATGAGCCGGACCCGGCCCGACATCGCCGAGGCCCGCACACCTGCGGCCTCCAAGCGCTGCAGGGTCCTGTCGAGATCGGCGACCGCGACCATCACGATGTTGGTCTGGGGCGGGTCCGCCTGCCAGCCGCGTTCCCGCAGGCCGGCCGCGAGGACGTGGGCCCGGTCGTGGTCCTCGGCGAGCCGGTCGATCCGGTCGAGCGCCACGAGGCCCGCCGCGGCGAGGACCCCGCCCTGGCGGACCCCGCCACCGAGCATCTTGCGCAGCCGGCGGGCGTCCTCCACGAACTCGGCGGACCCCGCGACCACCGACCCGACGGGCGCCCCGAGGCCCTTGCTCAGGCAGACCTGCACGGTGTCGGCGCCCACCGTCAACGCCGCCGGCGGGACGCCGAGCGCCACCGCGGCGTGCCACAGCCGGGCGCCGTCGAGGTGGACGCGCAGCTTCGCCGCACGGGCGGACGCCACGACGGCGGCATGTTCCTCGGGGGCGGTGACCGTGCCGCCTGCGGCGTTGTGGGTGTTCTCCAGGCACAGCAGGGTGGTGCGGAGCGTGTAGTAGGGCCCGGTCGCGCCGGCCGCGCGGCGCACCGCGTCCGGGGTGACCTTGCCGGGGCCCCCGTCGTGGACGAGCGGGCGCGGCATCCCGCCGGCGAGCCACGCGGCGGTGCCCAGTTCGGCGTCGAGCACGTGCGCGCCGGCCGGGGCCAGGAAGGCGTCGCCACGGCCCAGGTGGTGCATCAGTGCGATCAGGTTGCCCATCGAACCGCTGGGGGTCCACAGGGCGTCCGCGGCGCCGAGCAGGCCCGCGACGCGTAACTCCAGCTCACGCATGGTCGGGTCCCTGTCGAGGACGTCGTCGCCGACCTCGGCCGTCGCCATCGCCGCGCGCATCTGCTTCGTCGGACGGGTCACCGTGTCCGAGCGCAGGTCGATCGGGCCGGGATCGGCCGCAGGCCTCCTGGCCGCCCGTGATGTGGCACGCACGAAAGCCAATACAACCACCGTGCGACGGCGCGGTCGCACCTGGGTCACGGAAAGGTCACGACGTTGGTCCGTTCGAGGGAACCTTGCGGAGGCGTGCAACCGTGTCCCCCGGATCCGACGTCCTGGTGGCGAAGAGAAGAGGTGGTCGGTGGACGAGGCCGCCGAGCGGGAGTTCGAGGAGTACTTCCGCGCGCGTCGTGACGCGGTACGCCGCACCGCGTTCCTGCTGTGCGGCGACTGGCACCGCGCCGACGACCACGCCCAGGCCGCGTTCGTGGCGCTGCACCGCCACTGGCGGCGCATCCGCGACCGGGCCGCACTCGACGCGTGGGTGCGGCGCACGCTCGTCCGGGCCGTCGTCGACGAGTCACGGCGCCCCTGGCGGCGGGAACGGTCGGTGGCCGAGCCCGCGGACGTGGCGGTCGTGGCGTCCGGTTCGGACGCGGTGGCCACCCGGCACGTGCTGGTCGACGCGTTGCGGTCGGTGCCGCCGCGGCAGCGGGCCGTGCTGGTCCTGCGCTTCCTGGAGGGGCTCGACGTCGCCGGCACCGCGGTGGCGCTGGGCTGCACCGAGGGCACGGTGAAGAGCCAGACCAGCCACGGGCTCACCGCTCTGCGCAGCGTGCTCGGTGACGCCCTCGACGACCTGCGACCGACGGCTTGATACGGAGGTGACCCACATGGACGACGACGAACGTCTTGCCACGCTGTTCGCCGCGGCGGCGTCCGAGGCGGGCGCGCCGCCGACGGCCTTCGGCCACGGTGACGTCCTCGCGGCGTCGCGGCGCATCACGGTCCGGCGCCGCACGGCGTTCATCACGAGCGGGTTGGCGGTGTTCGCGCTGCTCGGCATCGGGTCCGCGGTGCTGCCCGGCTACACGCAGCAGCCCGACGCCACCAGTGCGGCCGCGCCGGCCGTCGCGCCGGAGGCGGCGTCGGGGTCCGATCAGGCGGACGCCCCGGCCGGTCCGGGGTCGGGGGGTTCCGAGCTGTCCGAAGGACTGCGGAGCGCGCCCACGGATGTCGCGCCGCCCGGCTCGGGCACCGGCGTCTGCGCCGACCGCCAGGATCGGGCACTGCGCGCCCTCCTGGAGCAGGTCATCCCGGAGGTGTCGGGGGCCCGACCGGGCGCCGTCACCGACATCTGCCTGCCGGGTGGGCAGCGCTACGTCACCCTCGAGGTGGACGACACCGGCGTCGCGGGGCTGTTGGTCGTCTCCTACCTGCCGCCGGGGACGGTGGCCGACGCCGTTGCGGGCGAGCTGACCGCGCCGACCGCGTCCGGCGGAACGGTGATCGTCAGCTCACGGCCGGCGCAGCCCGGCGGCCCCGTCCCCTTCGAAGCCCGCCTGGACACCGTGGCGGCCTACCTGGCCGCCCGCCTCTGACGACGGCAGTGCGGGAGGATGCCCGCGTGGGCACCGCGAAGGGCGAGCGGCGGCGGGCGGAGCTCGTGGCCGCGGCTGCGGCGTTGCTGCGCTCCGGCGGTTTCGACGCGGTGCGCCACCGGGCCGTGGCCGAGCTGGCCGGGCTGCCGCTGGCGTCCACCACCTACTACTTCGAGTCGCTCGACGAGCTGGTCACCGCCGCCGTCGAACGCACCAGTCACGACGAGCTGGCCGAGGGTCGTGCCCGGCTCGACGCCCTCGCCGCAGGGCCTGCGGGAACCCCCGACCTGGCCGAGCTGATGCTCGACCAGCTGCTCGGGCCGGAGTCCCGCGACGGCGGCCTCGACGCGGTGCTGCTGCGCTACGAACGCCTGGTGGGGGCGGGTCGCCGCCCCTACCTCACCCCGCTGATGCGGGCGTTGCGCGGCGAGCTGGACGCCCTGCTGGCCGAGATCCTCGTCCGCACCGGGCGCCCGGTCGAGGCTGTCGCGCTGCGCGATCTCGTCGCGCTCGTGGACGGCGCCGTGATCAGCGCGCTGATCGAGGCCGCCCCCGATCCGCGTGCCGCCGCCCGCGAGATCCTGCTCCGCGGCCTGTGATCAGCGGGGACGCGCCGGCCCCGACTCGCCCGCCTGCATCGTCCACCGGCGCCGACCCGACCGGACCCGCCGCTGCCCCTCGACCATGGTGAAGGTCTCCCGCGCCCGCGGGTGGACGTGGGCGGGCGGGGCGTGGTGCGCCGCGTCGAGGACGAGCTCGACGCGCAGCGGGTCCCCGTCGGTGCGCGGGTGCACGATCATCATCTCGCCCGCCGCGGGGTTGAGGTGGACCACCGGTTGCTCGGCGGCGCTCACACGGCGGCCCTCGCCCGGTCCTGGAACCACGCGACCGTCGTGGCGACGGCCTCGGCGTGCGGGTCGGTTCGAACGGGGCGATGTCGGTGGTGAACCTCCGGTCGTCGACGACGAAGGGGGCCGTGAACTGGTAGCGCGTGCCGAGCAGCTCGCGCAGCATCGGGTGGAAGACGGCCAGCCCGCGGTGCAGCGGGCCGGGCAGCACCGAGATCTTCACCGGGCGCCCGGCGGCCGCGGCGGCCGCCGTCGCCAGCTCGCACTGGGTCAGCGCGGGAGCCACCGGGAGATGCCAGATCCCGCCCGACGCCTGCGGGGCGTCCGCGAGCAGTACGAGAGCGCGACCGACGTCGGGCAGGTAGCTCCAGCTGTGCGGATGGTCGGGCGAGCCGACCATCTGGACCGTCGAGCCCTTCGTCGCCGCGCCGAAGAGTGTCTCCCCGGCCGCGGACATGAGGCCACGCGGCCCGTAGTGGTCGCTGACACGGCCGATCGCGACGTCGAGCTCGCCGTCGGCGTGCCGCCGGAGCAGGTGGTTCGCCATGAGCGTGCGCACCATGCCCTTGTGGTCTGTGGCCGCGGCGGGCAGATCCTCGGTGAGAGGACGTTCACGGGCCCGTAGGAGTAGAGGTTGTCCGCGAACAGCAGCCGCGCGCCGGTCCCGGCGACCGCGTCGGCGACGGCGTCGGACAGCGCCGGGAACTCCTGCGACCAGCGGGTGTAGGCCGGTTGTGCGGCGTGCACCACGACGGCGGCCCCGTCGATCGCCGCGCGGAGCTGCCCGGCGTCCATCAGGTCGGCGACGGCCCCGTCGACGCCCGGTCGGGCCGGGACCGCCCTGCGGGTGACGGCGCGGACCGGACGGCCCTGATCGACCAGGGCGTCCACCACGTGGGAGCCGATCGCTCCGCCGGCGCCGAGGACGACGACCGTGCCCGGGGCGCTCATGCCGCACCGCCCACGGCGACGCGAGCGGCGGGGCGGGTCGACGAGGAGGTGGTGCGCAGCAGTCGCAGACCGACGGCGCCGAGCCACAGGAACCAGACGCCGTACGCGGCGAACGCCGCGGTGGCCACGACACCCTCGGCGAGTGCGAGGACGAAGGGACCGACCAGGAACGACAGCGCCCAGACCCCGGTCAGCACCACTCCGACCAGCGACGTCGCCACGCCCACGACACCTGCGCGTAGCAGCAGCACCGCGATGCCGAGGGCCCAGAGGGCCTGGAACAGCCACCCGAGGTACTCCCCGAGCGCCGCGCCCGCGTAGGAGTTGATCAGCTCGTAGGAGGCCTCCGTCGCGGTGCGCAGCTCCGGGCTCGTGGCGGGATCGAGGTAGGCGGTGGCGAGGCCCGGGACGACGAGCGGCCAGCGGATCCAGCCCAGCGTCTGTGCCAGGCCGCTGACGATGCCGACGGCGGTGACCGTCGGCAGCCACAGCCCACTCGGGCGCCGGTCGGCGATCTCGCGGTGCAGGCCGATCGAGATGGGGATCAGGGCCACCGACAGCAGCGTGAACAGCATGAAGCCGGTGACGACGGATGTCTGGGCGCCGGCGAATGCCGGGAGTACGACCGCGGCGGGCTCACCGAGCACGGCGGGCCACCCGAAGGTCGTGGCCAGCAGGGCGACGGCGACCAGGTTGAGCGCAGCGAACACCACGAGCAGGACCCCGGTGGATCGCGATGTGGACATGTGCGGACCCTTCTTTTGGGAGAGTGATTGCTCTCTGTTGTGGAACAGTGCTCTACAAGATCAGCGTTGTCAAGAGCAGGAGCTCTCATCTGTGCGATGATGCTCTGGTGACATCCACGGAGAGGTCAGCCCGCCGCCGGACGCCCCGCCAGCGCGCTCGGGCCGAGGCCGACGCCGAGATCAAGCGGATCGCCCGCCGACAGCTCGCGGACGGGGGTGCGGGCGCGCTCTCACTGCGCGAGATCGCCAAGGAGATGGGGCTGGTCAGCAGCGCCGTCTACCGCTACGTGGCGTCACGGGACGCCCTGCTCACCGGTCTCATCGCGGACGCGTACAACCGGTTGGGTCAGGCCGCCGAGGCCGCGGACGCACCGTTGGACCGCGACGACACCGCGGGCCGCTGGCGTGCGGCCGCCTGCGCGCTGCGGGACTGGGCGCTCGCCCAGCCGACGGACCACACGCTGGTGTTCGGCCCGCCGGTACCGGGGTACGTCGCCCCGCCGGAGACCTACGCGCCCGGCCAGCGCTGGGTCGACATCCTCATCGACATCGGTGAACGGGCCGCACGCCGAGCCGGTGCGCCCGATCCCCCCGCGGTCCCCCCGACCTCCGGGCTGCACGCGGACCTGCAGGCACTGCGCCTGCGGCGCAGCCCGGACACGCCGATCGCCTCGCTCGCCGCCGGACTGCGGGCCTGGGCCCAGCTGCACGGCCTCGTGGCCCTGGAGATCCACGGGCAGACGGCGTTCGTGCTCGACGGCGGCGCTCCGGAGTTCTTCCGGCACTGCGTCGAGCAACAGGTCCTGGAGCTCGGGCTGCGGTCCCCGGACTACCCTGACCCCGCGTGATCCCCAACGTGCTGGCCGACCGCTACGCGAGTCGTGAGGTCGTGCGGCTGTGGTCGCCGGAGTACAAGATCGTGCTGGAGCGGAAGCTGTGGATCGCGGTACTCCGCGCGCAGCGCGACCTCGGCGTCGAGGTCCCGGCCGGGGTGGTGGAGGACTACGAGCGGGTCGCCGGGCAGGTGGACCTCGACTCGATCGCCGCCCGCGAGCGCGTCACCCGCCACGACGTCAAGGCCCGGATCGAGGAGTTCAACGCACTCGCCGGACACGAGCACATCCACAAGGGACTGACCAGTCGCGACGTCACCGAGAACGTCGAGCAGCTGCAGATCCGGCTGTCGCTGGAACTGGTGCGCGACCGGTCCGTCGCGGTGCTGGCCCGGCTCGCGCGGCGCGCCGTCGAGCACGCCGAGCTGGTCATGGCCGGACGCAGCCACAACGTCGCGGCGCAGGCCACGACGCTGGGAAAGCGGTTCGCGAGCGCGGCCGACGAGATGCTCCTCGCCTACGCGCGGCTCGAGGACCTGCGCGCCCGCTACCCGTTGCGCGGCATCAAGGGCCCGGTCGGCACGGCGCAGGACATGCTCGACCTGCTCGGCGAGCCCGCCCGGCTGCTCGAGCTCGAAACCCGCGTGGCGTCGCATCTGGGGTTCTCGGGCACGCTCACCAGCGTCGGGCAGGTCTACCCGCGCTCGCTGGACTACGACGTGCTCACGACGCTGGTCCAGCTCGCGGCCGCGCCGTCGTCACTGGCCACGACGATCCGGTTGATGGCCGGCGTCGAGCTCGCCACCGAGGGGTTCCGGCCCGGCCAGGTCGGCTCGTCGGCGATGCCGCACAAGATGAACTCGCGCAGCGCCGAGCGGATCAACGGGATGCTCGTGCTGCTGCGCGGCTACGCCGGGATGGCCGGTGAGCTGGCCGGGGCGCAGTGGAACGAGGGCGACGTCTCCGACTCCGTCGTGCGGCGCGTGGCGCTGCCGGATGCGTTCTTCGCCCTCGACGGGCTGTTCGAGACGACACTGACGGTGCTCGACGACTTCGGCGCCTACCCCGCGGTGATCGCGCGCGAGCTCGACCGCTACCTGCCCTTCCTCGGCACGACCGCCGTGCTGATGGCCGCGGTGCGCGCGGGCGTCGGGCGGGAGACCGCCCACGAGGTGATCTCCGAGCACGCCGTGGGCGTCGCGCTCGCGATGCGGGAGAAGGGCCAGGCCGAGAACGACCTCCTCGCCCGGCTCGTCGGCGACGAGCGGCTCGGCCTCCCGACCGGGCTGCTCGACGAGCTGCTGGCCGACCCGCTGCGGTTCACCGGTGCGGCGCCGGTACAGGTCACGGCGGTGGCCGCGCGCGTAAAGGAGATCGTCGACGCCCACCCGGCCGCTGCCGCTTACACGCCCGGAGCCATCCTGTGAAGCTCTTCCACAGCGGGAAGGTCCGCGACCTCTACGCCGACGGCAACGACCTCGTCCTTGTCGCCTCCGACCGGCTGTCGATCTACGACGTGGTGCTCCCGACGCCGGTACCGGACAAGGGTGCGGTGCTGACCCGGCTGTCGCTGTGGTGGTTCGACCGGCTCGCCGACCTCGTCCCGCACCACATCCTCTCGGCAACCGACGTGCCCGCCGAGTTCGGCGGGCGGGCGGTCCGCTGCCGCCGCCTGTCGATGCTGCCGGTGGAGTGCATCGCGCGCGGTTACCTCGCCGGGCTCGGCCTGAAGGAGTACGAGAAGCAGGGCACCGTGTCCGGCGTCGCGCTGCCGCCGGGGCTCGTGGAGGGCTCGAGACTGCCCGAGCCGATCTTCACGCCCACGACCAAGGCGCCGGTGGGGGAGCACGACGAGTTCCTGACGTTCGACGAGGTCGCCGCATCCGTCGGTGTCGACACCGCGGCCCGGCTGCGCGACCTGACGCTGGCCGTCTACAGCCGGGGCGCGGGCATCGCGGCGGCCAACGGGATCATCGTGGCCGACACGAAACTGGAGTTCGGACTCGGCGCCGACGGCGAGATCGTGCTCGGCGACGAGGTGCTCACGCCCGACTCGTCCCGGTTCTGGCCGGCGGAGGACTGGGAGCCCGGACGCGCGCAGTTCTCGTTCGACAAGCAGTTCGTCCGCGACTGGTCGGCGGGGCTGGACTGGGACCGCACGCCGCCCGGTCCCGAGGTCCCCGACGACATCGTCGCCGCGACCAGGGCCCGCTACATCGAGGTGTACGAGCGCCTCACCGGCACCGACTGGTAATCGCAGCACGCCCCACACGAGCACGTCAGCCCCCATTCATCGGCGTGTGCGTTCATGAGCAGCGTGGCCGCACGCCTGATCGTCTCCCTGTCCGGGTTGTCCGACGATTCACCGGAGTCGCTGCACCGCGGAGCCGAGTTCACCGCGGCGCTCGACGCACGCGGGGTGCCGGTGTCGCAGCTGTTCCGGCCGCGCGGGCCGAGCGGCGCGGTCGAGCCCGACTCGCGACTGGCGCGGTGGATGCACGATCGGCGCGCGGTCGGCGACGCCGTGGTGCTGCACGGCTACGACCACGCGTCCGACCCAGTCGGGCGGCCGGTCACGCGGGTCGGTCGGCGTGCCGAGTTCGCGGCGCTGCCCCGCCACGAGGCCGGCCTGCGGCTGACCGCGGCCCGCCGCGCGCTCACCGCGGTCGGCCTGCGCACCGACCTGTTCGTGCCGCCGCGCTGGCTCGCGTCCACCGGCACCGTCGAGGCGCTGCACGAGCAGGGCTTCACCGTGCTGGCCGACGAGAACGGCGTGCGCACCCTCAACGGCCCGTCGGCCGGTGCCGTGGCCCGGGCCCGCGTGCTCGGGTTCCGCGTGTCGGGAGAGCGCGTGCCCGTGGCCGACGACCGCAGGTCCGCCGAGGCGTTGCGCGCTCGGATGCTGGAGGCCGAGGTCGCCCGGACCGCCGGCCGCGGCGGACTCGTCCGGATCAACATGCGGGCCAAGGACCTGCGCCGACCCGGTCGTCGGGCCGCGGCACTGGGCGCCATCGACACGGCGCTCGAACTGGGCGCCGAACCCGGCACCTACGGCCCGCCCGCCCGCGCCCGAGTGTCCTGACCCACCCCGCGAGTCGGTGTCTGAGCGCGCGCGGGTCGGGGTCTGAAGGCGCGCGAGTCGGGCTGTGCGTGCGCGCGGGTCGGGGTCTGGCTGCCATCCGCATGGTCGCCGGGTGGGGCACCGCAGCAGTACACGGCGCCGTTCCCCGGCCCGAGCCGGTGATCACGAGGAGCGCAGCTCTGTCGCCTCGCCGCGGTTCAGGACGCGGACCGCGGTGCCGACAGGGGCGAGCCTCTCGAACATCCCGTAGTGCATCTGCGGCATCGCCAGCACGGCTTCGTGGATCGGCACGGCCGTGCGCGGAGCGACAGCGCGCAGGTAGTCGACGGCGTCGGCGAGCCTGAGCCACGGCGCGCCCGTCGGCAGGAACAACACG
Source organism: Pseudonocardia sp. (assembly GCA_026785945.1). Taxonomy (GTDB): domain Bacteria; phylum Actinomycetota; class Actinomycetes; order Mycobacteriales; family Pseudonocardiaceae; genus Pseudonocardia. The sequence goes on along the minus strand of JAJAZD010000091.1, from coordinate 22,966 downwards.
TCGACGGGTGCGGGCGGCGGCGTGAAGGCGTCGCCGGGGTGCAGGAGGCTGCCGTCCACGAGATAGGAGTTGTTGCCCACGGTCGGGATGTCGGGGTGGATGACCGCGTGCTCACCGCCGAGGACCTCGACCTGCGAGCCGCCCACGCGGATCGATGCGCCCGGCGCGACGACCTCGTGCTCGAACCCGGACAGCTGAACTGCCGTGCCGGCGTCCACGATCAGTCGGGCGTCGGGGTTGGCGTGCAGCAGCGGGGCCAGCCGGTCGATGTCGAGGTGGTCGGGATGCTGGTGGGTGACGAGCACGGCGTCCAGCGCGGTGGTCAACTCGAAACCGGAGGAGAAGGTACCCGGATCGATCAGCAACCGGGCGCTGCCCGTGTCCAGCAGCACGCAGGCGTGGCCGAAGTGGGTGATCTGCATGGAACCACTGTGCCCAGACCCCGACTCGCGCGCACGTAGAGCCCGACTCGCGCGCACTCAGACCCCGACTCGCGCACGTAGAGCCCGACTCGCGCGCACCGGCGGGACGGTGGCAACGGTGTTCGCCGTAGGCTCAGCCGCGTGGCGAGAGTGGTGGTGGACGTGATGCCCAAGCCGGAGATCCTCGACCCGCAGGGTCAGGCCGTGGCGGGCGCGCTCGGGCGGCTCGGGATCGCCGGGGTGACCGACGTGCGGCAGGGCAAGCACTTCGAGCTGGACGTCGACGACTCCGTCGACTACGAGACCCTGCACCGCATCGCGGGACAGCTCCTCGCGAACCCCGTGATCGAGGACTGGGTGGTGACCCGCACGCCATGAGGGTCGCGACACCTGCTGGTCGGGGTGGCGTCCCGAGGATCGGCGTGATCACCTTCCCCGGCACCCTCGACGACGCCGACGCGGCCAGGGCGGTGCGGTACGCGGGCGCCGAGGCCGTCGCGCTCTGGCACGGCGACCACGACCTGCGCGGTGTCGCCGCCGTCGTCGTCCCCGGCGGTTTCTCCTACGGGGACTACCTGCGTGCCGGGGCCATCGCGAGCCTCGCACCGATCATGTCCGAGGTCGTGGCCGCGGCCGGGCGGGGCATGCCGGTGCTCGGCATCTGCAACGGTTTCCAGATCCTGTGCGAGGCGGGCCTGCTCCCCGGGGCGCTGGTACGGAACAAGGGTCTGCACTTCGTGTGTCGCGACCAGCGGCTCCGTGTGGAGTCGACCGCAACGGCGTGGACCAGCGCGTTGCGCAACAGCCAGGAGATCGTGGTGCCGCTCAAGTCCGGTGAGGGGCGTTTCGTCGCCGACGCCGCGACGCTCGAGGAGCTGGAGGGCGAGGGCCGGGTCGTGTTCCGCTACGTGGGCGTCAACCCGAACGGCGCCGCCGCCGACATCGCCGGCGTCAGCTCGGTCGACGGACGCGTCGTGGGCCTGATGCCGCATCCCGAGCACGCCGTCGATCCGCTGACCGGCCCGGCGCGCGAGGGGCTCGCCGTGTTCGAGTCGGTGCTTCGCGTGGCCGTGTGACTCCGGGAGTTCCGCACTCGTCAGGGAGGGCTCTACGCTTGCGCGTTCCCGTCCTGTCGTGCGGTCCGTCCGGGGCCCGGTGAGGGAGGTGGTCCGAGGTGAAGCGCACCGAGCCGACGAGTGGCGTCCGCGACGTCCTGCTGGTGGAGGACGACCCCGGCGACGTCCTCATGACGCGCGAGGCGTTCGACGAGTACCTCCACAACCGGCTCGACGTCGTCACGGACGGCGCGGCCGCACTCGCCTACCTGCGTCGCGACGGACCCTATACCGACAGCCCGCGGCCGGACCTGATCCTGCTCGACCTCAACCTGCCCCGCCGCGACGGCCGGGAGGTGCTCCAGGAGGTCAAGGGCGACCCGGACCTGCGCCACATCCCCGTCGTGGTGCTGACCACCTCGCAGGCCGAGGAGGACGTGCTGCGCAGCTACCAGCTACCAGCTACCAGCTGCACGCCAACGCCTACGTCACCAAGCCCGTCGACTTCCACGGTTTCGTCGAGGCGATCAAGCAGATCGACCACTTCTTCGTGAGCGTGGTGCAGCTCCCGACCGACCGCGGAGCCACGTGAGCGCGGCCCGGGCCACCGGTGGTCGGCGGGTCGCACCGCGGTCCGTAGGCTCGACCGCCGTGACGCCCGTTCCCGCCGGTCCGCCCGCCGGTCCGCCCGCCGGTCCGCGTCCGCCCGCCGGTCCGCCCGCCGGTCCACCCACCGGTATCGACTCCCTCCGCCCGTCCGCGCAGGTCGACACGGTGCAGCACGCCACCACCGACCCGGATCGCGCCCAGCCCCATCGCGAGCTGGGTCTGAAGGACGACGAGTACGGGCGTATCCGGGAGATCCTGGGCCGTCGGCCGACCGACGCCGAGCTGGCGATGTACGCGGTGATGTGGAGCGAGCACTGCTCCTACAAGTCATCGAAGGTGCACCTGGGGTACTTCGGTCGGACCACCACGACGCAGATGCACTCGACGATGCTGGCCGGGATCGGCGAGAACGCGGGCGTCGTGGACATCGGCGACGGGTGGGCGGTCACGTTCAAGGTCGAGTCGCACAACCACCCGTCCTACGTCGAGCCCTACCAGGGCGCGGCCACGGGCGTCGGCGGCATCGTGCGCGACATCATGGCCATGGGTGCGCGGCCGGTGGCGATCGCCGATCCGTTGCGCTTCGGCCCGGCCGATGGCCCCGACACCCGGCGCGTCCTGGCCGGCGTGGTCGCCGGTATCGGCGGTTACGGCAACTCCCTCGGCCTGCCCAACATCGGCGGCGAGGTGGTGTTCGACCCGAGCTACGCGGGAAATCCACTGGTCAACGCGCTGTGCATCGGCACGATGCGGGTGGAGGACCTGCATCTCGCGTTCGCCTCGGGCACCGGCAACAAGATTATTCTGTTCGGCGCCCGCACGGGCCTGGACGGCATCGGCGGCGTCTCGGTACTGGCCAGCGAGACCTTCGACGGTGACGAGGGCGGGAAGGGCAGGAAGAAGCTGCCGTCGGTGCAGGTGGGCGACCCGTTCACCGAGAAGGTGCTCATCGAGTGCTGCCTGGAGCTGTTCCACGCCGGGTTGGTCGTCGGCATCCAGGACCTCGGCGGCGCCGGCCTCTCGTGTGCGACGTCGGAGCTGGCCAGCGCCGGTGACGGCGGCATGCGCGTCGACCTCGACGCGGTTCCGCTGCGCGCCACCGGGATGACCCCGGCGGAGATCCTCTCCAGCGAGTCGCAGGAACGGATGTGCGCGGTCGTGACGCCCGACGACGTGGACGCGTTCATGGCCGTCTGCGCCCGGTGGGACACGATCGCAACGGTGATCGGCGAGGTGACCGACGGCGACCGGCTGGTCATCGACTGGCATGGTGAGACCGTCGTGGACGTGCCGCCCCGCACCGTGGCGCACGACGGCCCGGTCTACCGCCGTCCGGTTCGGCGCTCGGACGCCCAGGACGTCCTGGTCGCCGACGTACCCGACGCGCTCCCGCGCCCCACAGCGCCGTCCGAGCTGCGTGCGGAGGTCCTGCGGATGGCCGCGAGCCCGAACCTGTGCAGCCGCGCCTGGATCACCGACCAGTACGACCGCTACGTCCGCGGCAACACGACCTCCGCCCAGCCCGCCGACGCCGGCATGGTGCGGGTCGACGAGGAGTCGGGCCGTGGGGTGGCCGTGTCCACCGACTGCAACGCCCGCTTCGTCGCGCTCGACCCCTACGTCGGTACACAGCTCGCGCTCGCCGAGGCCTACCGTAACGTCGCGACGTCGGGTGCGGTGCCGGTCGCCGTCACCAACTGCCTCAACTTCGGCTCGCCCGAGGACCCGCACGTGATGTGGCAGTTCGAACAGGCCGTCCGGGGCCTCGCCGACGGCTGCGCACAGCTGGGCATCCCCGTCACCGGCGGGAACGTGAGCTTCTACAACCAGACCGGTGACCGGCCGATCCTCCCGACGCCCGTCGTGGGGGTCCTCGGCGTGATCGACGACGTCGCGTCGGGGGTGCCGTCCGGTTTCACCCGCGACGGTGACACGGTGCTGCTGCTCGGCGACACGCGCGAGGAGTTCGGCGGAAGCGAGTGGGCGCACGTCGTGCACGGCCACCTGGGCGGGCGGCCACCGACGGTGGACCTCGATGCCGAGCGTCGCCTCGCCGAGCTGCTGGCCGATGCGTCGGTGAACGGCCTGCTCACGGGTGCGCACGACCTGTCGGACGGGGGTCTCGCGCAGGCGCTGGTGGAGGCGTGCCTGGTCGGCGGCCGCGGTGCCGAGCTGCGGCTCGAGCCGCAGGTGGACCCCTTCGTCGCGCTGTTCGCCGAGTCGGCGGCGCGCGTACTCGTCACCGTCGCGCCCGACCGGGTCGAGGACGTGCGGGCCCGGGCGGTGGCGGCCGGTGTACCGGTGCACACCCTCGGCGTCACGGGTGGACCCGCGCTCGACGTGGAGCTGATCCCCGCGTTGGGCCTCGAGGAGCTGCGGTCCGCCTGGGAGTCGACCCTGCCGTCGCTGTTCGGGGACCGCGCGACCTGACCGACGGGCGACTGCCGGGCCCGGCACCTCCCGAGGTGGAGTCCGGCTATCGTCGCGACGTGCCCGAGGACCGCGACGACCCGGCGCTCGCCGAGGTGCTCGCCTGGCTGGGCGGCGGCACCGCTCCCGACCGGTCGGTGCTACAGGCGGCGGTCAAGGAGAGCCTGGCTGCGCTGGTCGCGGCCGCGCCGGGGCACAGCGTGGAGGTGCGTGTACCTCCGTTCGGGGCGGTCCAGTGCGTGAGCGGGCCCCGCCACGGACGGGGTACGCCGCCGAACGTGGTGGAGACCGACACCCGCACCTGGCTGGCGCTGGTCACCGGGCGGTTGAGCTGGGCGGAGGCGCAACGCGCCGGCACGCTGAGCGCCTCGGGCAGCCGTACCGGCGAGGTCGAGCGACTTCTGCCGCTGCGGTGACGGCCGGCTCGGCGTACCGGTGACACCGGTCCCGGGGGGCGGGTGGCGGGTCTGCGGCGGCGTAACATCGGCGTTCGAGTAGCCGTCTGCGCTAGGAGCGTGTTGTGGGCCCGAGTTCCGTCCGGAACCAGCCGACCGATCCTCCTCCTGACGACGGCCCCCGCGAGGAGTGCGGTGTCTTCGGCGTCTGGGCCCAGGGTGAGGACGTGGCCAACCTCACCTACTACGGGCTGTACGCGCTGCAGCACCGCGGCCAGGAGGCGGCGGGCATCGCCGTGTCGGACGGACGCCGCACAGTGGTGTTCAAGGACCTCGGGCTGGTCAGCCAGGTGTTCGACGAGCAGGTACTGGCCTCGCTGAAGGGCCACATCGCCGTCGGGCACTGCCGCTACTCCACCACCGGGTCCGCGACCTGGGAGAACGCCCAACCGACGTTCCGCACCACCGCCACCGGGAGCGCCATCGCCCTGGGGCACAACGGCAACCTGGTCAACACCGCCGAGCTCCGCGACGAGGTCGCCGCCCTGGTGAGCGGGACCCCGGCATCCAACCGGGCCCACGTCCGGGCGAGCACCGACTCCGACCTGATCACCGAGTTGCTCGCCGCCACGGCCGCCGACATCGGGGTCGGAGAGGCCGCGATGCGGCTGCTGCCGCGCGTGCGCGGCGCGTTCTCCCTGGTGTTCGCCGACGAGCAGACGCTCTTCGCCGCACGCGACCCCCACGGTGTGCACCCCCTCGTCCTGGGTCGCCTGGAGCGCGGCTGGGTCGTGGCCAGCGAGACCGCGGCGCTGGACATCGTCGGCGCGTCGATGGTGCGCGAGGTCGAGCCCGGGGAGCTGCTCGCCATCGACGCCGATGGCATGCGCAGCTCGCGGTTCGCGGCGCCCGAGCCCAAGGGCTGTGTGTTCGAGTACGTGTACCTCGCCCGCCCGGACACGGCGATCTCCGGACGCTCGGTGCACGCCACCCGCGTGGAGATCGGTCGGCGCCTGGCCGGCGAGCACCCCGTGGACGCGGACCTGGTCATCCCGGTCCCGGAGTCCGGCACGCCGGCCGCCATCGGGTACGCACAGGGCTCCGGCATCCCCTACGGCCAGGGCCTGGTGAAGAACGGCTACGTCGGCCGCACCTTCATCCAGCCGTCGCAGACGATCCGTCAGCTGGGCATCCGGCTCAAGCTCAACCCCCTGCGCGACGTGATCCGCGGCAAGCGCCTCGTCGTCGTCGACGACTCGATCGTGCGCGGCAACACCCAGCGGGCCCTGGTGCGGATGCTGCGCGAGGCCGGGGCGCTGGAGGTGCACGTGCGGATCGCGTCACCCCCGGTGAAGTGGCCCTGCTTCTACGGCATCGACTTCGCCACCCGCACGGAGCTGGTCGCGGGCGCGCTCGACATCGAGGGTGTCCGCCGTTCCATCGGAGCCGACTCCCTGGGTTACGTTTCCCTGGACGGCCTCGTGGGTGCCACCGAGCAACCTCGGACCCGGCTCTGCTCGGCCTGCTTCGACGGCGAGTACCCCATCCCGCTGCCCGACGACGCCTGGCTCGGCAAGCACCAGCTCGAGGTCCTGCCCGTCACGCCGGGGGTGGTCGGCTCCGGTGCGGACCGACACGACGGCGCCGTTTCGGTGTCGGGTGCGGCGTCCGGCGACGTCGGTGGGTTGCCGGACGACTACGGTCCTGCGCCGGGCCGTCCCTGACCGGGACCCCGTATCGCATCCCCGGGCGCCACCCGCGCCCGCACACCGCCAGGAGCGAGAACGACGATGTTGCCGAGTAGTGATGGGCCGCCGAGCAGTGACGGACCGCCGAGCACGTCCGGGCCTTCGAGCACATCCGGGCCGCCGACGACGGCCGGGGCGGCCATGACGTCCGGGCCGTCGACGACGACAGGCCCCCGGCTTGCGGCCGGGTCCCGCGGAGTGGGTGTCAGCTACGCATCCGCCGGCGTGGACGTCGAGGCCGGCGAGCGTGCGGTCGAGGCGTTGCGGCCGTTCGCGGAGAAGGCCACCCGGCCGGAGGTCATGGGGGGCATCGGCGGTTTCGCCGGGCTGTTCGCTCTCAAGATCGGCAAGTACACCGAACCGGTCCTCGCCGCGTCCACCGACGGCGTCGGCACGAAGGTCGCGATCGCCCAGGCGATGGACAAGCACGACACCATCGGGCTCGACCTCGTCGCGATGGTCGTCGACGACCTGGTCGTCTGCGGCGCCGAGCCGCTGTTCCTGCAGGACTACATCGCGGTCGGACGCCTGGTGCCCGACCAGATCGCCACGGTCGTCAAGGGCATCGCGGAGGGTTGCCAGCAGGCGGGGTGCGCGCTGCTGGGCGGCGAGACCGCCGAGCACCCCGGGTTCATGGAGGACGGTGGCTACGACCTGTCGGCGACCGGTGTCGGCATCGTCGAGGCCGACGCCATGCTGCGCCCCGAGCTCGTCCGCCCCGGCGACGTGCTGATCGCCATGGGCTCCTCGGGCCTGCACTCCAACGGCTACTCGCTGGCCCGTCACGTGCTGCTGCAGATCGCGCGGATGCCGCTGGAGGGGCACGTGGAGGAGTTCGAGCAGACCCTGGGCGAGGAGCTCCTCGTGCCGACAACGATCTACGCGCGCGACTGCCTCGCGCTGGCCGCGGAGACCGGTGTTCGCACGTTCAGTCACATCACAGGCGGCGGCCTGGCCCGCAACCTCGCGCGGGTGCTCCCGAGCGGTCTCGAGGCCGTCGTGGAGCGGGGCACGTGGACCCCGGCCCCGGTGTTCAATCTGATCGCCTCGCGCGGCCGCGTCGAGCGCGCGGAGATGGAGGGGACGTTCAACATGGGCGTCGGGATGGTGGCGGTGCTGCCTCCCGACGACGTCGACCGCGCCCTCGCGGTGCTGACGGCACGCCACGTCCCCGCATGGGTGCTGGGTGAGGTCCGCCGTGGTGAGCCCACCACCTGCGGCGATCTGCCGGTACGTCTGGACGGCCGGCATCCCCGCTTCTGACGTGGAACTCAGGAGAGTGTGATCGGACCTACGCCTGGTCGGCGGGGGCGGTCTCGCCCGTCGTCGCCGGTCAGGCCAAGCGTGCCCGGCCGTCGTGACGACAGGTGCCGTCTGCGAGGTGCGACTGCTGGAGGTCCTGGGTGACACCTGGCACGACGCGAGTCCCGTAGGACCCGCGCCGAGCCAGGAGAATCATCGCCTGCGTCGCTCGCCGGCGTCCTCGTCGTCGTCCCCGACGGGGGCGTAGGGGTCGACGAAGTCGTCCTCGGGCTCCACCTCCTGGAGGGCCGCCCCGACACCGATCTCGCGCTGGAGAGCGTCGAGATCCATGGTGGGGGAGCTGTACTTGAGCTCTCGGGCCACCTTCGTCTGCTTGGCCTTGGCTCGTCCGCGCCCCATGGCTGGTCCCCCTTACAACAGGGAAGGGGCGGCCGGATTGCTCGGCGGCCCCATTCATCTCATGAATGTCCTGGTCCCCACCGTACCTTGCGAACCGGCCGGAGTGCGACGTGGCATCACCGGTGCGACGGCGCAGGGCGCCGCGGGGGGGTGGCGGGTCGGACGGGAGTCAGCCCGCCCGGCCGCTCGACACCCGGCCACGGCACGGTGTGGCCCAGGGTCTGGCGCCGCCTCGGTGAGCCCGCGCAGGGCCAGTACGGCCACTGACGCGGCGACCGCCCCCAGCGCGAGCATGGCGGGCCACCCGGCGGACTGGGCGACCAACCCGCCGACCAGCGGGGTGGCGGCGGCGGCCACGTAGTTCGCCGTGTTCGACACGGCCATCGCCGTGGCGGCGCGCCCGGGCGGGGCGAGCTCCCCCGCTGCGGTGAAGACCAGGCCGTTCCAGCTGATCGCGAGGGCGCCGGCGAGCACGAGCACCGTGACGAGCAGTGGGACAGGCCCCGGCTCCACCGCCGCGGCGAGCCCGAAGCCGGCCGCGATCGCGACGGCGACGATGCGCAACGGCCGGAGGCGGCTCGACGCGCGGTCCGACCACACTCCGTTCCCCAACCGGCCGAGCGCGCCGAGGACCTGCGTGAGCGCCAGCAGCCCGCCCGCGAGCGCGAGCGGCACACCGGCTCCGGTGTGCAGGATCTCGACGAGGAACACCGAGCCGAGGAACTGCGGCACAACGAGCAGCAGCCCGGCGAGGCTCAGCCGGAGCAGCCGGCGGTCCCGCAGAACCGTGCCCAGGCGGGCCGGCGCACCGCTCGCCCGGACGGTGCCGGGCGGCTCCCGTATCCAGATCGCGACGGCTGCCGCGGCCGCCAGGCTGGTACCGGCGAGTACGGCGAAGACGGCCGGGACACCCGCGACGCCGGCGACGGCGGGCAACGCGACGGCCGCGAGCGCGGCACCGATCGGCACCGACGTCTGGCGGACCGCCATCGCCATGCCACGGTTGCGCGCGGGGAACCACGTCAGTACCGCGCGCCCGCTCGCGGCGTTGACGCCCGCCCCGGATGCGCCCGCGCACAGTAGCAGCGCACCGGCCGTCAAGGGATCCCGGACGAGCGCGGTAGCGCCCAGCAGCACTGCGGCGCCGACGAGTCCGATGGTCATGACGCCGCGCTCGCCGAACCGGTCGGCCGCGGCGCCCCAGGCGATGAGGGTGGCCACGAGACCGACCGAGATGACACCGATCAGCGCACCGACACCCGCGAGGTCGAGTCCGAAGTGGTCTCGCAAAGCCGGTGTGACGGCGGCGAGGCCGAGGAAGTAGGTGGCGGTGGCGGCCTGCGCCGCCGTGCCTACGGCCAGTACCACCCAGCGGTAGTGAACCCGACCGACCACGACACGACCCTACGCCCGTTCCCATGGGGCGAGAAGATCGTCTCAATATCTGAGACGCGATCCGGCCCGGTCCCGGGTCGGCCGCGATGTCGTCAGGTGCGGCGGCCGCGGATCCGGGCGGCGCGGCCGGGAGGCGGCGCGCCGTCCTCGGGAGGCATCGAGTCGGGGTCGATCCGGGCGGGTGCGGCGCGCTCGTCGACTCCGGCGGACAGCTCGGCCTCGACGGGCACCGAGCGTTTGACCAGGGCGAGCGCCACCGGTCCGAGCTCGTGGTGCTGCACGACCGTGCCCACCCGTCCCACGGCCCGCCCCGCGAGCGAGACCGGGTCACCGAGGGCTGGGAGGTGCTCGTCGCCGGAGTCCAGGTGCAGCAGCACCAGCCGGCGCGGTGGGCGACCGAGGTTGGCCACCCGCGCGACGGTCTCCTGCCCGCGGTAGCAGCCCTTCGTCAGGTGGACGGCCGAGCCGATCCAGCCGACCTCGTGCGGGATCGTCCGGTCGTCGGTGTCGAGACCCGGTCGCGGGTGCAACGCCTCCACCCGCAGCGCTTCGAACGCCATCGTGCCGGCCGGACGGGCACCCGATGCGGTGAGCCGGCCCCACCAGATGTCCCGCTCCCCGCGGGGCACGACGACGTCGGCTGCGTCCACGCCGGGCCAGTCCATGCGGCGCACGAACCCGCCGCCGGCGACGGCGAGCACCCCGTGTGGACGTTGCGGCACCGGCAGGCCCGCGGCCGCGAGCACGGTGGGGGTGTCGGGCCCGACCACGCTGAGCACGGCGAGCTCGGCTGTGGCGTCGCGGGGCGTGACCTTCGACCAGAACACCATCTTCTGCAGGTAGTCCAGCAGTTCGGGGACGCCGCCGGGTTCGGTGTCGAGGAACACCGTGCCGCCCGCGTGCGCGACGACCATGTGGTGCAGCACGCGACCTTTGATGTCGAGTACGAGCGCCTCGGTGCCGGTGTCGGCGGGCAGCTCGCTGACATGCTGGGTGAGCAGCAGGTGCAGCCAGCCGAGCCGGTCCTCGCCCGGCACCGCGATCACCCCGCGGTGGCTGCGGTCGACGACGGCAGACGTTCGGGCCATGGCGCGTTGTTCGGCGAACGGGTCCCCCCGGTGGGCCGGGACGGCGATGTCGGCGTCGTGCTCGGGAAGGCTCACTGCCGCTCCTGGTCGGTCACTGCTGGTCGGTCACTGCTGGTCGGTCGACGTACGCGTCTCGGCAGGAGGAGCACAGACCCGAGAGCGCGACGTGGGTGGCGTCGAGGTCGAACCCGATGTCGCCGCGCAGGCGCTCGGCGAGGCCGTCCAGCAGGCCTGGGGAGGTCTCGGTCACGGCGCCGCACGTGTGGCAGACCAGGTGGACGTGCTGGTGCTCCAGCTCGGAGTAGGTGGGCGCGCCATGGCCGAGATGGGTATGGCGGACGAGACCGATGCGCTCCATCAGGTCGAGGGTCCGATAGATCGTGGTGATGTTGACGGCGGGCGCGGAGCTCTGCACCTGGCCGCAGATCTGTTCCGGGGTGGCGTGGCCGAGCTCGCGGACGGCATCGAGCACGAGCTGCCGCTGGGGGGTCATCCGCAGGCCGCGCTGGTGCAGGGTGTGACGCAGGGTCGAGGATCCGCTCGCACGGTCGAGCGTCGACGATGATTCCACGGAGCCGATGATAGGCCGTCCCTCTCGTAGCTTCCGATCGTTGGGCTGGATGACGCGGAAAACACCGCGACGGGTCGATCCGCCTGCCAACGGTATACTCCGTCAGGGTGAACGACGCGGCATAGCGGCGACGATCTACCTATGTTCGACGAAGTACAGGGCGTTACCATACGTGGAGGACCTAGCGATGACGACTGACGCGGGCGCGCCGCGCGCCCAACGTTTCGACGTCGTCCTCCGTGGTTACGACCGCCGGCAGGTCGATGAGCACGTGACGCGGCTGCAGCGGGTCCTGGCCCGGATGCGGGCCGATCTCGAGCTCGCGCGGAGTCAGCCGATCCCCGTGGTGCACAAGCCGGCGGGGTTCGCAGGTGGGTACAACGGCCAGGGCCAGCACGGTCCGGGGTCGAACGGCCCCGGGTCCCAGGGTCCCGGGACGCGAGGTCCGGGCCAGCAGGGCGCGCCCGGAGGCCGGTCCCGCCCGGTGCCCCGCCCACGGCCGGTCCAGCCGCCCGCCGGCGAGCCCGCGGACATGATCGGAACCTTCACCGACCGGATGCAGAGCATCCTGCAGAGCGCCGAGGAGGAGGCCGCGGAGATCCGCAGGAAGGCCTCCGCCGCCGCCCATGCCGAGTCGGAGTCCGTGCGCGCCGAGCTCGCCGGTCTCGTCCACCAGCGCGATGCCGTCCTCGCCGAGCTGACCCGCCTGCGCGCCCAGCTCGAGGGCCTGCTCGGTGCGCCGACGACACGCATCACTCTCCCGCTGCGGGACGCCGCACCCGGTCCGGAGCGGCCGAGGGACGCGGGCGCGCCCCGGCCGACCCCCGTCCTGCGGCACCCGGGCGCGGGCGCCGACGGTATGACGGCCGCCGAGCAGTCCCCCGACGGCAGGGCGGACTCCACACCGGTCGTGGACGGTGCCCGTCCGTTCGCACCGGCCGCCGGTCCCACCCAACCGGACTCGGACCGTGATGCTCCGGCCGGGAGCTTCACCGACCTCGGGGCTCCGGACCTCGGCGCACCCGACCAGGCCGTGACGACGCCGAGCGGCGCGAGCCCGCGGCAGCCCGCCCGGGACACCGCGCCGCGTCCGACACCCGTCCGTGCCTCGCTCACGCAACCGCCGTCCCCGCGGACGACAGGGGCCGATGGCGTCGAGCGGGAGGGGTCGTACCCGCGTGAGGACCGGGCGCAGGAGGCCGGGACGGTCGCGTTATCGAGCCCGGCCGCGGCGACCGGATGGTCCGACGCCGCGGCGACCGGTTCGGGTCCGGCACCCGGGGCAGTTGTGAGGCAGGCGGCCCACCGCATGCCGACCGGTGCGTACCCGGCCGTGCTCGGGAGGCCGTCGATGCGCCCCCGGACGGAGCCGGAGGCGGAGCCGGCAGATCTGTTCCGGCCGGCCTCCGAGACGGCAGGCCGAGCCGCGGCCGACCCGCCGATGGTGGACGACCGGACGGCGATGGTCCCGACCGTGAGTGCCGTCGACGACGCCGAGGATTCCGCGGAACGCGATTCCGCAACCGACGGCGACCTCGCGAGCACCCCTTCGACCCCCCCGGACCAGGTTCCGGTCATGGTCAAGCCGCCCCGTCCGGCGGCGCCGTCGGACGCCACGGTGCTCACCCCGGTGGTCCAACCCTCGGCGGCTCGGACCGCGAAGAAGGACGTACCCACCGAGGAGCCGGTCGCATCGGCCGGTCCGGCGACCGACGAAGGGAACGGCGCGGCGCGGGTGGACCCCGTCCCCTCGTCGTCACGCTCCGGCTGAGGAGTGGACCGGGCGACGACGACGCGGCCGGTCAGCCGGCGACGCGGCGCAGCAGGGCCGAGAGGTGCGGTTGCAGAGGCTGACCCTGCATGGCCCGCTCGTCGACGTAGGCGAGGTCACCGCCCTCGACCAGGCCGTAGAGCCGGTGGGAAGCCGTGACGTCCTTCGCCGAGGCCGTGCGCACGACCGCGTCGGTCTCGATCTCCCACGAGGTCAGGTTCCGCGCGCGCCCGTAGAAGATCTCCGAGATGCCTGTGGCGTGGGTGATCAGCACCTCGATCTCGCCGCCGGGCCGTGGACGCCAGAACCCCGTTTCGCGGGCCGCCGCGCGCAGGATCTCGCCGTCTGGCCCGATGAGCCACGAGCGCGACTCGTAGGACACGAACGGGCGCCCGTCGTGGGCGAAGACGATCTGCTGGCCGAAGTTGTACGGCCCGTCGATCGTCGGGTAGACGACCTCCCCCGAACCGCGCCACACCCCGACGAGCGGCAGCAGGCCGAGGCATTGTTCGTCGAGGTCCGGACCTTCCCGGAGGTTGGCGGTGTCATCGGGAACCGGGAGGTCGTCGAACCGCGGGCGGTTGCGGTGTGACGAGTCGGGCGCGGCATGGGCCGGCCCGGTGACGGTGTCGGGCAGTTCCGCCCCGGGCCCGGTCACGAGGCCGGCTCCGTGGGCTCGTCAGGCCCGCTGGGCTCGGTGGTGAACAGCCGTCTGAGCAGATAGCCGCAGAAGCCGACGATGCCCGCGCTGACCGCGATCAGGAGGCCGGTGTAGAACCAGTGCACGGCAGATGACCTTAGCCCCGCACCCACACCCCGGGCCCACCACCGGTTCAGGAAAGCCACCTTCCCGCAACGAGCGGGCAGGAAAGTGGCTTTCCTGGAGGGTGGGCGCCGGTGTCAGGCCACCATCACCTCCGTCGTGTGCAGGCCCGGGGCCTGAGCGTTCAGGACCGTCTCGCCGTTGCCGGCGCGTGAGAGGGCGCGCAGCGTCCAGGTGCCCGGTGCGGCGAAGAACCGGAAGTCGCCGCTCGCGGACGCGACGACCTCGGCGGTGAACTCACCCGTGCCGTCGAGCAGCCGGACGAACGCGCCGCCGACCGGTTGCCCGCCCGCGAGCACGCGCCCGGTGAGCACCGTCTCCCGGTTCAGGTCGGTGTTCGGCGGAAGCGCGACGGCCTGGTCGGGGGCTGCGCACATCAGCGACCACTCCCCAGCTCGATCGGCACGCCGATGAGCGAGCCGTACTCGGTCCAGCTGCCGTCGTAGTTCTTGACGTCAGCGTGGCCGAGCAGTTCGTGCAGGACCACCCACGTGTGGCTCGACCGTTCGCCGATGCGGCAGTAGGCGATGGTGGCCCTGCCCTCCTCCAAGCCGGCATCGCCGTAGAGCTTCGCCAGGTCCTCGTCGGACTTGAAGGTGCCGTCCTCGTTGGCGGCCTTGCTCCACGGGATGTTGATCGCGGACGGGATGTGGCCCGGCCGCTGTGACTGCTCCTGCGGCAGGTGTGCCGGGGCGAGGATCTTGCCCGAGAACTCGTCGGGCGAGCGGACGTCGACGAGGTTCTTGGTGTCGATCGCGGCGATGACCTCGTCGCGGAAAGCCCGGATCGACAGGTCGGCGTCCTTCGCCGTGTACGTGACGGTGGGGCGCTCGGTGGCGTCGGTGGTGAGCGTCCGGCCGTCGAGCTCCCACTTCTTGCGGCCGCCGTCGAGCAGTTTCACGTCGGCGTGGCCGTAGAGCTTGAACTGCCAGTAGGCGTAGGCGGCGAACCAGTTGTTGTTGCCGCCGTAGAGAACGACGGTGTCGTCGTTGCCCACACCCTTGGTGGACAGGAGTGCGGCGAACCGAGCGGAGTCGACGATGTCGCGGCGCACCGGGTCCTGCAGCTCGGTGGTCCAGTTGACTCTGACGGCGCCGGGGAGGTGCCCGCCGTCGTAGGCGGTGGTGTCCTCGTCGACCTCGAGGAACACGATCCCGTCGGTGCCGAGGTTCTTCTCGGCCCATTCGGCGGTGACCAGGACGTCCTGGCGGCTCATGCGGTTGCTCCCTGTGTGTTGGATTTCCGGCGGTTCGTGGCGGATCCGTGGACGACGGCGGACGGCCGGCGCCCCGGGCGTGGGCGCGAGGGTGGCTCCGACCGGGCACGGATCGGGCGCCGGTACGGGACGGCGGTGGTGGTCAGGCCCGCGGAGATACGCGGATCGACGGGTGTATCGGCGCGGCGTGGGATGGGGCATCTCCTGAGGCGTGCGGGGGTTGCGCACGTCGCGTGCGTGCGCCGGATGCTCAGGAGGCGCGACACAGGCTGCTGCCGACGCGGCACAGGTCTACTGCGCGTCGTCGGGTCAGCGGCCAGAACACGACACCGAGAGTATCCGAGGTTCCCGGTTCGTGGGAGCGGAGTCCCGGCCGGCGGAACGGACGAGCCCCCACGTCGATCCGGTCAGGCGGGGGTGGGCGCGCCCAGGACCAGGTCGGACGCGGTTCCGCTGATCTCCAGCATCCCCTCGCGCGCGAGGAACGTGCGCGGGGTGACCTGCAACGGGAGCGAGCCGGTGTCGATGGGCACGGAGAACCGGCCCAGGATCGCGCGTTGGGCGGACGAGGGGATCGGCAGCGGGGTCCCGTCGGCGAGGCGCACGTCGCGTGGCGCGATCTCGGCCTGCCCGTCGGTCAGCTCCAGGACCGCGATGACGGCGACCTCGAGCTCCTGCCCGAGCAGGGTGTAGGTGCCGACGAACCGGGCTGCGCGGTCGGGGTCGATGTCGGCGAGCGACGCATCCCCTCCCTCCTCGACGGCCTGCGCCAGCGCGTCGGCGTCGACGGTCTCGATGCGCGTGCCCGTCAGCCCGGGGACGAGGCGCTCGACGTCGTTCGCCCCGATGCGGACGCTGCCCTCGGCCCGCGTCACCAGCAACGACTTCGGTCCGGAGCCCAGCAGCATCGGCAGAGGTGCGGCGACGTCGTCGAGCCGGGCGTTGATCTGCACCTCCCGCAGGTCACCGACCGTGATCCGCTCGGCGTCGATGTCGATGCTGGAGTAGCGCCCGGCGAGAGCCTGGGTCAGGAACGGGAAGCCGTTGATCCGGACCGATGGATCGTCGGGGAGGGCGAGCTGCTCGCGCATCTGTCGCGACACGGCCGACTCCGCGAGCGCGGCCGCACCGAAATCGGCTGTCACGAGCAGTCCGGCGAGCACGAGCAGCCCGATGACCAGGCGCCTCATCCGACCTCCGAGCACTGCCGCCCGGCGAGATGCCGGCCCGTCACGACGACGGTAGAGCCGGGACCGCCGGACCCGACGGGCGGCCTCTCACTCGGACGGGGTCGCGGGGTGCGATGTGCCGCAGCTCTCGCGGCGGTCCCGTTTCGCGTTCGCTCGCATCTACGCGGGCGGGCGTCCACCGGGTTATCCTGCACCGATACGTGTGGTGGCGTTCCGACAGGGTCACACGGATGTGAACGGTGAGTCATCGTCGCCCGCCGTCATCGGACGAGGCGCGCCGACCGGGCGCGTCGGTTCCCGGCGCTTACCCAGGGGCCCAGAGGCCGTCCTCTGGTGGAGAGGAGACCGCGTGGAACTCCTTCTGCTGACGGCCGACCCCGATCCGGGATCGGTGTTGCCGGCGCTGACGCTGTTGCCGCACGGAGTCCGGACGGCGGCGCCCGAGGTCGCCGCGTTGCTGGACGCCGGGCCGCACGACGCCGTCCTCGTCGACGCGCGTACCGATCTCGTGGCCGCGCGCAGCCTGTGCCGCCTGCTCGGAAGCACCGGCATGGACGTACCCGTGGTCGCGGTGCTCACCGAAGGTGGTCTGGTGGCCGTGTCGGGCGAGTGGGCGGTGGACGAGATCCTCCTGCCCGGTGCCGGTCCGGCCGAGGTGGACGCCCGGCTACGGCTGCTGAAGTCCCGTCCGGGCGCCGAGACGGGCCGCGACAGCGGCGCCCTCGTGCTGGGCGAGCTGGTGATCGACGAGGCCACGTACGCCGCGCGGTTGCGCGGGCGGCTCCTCGAGCTCACCTACAAGGAGTTCGAGCTGCTCAAGTACCTCGCGCAGCACGCCGGGCGGGTGTTCACCCGCGCCCAACTGCTGCAGGAGGTGTGGGGGTACGACTTCTTCGGCGGCACCCGCACGGTGGACGTCCATGTCCGACGTCTGCGCGCCAAGCTCGGTACCGAGCACGACCAGATGATCGGCACCGTGCGCAACGTCGGATACAAGTTCGTGCGGCCCAGCCGCGGGTCGCTGGCGGTGCCGGCCGTCGTGAGGGACAGGTCCGGGGACCCCGGGGACGACGGCGGGGACACCCATCGGGTGCCCTCCGTCCGCGTGTCGGGCGTCGCGGGAATGGCCTGACTCCCTCCCGGCCGGCGGTAGCCTGGGTCGGGTGATCGATTTGTCGTGGTCGGGCGGGTTGGACGAGGCCGAGATCGCCGAGGTGCATGCCCTGGTGTCGGCGGTCTCCGACGCCGACGGCACGGCTCCGCTCTCGGAGCACGTCCTGTTGCATCTGCGCAGCGGCGGCGACGACGAGGCCGCGCACCTGCTCGGCCGCGACGCCACCGGTGCGCTGGTGGCGTTCGCGCACCTCGACGTCACCGACCCCGTGGCGGGTGGAGCGGGTGAGTTCGCGGTGCATCCGGCGCAGCGGCGTGCGGGGGTGGGTGGGCGCGTCGTGCGTGCACTGCTCGACCGAACGGCCGCGGCGGGTTCCCCCGCGGGACGGCGGCTGCGGCTGTGGGCCCACGGCGAGCACCCGGGGGCGGTGGCGTTGGCGGTCGGGCTCGGGTTCACGCGGGCGCGCGTCCTCTTGCAGATGCGACGCAGTCTCCTGGCGCCTCTCCCGTTGCCGGAGCCGGTGCCCGGCGTACGGCTGCGGCCGTTCGTCGTCGGTGCCGCCGAGGCCGAGTTCCTGCGCGTCAACAACGCCGCATTCGACTGGCATCCGGAGCAAGGCGGTTGGGATCTGGAGCAGGTGAAGTTGCGGGAGGCCGAGACTTGGTTCGACCCGGCCGGTTTCCTGCTCGCGGTCGACCAGGGCGACGACCATCTGCTGGGCTTCCATTGGACCAAGGTGCACGGCGCGTCCGGCTCCGGGGAACATCCGCACGAGCCGATCGGTGAGGTCTACGTCCTGGGGGTCGACCCGAGCGCACGCGGCAGGCGGCTCGGCTCGGCGCTGACGGTGGCCGGGCTGCGGCACCTCCGCGACCGTGGGCTGAGCCAGGTGATGCTCTACGTGGAGGCCGACAACGCTTCGGCCGTCCGTGTCTACCGCGACCTCGGGTTCACCCGTTGGGACGTAGACGTTTCGTACGTCCGTTGACTCCCGTTCACGTCTCGGCCATCGCCGCGGGAACTCTGTCACTCGCGTAGTCCCAGGTCACAGCGAGGTCACAGACAGTTCACGTTCCGGTGGGATGTCTCACGACCGCTCAGGTGTTCACCTTCCATTTACCTGAACGGGGGAGTGCGTCCATGGAGCCTGCCTAGCGTTCCGCGCCGTGCGGCCACAAGAGCCGCGTGGCCCATTTCGTGAACTAGCTACGGAGGAATCAAGGTGCAGACCTTGCGGCACGGCTCGCGTGCTCGAATTGCTGCGGTGGGCATTGCCACCAGTGGCGCACTGCTTCTCGCCGGCTGCGGCGCGGCCAACGAGCCCGCCCCGGCCGGTGGCGGCTCCACGGCCGCGGCCACCGCCTCGGGCACCATCGCCGGTGCCGGTGCCTCGTCCCAGCAGGCGGCCATGGAGGCCTGGGTCGCCGGCTTCAGTGCGGTCGCCGCGGACGCGGTCGTCACCTACGACGCCGTGGGCTCCGGCGGCGGGCGCACCCAGTTCACCGAGGGTGGCGTGCAGTTCGCCGGCACCGACTCGGCGCTGGACGAGGAGGAGCTGCCGCTGGCACAGACCGTGTGCGGTGGCCCGGACAACGTCGTCCAGATGCCGCTCTACATCTCGCCGATCGCGATCGCCTTCAACCTGGACGGCGTCGACACGCTGAAGATGTCCGCCTCGACGATCGCGAAGATCTTCAACAAGCAGATCGTCAAGTGGAACGACCCGGCGATCGCCGCCGAGAACGCCGGCGTCGCCCTGCCGGACCTGGCGATCACCCCGGTCAACCGCTCGGACGAGTCGGGTACCACCGAGAACTTCACCGAGTACCTCTCGGCCGCCGCCCCGGCGGACTGGACGTACCCGGCAGACGGTGTCTGGCCGGTCCCGGGCGGCGAGGCCGCTCAGGGCACATCCGGTGTCGTGGGCGCCATCTCCGGCGGCCAGGGCACGATCGGCTACGCCGACCTGAGTCAGGCCAAGGACCTGGGCACCGTCGACGTGGGGGTCGGCGCTGCGTTCGTCGACCCGACCCCCGAGGCCGCCGCGGCCATCGTCGAGGCCTCGCCGTCCGTCGAGGGTCAGGGCAAGTACAACTTCGCCGTCGAGCTCGCCCGGGACACGACCGAGTCGGGCACCTACCCCGTCGTGCTCGTCTCCTACACGGTTGCGTGCACCCAGTACGCGGACGCCGCGGTCGCCGATACGGTGAAGTCCTACCTGAACTACATCGCAAGCTCCGAGGGCCAGGCCGCCGCGTCCGCCAACGCGGGCAACGCGCCCATCTCGGACACCCAGCGCACCAAGTTCCAGCCGGCCATCGACGCCGTCGCTGCCGCAAGCTGAATCAGCACACCATCTAGCCAGGAGGCCCCGGTAGTCGTCACCATGGACGGCGCGAGGGCCTCCTGGCCGGTTTCCTGCTATTTCCGCGATCATCGCCGGAAGGGATGACGTGAGTATCGACACCAGTCCGGGGCCCGCCCCCGCAGGCACGGACCGATCCACCAACGCGAACAAGGCGGTGGTCCAGCCCGGCGACCGGATCTTCTCGGGCCTGGCGAAGGGCGCGGGGATCCTCATCCTCGTCGTGCTCGCCGGGGTTGCGGCATTCCTGGTCATCGAGGCCACCCCCGCCTTACTGGCCCCGGCAGACCAGATCCCCGGCGGCAACGGGCTCGTCGCCTACATCGGCCCGCTCGTGTTCGGCACGCTGCTGGCTGCCGTGATCGCCCTGGTCATCGCCACACCGTTGGCAGTGGCCGTCGCCCTGTTCATCACCCACTACGCACCTCGTCGGATCGCCGCCGGACTCGGCTACGTGATCGACCTCCTCGCAGCCGTCCCCAGCATCGTGTACGGGCTGTGGGGCGCGAGCACACTGGCGGTCGCCTCGATCCCGCTGCTCATCTGGCTGGAGACCTACCTCGGGTGGATCCCGCTGTTCGCGGGCCCGGCGTCGGGCACCGGACGCACCATGCTCATCGCGGGTGTCGTGCTCGCGGTGATGATCCTGCCGATCATCACCGCGGTGTCGCGCGAGGTCTTCCTGCAGACGCCCAAGCTGCACGAGGAGGCTGCGCTCGCGCTCGGCGCCACCCGCTGGGAGATGATCCGGATGGCCGTCCTGCCCTTCGGCCGTTCCGGCATCATCAGCGGCGCGATGCTGGGCCTCGGCCGTGCTCTGGGCGAGACCATGGCCGTCGCACTGGTGCTCTCGGCGTCGGGCGGCATCACGTTCAACCTGATCGGCTCGGGCAACCCGGCCACCATCGCGGCCAACATCGCCCTCCAGTTCCCCGAGGCCAACCGCCTCGACGTGAACGTGCTGATCGCGTCGGGCCTGGTGCTGTTCCTCATCACGCTGGCGGTCAACTCGCTCGCCCGCCTCATCATCAACCGACGCCGCGAGTTCTCGGGGGCCAACTGATGACCATCGACACCACCCAGCGTGATCCCGACCGCGACATCGCCCCCGCGCCTCCCGTCACGCTGGAGAAGCAGGGACAGCTTCCGCGCATGATCGTGCCCGGTGTACTGGTCGCCGCCGCCGTTGTGGTGGGGGTACTGGTCGCCCTGATCGGCTTCAACATCGGGCTGTTCGTGATCGCCACCGCGATCGTCTTCACGATCACCCTCTACGTCCTCGCACGCGCCGTCGAGGGCTCCCGCAAGGCCACCGACCGGCTGGTGACGGCGGTCGTCACCTCGGCGTTCGCGCTGGCCCTGATCCCCCTCGTATCGGTGATCCTCACGATCGTCACCAACGGTGTGGCCCGGTTCGACGCCGAGTTCTTCGGCTCGTCGATGCGCGGTGTCGTCGGCGAGGGCGGTGGCGCCTACCACGCCATCATCGGGACCCTGATCGTCACGGTGCTCGCCGCGGTGATGTCCATCCCGATCGGACTGCTCACGGCGGTCTACCTCGTCGAGTACGGCAAGGGCAGGCTCGCGCGGTCCATCACGTTCTTCGTCGACGTCATGACCGGAATCCCGTCGATCGTGGCGGGCCTGTTCGCGGTCGCCCTGTTCACGGCCCTCCTCGGGCCCGGCGCCCGGTTCGGGTTCGCAGGATCCGTGGCGCTGTCGGTGTTGATGATCCCGGTGGTCGTGCGCGCCACCGAGGAGATGCTCAAGATCGTGCCCAACGAGCTCCGCGAGGCGTCCTACGCGCTCGGCGTCCCCAAGTGGCGCACGATCATCAAGATCGTGATCCCCACGTCGATCGCCGGCATCACCTCGGGCATCACGCTGGCGATCGCGCGGGTGATCGGTGAGACAGCGCCGCTGCTGGTCACCGTGGGGCTTGTCGCCAACGTGAACCTCAACCCGTTCGACGGCCGCATGGCGACGCTGCCGGTCTTCGCCTACAACTCCTACGCCAACCCCGGCGTACCCCGGGACCCCTACATCGACAGGGCCTGGACCGCGGCGCTGATCCTGATCATCATCGTCATGGTGTTGAACCTCGCGGCCCGCCTGATCGCCCGGGCGTTCGCCCCCAAGACCCGATAGGAACGACACAGTGGGCAAAGCGATCGACGCCAAGAACCTCAGCATCTACTACGGCTCGTTCCTCGCGGTCGAGGGCGTCAACATGGCCATCCGGCCCAAGGCCGTGACCGCATTGATCGGTCCGTCGGGATGCGGCAAGTCGACCTACCTCCGGTCGATCAACCGCATGCACGAGGTCATCCCCGGCGCGCGCGTCGAGGGTGTGCTCGAACTCGACGGCGTCGACCTGTACGGCCCGGGCGTCGACCCGGTGAACGTGCGCCGCCAGATCGGCATGGTGTTCCAGCGCCCCAACCCGTTCCCGACGATGTCGATCTACGACAACGTCATCGCGGGTCAGCGCCTGAACAACAAGAAGATGAAGAAGGAAGCGACCGACACCCTCGTCGAGCAGTCGCTTCGCGGTGCGAACCTGTGGAACGAGGTCAAGGATCGCCTCGACAAGCCCGGCTCGAGCCTGTCGGGCGGGCAGCAGCAGCGCCTGTGCATCGCCCGCGCGATCGCGGTGCAGCCCGACGTGCTCCTGATGGACGAGCCGTGCTCGGCACTCGACCCGATCTCGACGCTCGCCATCGAGGACCTGATCAACGAGCTGAAGCTCGAGTACACGATCGTGATCGTCACGCACAACATGCAGCAGGCGGCTCGCGTCAGTGACTACACCGGGTTCTTCAACATCGAGGGCACCGGCAAGCCGGGGCAGCTGGTGGAGATGAACGAGACCAAGACGATCTTCTCCACGCCTACGGAGAAGGCCACCGAGGACTACGTGTCCGGCCGTTTCGGCTGAGCCGGCCACGGTCCGGGGGGGGCCCCCCCCCCCGGGGGGGCCCCCCCCCCCCCCCCCGCCCCCCCCCCCCCCGCGGGGGGCCCGCGCCGGCGCGCCCCCGCCCCCCCCCGGGCGCGGGCCCCCCCCCGGACCGTGGCCGGCTCAGCCGAAACGGCCGGACACGTAGTCCTCGGT
>JAJAZD010000090.1 GCA_026785945.1 Pseudonocardia sp. | reverse complement strand
GGCTCCGACGACGGCTCCGACGACGGCTCCGACGACGGCTCCGACGACGGCTCCGACGACGGCTCCGACTACGGCTCCGACGACGGCTCCGACGACGGCTCCGACCACGGCTCCGACCACGGCTCCGACCACGGCTCCGACGACGGCGCCCACGACCGCTCCGACGACGGCGCCCACGACCGCTCCGACGACGGCTCCGACGCCGGCTCCGACGACGCCGCCCACGACCGCGCCGCCGACGGCGCCGACGACGGCGCCGACGACGGCTCCGACCACGGTCACCGGGACGTCGAAGCCCACGACGACGGCTCCGGTCACGACGACGAAGCCGCAGGTGACAACCACGACGACGGCTCCGGTCACGACGTCGAAGCCGCAGGTGACAACCACGTCGAAGGCTCCGGTCACGACGACGAAGCCCCAGGTGACAACCACGTCGAAGGCCCCGGCAGTGCCGGTGCCGACCTCCGGAACGACGTCGAAGCCCGCACCGGCAGGACCTTCCGCTCCGGTCGGCGGGCCCGTCGCGGGTGCCCCCGGATCCGGTTCCGGGTCAGGTGGGGGCGACGTCATCCCGGTCGGAGCCCCGCAGACCGGCGCGGGTGGATCGGCAGACACCGGTGACGGCCGCCTGATCGCCCTCGGTGCCCTCGCGCTCGCCGGGAGCGGCGCGGCGACCCTGCTGGCGATCGGTCGACGACGCTCCCACGGTCGTGACGATCTCGGACATGCCAACCGGCGTGGCGACGGATGACCGACCCACGGGCGAACGGCAGGCGGGCGATCTGGGGGGTGGCGGCCCTGGTCCTGCTCCTCGTGGCGGTCGTGTGCTTCGTCGCCGGTGCGCCCGGCGCCGGGGTCCCCACCGCGTCGCCGGGTGATGCGGACCCGATCGCCGGGTCCCGCGTCCCGACGGGGGCCCTCTCACAGGCCCCTCCGGCCGTGTCCGAAGTCGTGCCCGACGCCGTGCCGGCACCTGCGGTAGGGATCGCCGAGGTACCTCCAGGAGCGGCGCGGCCCGGCGCGACGGACCCGGTCGTGCCGCCGCCGGTGGCCTCCAGCGGGGGAGCGAGGTCACCGGCGCCCACGCAGTCACGATCGGCACCGGTCGCGTTGCGTATCCCGGCCATCAATGTCTCGGTGGGCTTATCAGAACTCGGGCTGAATCCCGACAGGACCGTCGAGGTGCCCGGTGACTTCCAGCAACCGGGATGGTTTCGGCTGGGGCCGACACCCGGCGAGGTGGGCTCGGCGGTGATCCTGGGGCACGTCGACTCCTATCGCGGCCCAGCCGTGTTCTTCCGTCTGGGTTCATTGCGACCGGGAAACAGGATCGAGGTGGATCTCGTCAACGGAGATGTCGTCAGTTTCGTGGTCGATTCGGTGCAGACACACCGGAAGGACCAGTTTCCGGCCCGACAGGTCTACGGCTCGAGAGGCGTGAGCGCCCTTCAACTGGTGACGTGCGGCGGGGAGTTCGACGCCCGCGCGAGGAGTTACCTGTCCAATGTGGTCGTGTATACGTCCTTCGTCGGTACGAGCCGGCCGGAACAGCTCCGATGAACGACGTCTTCGCCGATGTGCTGGCCATGGTTCTCGCATTCCCGCCCGGGCAACCGGACGACGGCGACGGCTACCTCGTCCTGGTGGTCGACTCGGCGACCGGGGAGACGGACGCACTCGGACCGATGGTCGGGGCGGACGCTCTCGCCGAGGCCGACCGGGTGATCGGGGAGATCGCGTCCGAAGGCCTGACGGGCGTCACCGTCGGTGTGGTCCGACTGCACGCCGACGGTGGACCGGTCGTCGGAGCCGCCACTCGGCCTGGATCCACCGCAGCACCTGACTGGTCGCAGTAGTTGGTTCTTCGGGTGGGGTGCAGGCTTCTGGGCACGGCTGACCGGCCGGTCCGCCCGGCTGCTCCGCTGTTGGTTCCCGGTCGTGGCCAGGGGGCGGGCTCGGGCATGGAACGAGCTTGGCCAAGGCGCCGGCGGCGCGGGTGAGGTTGTGGGCGATCGCGGCGCGGACCAGCCGGGCGGCGGTCGCGGTGAACACCCCCGAGGGCAGGTGCGCGAGCGCGGAGTCCTTCAGGTCGGCGATGACCTGCTCGATGATGGCGTGATCGCGGTGGGTGGCCTCAACGGTGAGCATCGGTTCCAGGGTGACGCGCAAAGTCGTTTGCGCAGCTCAGTGGCGTAGTTGATCGTGCTGCGGGGGCTGGCCGACGTAGGCTCGCTGTCGCCGGCCCCCTGGTCGCCCACTCAAACATGGTCACTGACGGTCCTGCGTTCCGCAGTTGAGGTGGCGGTCTGGTACACGGATTTGTGCTTTGAACTACGGAAACGCCTGACAACACGCTCATCGCGTGTGTTACTAGGCGGGCGCGTTGTGCCTGGTCAGGAGCTTGACGTGGTGGTCTCGATGATCTTCTTGGGGAGGGGGAGGTCGAGGCGGGCGTAGAGGTCAAGCTGCGGCTTGGTGGGATCAGTGGTCTGGCGGAAGGTCCCGCTCGGGCCGGTGTGGGTGATCGCGTGGAGCCGGTGCAGGTCGCGGCGGATGGTCGGCCAGGTGTGGCCGGTGGTGATCTCGGCGACCCGGATCAGTAGCAGCGCGAGCCAGCACAGCACGACGTGGGCGTGGATGCGGTCTTCGAGGCGGTGGTAGACCGGGCGCAGGTCGATGACCGATTTCATGTCTCGCCGGCCGCGTTCGACCTCGAGGAGCTGTTTGTGGCCCGCGGCGATGTCGGTGGCCGACCGAGGCGTGCGAGCCGGTCGGCGCGGGCGCGAAAACAAGATCCACTGACGCGATGTCACCTATCGTGAAGATGCTTCGTGGGTCCGGACCGCCTCCCAACCCCGCATCATGGTGACTCTACGTAATCTCGTGGTCGGGTTGATCCGACAGGCCGGCCACACCAAGATCGCGGCCACCATCCGCAAGCTCCAACCCCCACCTGCTCCTGACCATCCTCGGCCTGCATCCGGACCCTCAACACACATCACGACCAGCAGGAACGACTTTGCGGTTCACCCCGCATCGGTTCCGGGGTATCGGTGAACACGGCGTGATACCGGTGGACGGCGAACATCTCCGACTGCCCGGCCCGCACGGCTTTCGGGTTCAGGCGCAGCACCCGGCGCACGATCAGCCGGGCGGTGATGTAATCGGCCGTGCGGCGCCCAGGTGAACGCGGTGAACGCGGTTTCGGTGACCTCGGCGTCGGAGACCCCGCGCTGCTCGTCGTCGTCGAAGATCGCGTTCGGGTGGCGGATCGGGGGCGGAGGGCGGCGTGGACAGGGTCACGAGGAGCGCGTTGAGTCCCTTGATGCCGGTGTAGCCGCGTCCGCTGCCTTGTTCGGCGTAGCCGTAGGTCTGGCGCAGGGCGTCGTGGTGTCGAGGAACGTCGTTCGCTCCGCGCCGCCCAGGATCGGGTCGCCGCGGTGAGGCGGGCCAGCAGTCGGGCGGCGACGGCGTCGAGTTGGACGTGACCGAAGGGAAGCACCGCAGGAACCTGCCCAACGAGCCGCACCGCTACGGCGCGGTGAGCGTGAAATGGTCCATCCAGCGGATGCCCTTCCGTGTGGGATCAATGTGCCCGTCACAAGCCACATTTTCCCAGTTCGGAGGGGCATTCGTGGGTCACGACCCGCCTTCACCAGCACACGTCCGCGGTCGATCCAGGCTCAGACGTCGTAGATCCGCACCCACGCGACGTTCATCGACGACGGTGTGGTCGGCGCGGCGCCGCTGGGGAACCAGTCCAGCTGGATCGTCTGGTGCATCGACCGCGGCGGCAGGTGCGTCGGATCGAGGTCGGAGAAGAACTGGACACCGTCGATGTACCCACGGATGCCCGTCGGAGTCCACTCGACCGCGTAGTTGTGCCAGCCCGTCAGGTCGACCGCGCGGCTTGCCGTGGTGGTCTTGTTCTGGGAGCTGTAGTGCAGGAAGAAGTCGATCTTCGAGGCGGCGGTGGTCGTCTCCGCGTAGTCGACCTCGCCGCCGACCGGGAAGTCCTCGGCGTCGGGCCACAGGATCAGGACCGGGTGATACCGGAAGTCGCCCTTCGGGATCTGCATCCGGGCCTCCCAGCGGCCGTACATGCGGCCCTGCTCCATCGCCATGCCGCCGGTGGTGCCGTTCGAGGTGCCGGCGATCGTGAGGATGCCGCCCTTCACCGAGATCTGCGACGGCCGGCGCAGGCCCTCCCCGGCGTGACCGGGGCTGTTGTAGAGACCCCACTTCGCGGTGTCGACGGCGGAGCCCTCGAACTCGTCACCGTCCGCCCGCGGCCCCCAGCCGAGCGTTGTCGCCGCCTGTGTCCCGTCCCCGGGACCGGTCGGTGGCGCGGTCGTGGGCGGCACTGTGGTCGGCGGCAGTGTCGTGGTGGCCGGCGCTGTCGTCGTGGGCGCGACCGTGGTGGTCGTGGGCGGCACGGTGGTGGGCGCCGGTGTCGTCGTGCTGGGTGGTGTCGTCGTGGGTGGTACGGCGGCGCTCGCGAGGGTGTAGTCGCATGCCGTGCTCGACCACTGGACGGTGCGGGCGAGGTCGGCGGAGCCCGAGACCGCGACGCGGGTGGCGCCGGTCGGGGCGGTCGCCGCGACGGACACCCGCGTCCACGCGGCCGCACCGACGGACACGACCGGACCGTCGACACGGGAGATGCGCCCGCCGCCCGCGTTGTACCAGTCCACCGACACGCGTACGCCCGACGTGCGGCCGGCCTGGGCGTCGTAGGAGAAGGTCCAGCGCTGGCCCGCGGTGACCTGCTGCTGCGGCAGGGCGATCGTGGCGCGCGTCAGGTAGGTCGACACCCGGTAGGCGAAGGCCGCTGCGACGTGACCGGTGACGGCGCGCCGGGAGCCCGTCCCGCCCGAGGTGGTCGACCAGCCTGTGGCGTTCTGCGCGAGACGCGGGTTGCTGCACGAGTTGTTGCCCGACGGGACGGACCCGGTGCCGGTCTGGGCGGCCGCCCGCGGGGCGGTCCCGGCCAGCGCGATCAGGGCCAGGATGGTGGCAATCGTCCACAGTGGTCTCAACATGGCCGTGAATTACCTCGTGCTCGACGTGTCCGATGTGGTCAACCGGGGCGTCGTGTCGCACGGGGATCCGTTACCGGGATGCGGGCGTGTCGAAGGCTTCTCACCCGAAAGTGACGATGCCGCGCGCCCGCCGTGGAGGTCGGGGAACGACGGGAGCCCGCCCCCCCGAAGGGAAGACGGGCTCCGTGTCGAGCGGGTGTCGATCAGATGATGCGCACGCCCGTGGCCTGGGGGCCCTTGGCGCCCTGGCCGACCTCGAACTCCACGCGCTGCCCCTCGTCGAGGCTGCGGAATCCCGAAGCGTCGATCTCGGAGTAGTGGACGAAGACGTCAGCGCCGCCCCCGTCGACAGAGATGAAGCCGAAGCCCTTCTCCCCGTTGAACCACTTGACGGTTCCCTGTGCCATGCGAACTGCTCCCTGCAGGTGGTGATGGGTTCCGCACCGTGCGGTTCCCGGCCGACCCCGGCATCGGCACAGCGCCCGAACGGATGCTGCGTGATCACCTGGACGTTCCCGCGAGCGTGCGTCACACGAACACCGAAAACTACGACCAGTTGCACAAACTACCGGATGCTTCGGCCCGTTCCCACCCGCCCCACCTCATCACCCCAACGGAGTAACGTCGCCGGGCCCCTCACGATCAGCTGCTCGCCGCGGTGATCTGGTCGGAGATCGCCCCGGCCAGGGTGACGTCGAGCGCGGTGATGCCGCCCGTGTCGTGCGTCGAGCAGCGGAACGTGAGGGTGCGCCACCGGATGTCGATGTCGGGATGGTGGTCTGCCGCCTCGGCGATCTCCGCCACCCGGTCGACCACCGCGATCGCGACGGGGAACGAGGGCAGCGACGCGGTGCGTACGAGCGAGTCCCCGTCCCGCTCCCAACCGGGCAGGTCGCGCAGAGCGGCGGTGACGGCGACGTCGTCCAGCAGAGAGGCCATGCCCCCATCCTGCCCCGTCCGACGCTCGTGCCCCCCGTCCCGGCTCCGCGCCCCCGTTCGACGGGGAGCACCGGAGTGGACGAGGGGCACGAGCGGGCACGAGCGGGCGCGCGGGCCGCGGGGCGCGTCAGGCGTCGCGGCGGAGCATTCGGTAGGTCGTCAGGCCCGCACCCACCGCCGTGTAGCAGAGCGCCTTCACGGAGCTCTCGAGGAGACCGCCGAGCGGCAGGGGGTCGCGCAGGACGTCCACGCCGGCCGTCCAGCCACTGGTCAGGAGGTAGGGCTGCAGCCAGTCCAGCGCCGGGATCGCCGTGAGCACCCCGAACACGATGAGCCCCCCGAGCACCGAGGCCAGCACGACCAGCGGGTGCTCCGTGACCGACGAGATGGCCAGCGCGATCGCCCCGACCGCAACGAGCTGGCCGAGCGTCCAGACCGCGACGAGCGCCACCCGCCCGAGCGCGTCACCGAGGCCGACCGAGGTGCCCGACAACGTGACGAGCTGCCCGTCGGCCCCGCCGACCACCAGCAGCCCGGCGAGCACGCCCACCACCGCGATCACGGCGATGGCCAGCGTCGCGACGACGAGCACGCCGAACGCCTTCATCACCACCAGTCGCAGCCGACCCACGGGGGACATCAGCAGCCCGCGCAACGTGCCGCTGGCCGCCTCGCCGGCGATCGCGTCGGCGGCCGACATCGAGACGGCCAGCGGCAGCAGCAACGCGAGCGCCAGCGTCATGGCCGCCACCGGCAGCACCAGGCCGTTGCCGCCGATGGAGCTGATGAGGCCGGCTCCCGGACCGCCCGAGCGGCCGGTCACGGCCACACCGATCGCGATGAGCACCGGGAGCAGCGCGAAGATCCCCAGCAGCACCAGTGTGCGCGGGCGCCGCAGCACCCAGCGCGTCTCCGCGGCGAGCAGCCGCCCCAGCGGGGCGCTGTGGGGGGAGTCGGTCCGCGTCAGGGTCGCGGCGGTCATACCGACACCTCCGCGGGAGGGCCTGCGTCGGCGGTCATACCGACACCTCCGCGGGAAGGCGTGCGTCGGCGGTCATACCGACACCTCCGCGGGAAGGCGTGCGTCGGCGGTCATGAGGTCTCCTCGGTCAGGCGTGCGAACAGTTCCTCGAGGTTCGCCCGGCTGCGCCGTGCCTCGTGCACGGCGACGCCCGCGCGGACCAGCAGCGCGATGACCTCCGGGGCAGGCGGGCCGTCCTCGCCGACCACGACGGCCGGATCGGCACCGTCGGCCCGGTACGCCGTCGTGCCCGCGGCGCGCAGGGTGCGCACCGCGAGATCGACATCGGGTGTGCTGACGACGAGCCCGCCCGTGCCGGTGTCGAGCAGCGTGTGGAGCTCCCCGGCCGCGACCAGCGAGCCCGCCTGCAGGACGGCGACGTGTGTGCAGGTGGCCTCGACCTCGGCCAGGAGATGCGAGGACACGATGACGGTGGCTCCGCCCTCGTGCAGCTCGGCGATGATGCGCCGGACGTCGCGGGTGCCGGCGGGGTCCAGCCCGTTGGTCGGCTCGTCGAGCACGACGAGTCGGCGCGGGATCAGCAGCGCCGCGGCCAGCCCGAGGCGCTGCTTCATGCCGAGCGAGTAGCCGCGGAACCGCCGGTCGGCGGCCCCGACGAGCCCGACGCGCTCCAGCGCCGCGTCCACGGCGCCGGGGATGTCCCGGCTCGCGAGCAGCGGCTCGGTGGCCGCGCCCCGGCGGAGGTTCTCGCGCCCGGACAGGAACGGGTGGAAACCCGGCCCCTCGACGAGCGCGCCGACGTGCGGCAACGCCCACGCCGCCTCGTCGGGGATCGGGTGCCCGAGCAGCTCCGCGGTGCCGTCGGTCGGGCGGGTGAGCCCGAGCAGCATCCGGATCAGCGTGGTCTTGCCCGAACCGTTGGGGCCGAGCATGCCGAGAACCGAGCCGGTCGGGACGTCGAGATCGATCCCCTCGACGGCCACCGTGGCGCCGAACACCTTGCGGAGCCCGACCGCCCGGGCCGCCGAGGCCGGCGCCGTGGCGGCGCCGTCC
>JAJAZD010000089.1 GCA_026785945.1 Pseudonocardia sp. | reverse complement strand
TTGACGAAGTCGGTGTTGCGCTCGGCGTTCTCGGCGACGATGTTGTCGAGCCGGTCGTCGGCGACCTGCCCGAACCGCTCCTCGTCGTTCATCAGGGCGATCTGCTGCATCGAGGTGTCCTCGACCAGGCTGACGACCTGCTGATAGACGAGGATCTCGTCGGAGGTGCCCAGGCCGAGTCCGAACCGGTCGTTGAGCTCGGCGATCACCTCCGACAGCGGCGTGAGGTCCGGGTCCAACCGGGCGCCGCCGTCGGCGGCGTGCCCGCGGACGTCGCGGTCGCCGGCGGCCGAGAGCGACACGTTGTGCGCACCCGTGAACTCCAGCCGGAAGTGGGACAGGTCGGCGTCGCCGATGTCGACCGCGGTCGAGGCGCGGCCCGGCAGCCGGATCAGCAGGATGCGGCCGTACTGGTAGAGCCGCTCGAGGTCGGGATCTCCCCAGTCGATGACCTGCGCCAGCAGGCTGTAGGCACGGACGTAGTCCTGCAGCGACCCGCGGAAGTTCTCGCGCTCGTCGTCGGTGTCGAGCGCGTCGAAGCGGTCCAGCGCCGGCTTCAGGTACTCGTGCAGCTGGGCGTGGAGCTTCTTCTCGGCCCCGGTGGACAGGCGGTCGGGCCCGGCTTCGCCGAGCACGCGCAGGAACGCCTCCATCTCCGACGCCGCGAGCAGGCCGTAGTCCATGACCTCACGTTGCTTGGCGTAGAGCAGGTTGGGGTCGGCGTCGGTGGTGATGGTGGTCTCGAACCAGTCCTCGAAGGCCTCCTGGATGGCGGAGGCGTCGTTGACGAAGTCGAGGATCCGCACGTCGTCCTGGGTCTTGAGCGGGTGGATCCGGTTGAGCCGCGACAACGTCTGCACGGCCGTGACGCCGGTGAGCGGCTTGTCGACGTACATCCCGCACAGCAGCGGCTGGTCGAACCCGGTCTGGTACTTCTCGGCGACGACCAGCAGCCGGTACTCCTCCTGGTCGCGCGCGGCGGCCGCCGCGTCGTCGGCCTTGGTGTACGCGAACCGGTCGGGCAGCTGCCGCTCGCCGAAGCCGTTGAGCTGGGCTTCGGTGAACTCCAGCCCGGTGGCCTCGTCGGTGAGCTGACCGGAGAACGCGACGAGCACGCCGAGGTCCAGCCCGCGGTCCTCGACGTGGCGGCGGATCGCCTGGTACACCGCGAGGGCGTCCTGGCGACTGCCGGTGACGACCATCGCCTTCGCCCGGCCGCCGAGGCGCGTGTCGATGCTCTCCTGGAAGTCCTCCACGATCAGCTTCGCCTTCTGGGCGAGCGACGTCGGGTGCCGCAGGGCCAGGCGGACCAGCTTGGCCTTGGCCTTGCGCTCGTCGACGTCGGGGTTGCCGATCGCCGATTCGAGCGCGGCGTTGCGCAGCTTCCACTTCGTGTCGTAGGTCAGGTAGTTGGCGAGGACGTCGAGGATGTAGCCCTCATCGATGGCTTGGCGCATCGAGTACACGTGGAAGGGCACGTACATGCCCGACTCGCCGGTGTGCGGGTTGACGCGCTGGGGGTCCCAGGTGCCGAACAGCTTGAGCGTCGGCGACTTCGGGGTGGCGGTGAAGGCGAAGTACGACAGGTTCGGCTGCCTGCCCCGCACCCGCGTGAGGTAGGTGGCCTCGTCCTCGTCGTCCTCCCGCGCGGCCGCGTTCCCGCCGAGCGCCTGCTTGAGCCGGATGGCGGCGTCACCGCCCTGAGAGGTGTGCGCCTCGTCGATGATCACGGCGTAGCGGCGGCCCTGCAGGTCCATGCCGGCGATCTTGTTCAGGATGAACGGGTACTTCTGCATGGTGGACACGACGACCTTGGACGTGGCGTCGTCGAGCGCTGCCGCAAGCTGGGCCGAGTCCTCGTCGATCTTCTTGACGACGCCGGGCTCGTGGTCGAACTGGAAGATGGTGCGCTGGAGCTGCTGGTCGAGCGCGGTCCGGTCGGTGATGACGACGGTCTTGTGGAACACCGGCTGGTTGTTCGCGTCGAACAGGTTGGAGAGGCGGTGCGCCAGCCAGGCGATGGTGTTCGACTTGCCCGAGCCGGCGGAGTGCTGGACCAGGTAGTTCTTCCCGGCCCCCTCGGTGCGGGCGTGGCCGACCATCTTTTGCACGGCGTCCCACTGGTGGTAGCGCGGGAAGATCCGGGGCGCGGTATGCGGGTCGGTCTTCACACCCTTCCTGGCGGGGGCCTGGATGTGCACGAACCGCTGGAGGATCTCCAACCAGTTGTCGCGCTGCCAGATCTGCTCCCACAGGTAGGCGACGGCGTAGCTGCCGGGCTCGGCGCCCGGGTTGCCGGCGCCGCCGCTGATCCCGGGCCCGTTCGAGCCGACGTTGAACGGCAGGAACTGTGTGTCGCCGCCCTGCAAGCGGGTGGCGACGAGCGCCCGGTCGGGGTCGACGGCGAAGTGAACGACGGCGCGCTTGGCGAACAGCAGCTCATTCTGGTCGCGGGAGCGGTACTGCGCGATGGCGTGGTCGACGTCCTGGCCGGTGTTGGGGTTCTTGAGCTCGACGGTGGCGACGGGGAGCCCGTTGACGAACAGCGCGAGGTCGACCGACTTCTTCGCGTCCCGTGAGCTGTAGTGCAACTGCCGGGCGACGGTCAGGACGTTGGCGTGGTAGTCGTGCAGAGCGTCGGCGGCGAGGGTGTGGCCGGGACGGAAGTAGGCGAGGTCGATCGCCACGCCCTTGTCCTTGATCCCCTGCCGCAGCACGTCAAGCACGCCGCGAGCGTCGATCTCCGACGCCAGGCGCTGGGCGAACTGCCGCTGGGCGGTGGACTGGTCGCCGGCGTACAGCTCGATGAGCTTGTCCCAGGCCTTCATTTGGGTGGCCCCGAGGAAGCGGACCAGCTCGCCGGTGTCGATCCCCAGCTCGGCTCGGTACCCGCCCTGCGCCTTCTCCCAGCCTTGGACCAGCAGCTCATGCTCGACGCGGTCCTCGAACGCGCGCTCGGTGTGGGCTCCGGGGCTCATACATCCACTCCTCGGGCGGTGGTGACGTCGATCTGGCCGGTGACGGCGGCGGTGATGAGGGCTTCGCGACGCTCGGCGAGCAGGGCGATCTGACGCCCGATCAAGCCGTCGAACTGCTCGACCTCCGCCAACCGAGCGTCGATCTGTTTGACGATCGACCACTGGGTGCTCACATCCGGCACTGGAATACGGAAGTCGCGGATCTTGCTGCTGCTCGTCGACGCCAGATTAGTCGTCTTGTTACCAGTACTCTCGAAGTAACATCGCGCAAAGGACGCTCGGGTCAGGAGTGCCAAGTACTCGGGGACAAGATCGTCACCGTCAGGCCGGACGGCGAAAACGTGGTTTTGGTGGAGACAATCCGCGATTTCGTCACGCCACACTGTCCCCCGACCGAGCTTATCAAGATCGCCGCCCTCGGTCATGAGCACGTCTCCTGTACGCAGGCGGCTTGCCGCCGCGGTGGTGCGTGGTACGTCCATCTCGGCAACTTCTTTCAGGTCGAGATAGCCGACCTGAACATTCGCAACGCGCAGATAAGGGCGTGACACCTCAGCCTGTTGCCGACTACCGTCGACCGTCACACCGGTACGCACGCGCGCGAGGTATCCGAGCCGGGGCCGCCGACAGTTGTTGAGATAGGCGATGGCATGATCTGTAACACTCTGCTTCATCTCCTCCAGCAGCTCCCGCTGCCGGGAACGCTGCTCAGTGAGACCGTTGATAAGAGTCGTCTCGGCGTCAAGGAAGTCGGCGATACGGCGCTGCTCGTCGAGTGGTGGGCGCGAAATCGGCAGGTTACCAACCTGCTCAGCATTGAGATTGGCTTGAGTACTACTCCTCGCCAACTCGGCCAAGCCTTGTCGCATAGCCACAAGTGAATATCGTAGAAATCGCGCGTCGGTCCACTGATCCGCTCGAAGCCCAAGAATGGCCTGGTTCCAGGCCGCAGGAACTTCGAGCCACGCCGTGTGACCAAGACTGGCATACATGCTGAATAGGATCGTCCCCGGCTCACCCACCTTGATCCGGGCGGATCGAAGACCATCCTCCGAGATTCGCCGTCCAGTCGCAGTTACGGCATCGACCGACGACATGTCACTGATGGCCGACCAGGCGTAACCATCGTCGCCTTCCGACCAATAGTTCGGTTCGTCGACAGACGGAGTGCCCCCGGCGGCCAGTGTTGCAATCCTCTTCAGTGCAATGTTGCCCCAGCTCACCCCGTCACCTCCCCCAGCAGCTTTTGAATCTGCCCCTCCAAATCCCGCAACTCCGCGTCGATCTCCGCCAGCGGCCGGGGCGGGGTGTACACGTAGAAGTGTCGGGTGAAGGGGATCTCGTAGCCGACCTTCGTCTTCTCATGGTCGATCCAGGCGTCGGGCACGTGCGGGATGACCTCGCGCTGGAAGTACACCTCGATGTCCTCGTCGAGCGGGACGTTCTCGTAGTCACGCAGGTCGGGATCGGGGAGCACCTCGCCTTTCGCCGTCTGCACCTCCCCCTCCGGATCGGACACCGCGACCGCGCCCCAGAGTCCCTTCACCAGCGACGCCGTGGTCGGCCACAGCACCCCGGCGGAGCGGGCGGCGGCGCGCAGGGCGTCTCCGGCCCCCTTCTTCGTCCACCACACCGTTCCGGTGAGCGGGCGCAACGCCGCAACCAGCGCATCCCGGCTGTCCCACTTCGCCAGCGAGCGGGCATTGTCCAGCGTGGCGAGGGTGTCGTCGGTGATCTCGAAGCGCTGCTTGAGCGGGCGCTCGACGGTGATGCGGTGGTAGCCGAAGTCGCGGGTGCGGAAGACCTTCACCTTGGCGTGGTCGGGGTGCGCTTCGTCGGCGGCGACCGCGAGCGCGTCGACGTACACCGTCGTGATGTGCTCGATCTGGGCTTCGCTGATCTGCTTGCGCTTGTCACCGAGGCTCTTGCGCAGCTTCTCCCACTGGTCGCGGGCGTCGAGCAGGATCACCCTGTCCTTGAGCGCCGCGACCTTGCGGTTGGACAGGATCCAGAAGTACGTGGAGATGCCGGTATTGTAGAATAGCTGATCCGGCAGCGCGACGATGCCCTCCAGCAGGTCGTTCTCCAGGATCCACTGCCGGATCCGTGACTCCCCGGACGCAGCGGCCCCGGTGAACAGCGGGGAGCCGTTGAAGACGATCGCCAGCCGCGCACCCTTGCCCCGGTGTCGATCTCTTTCGGCGGGCTCCATCTTCGAGATCATGTGCTGCAGGAACAGGAACGAGCCGTCATTGATCCGCGGCAGGCCCGCGCCGAACCGGCCGCCGTGGCCGAGTTCGGCCTCGGCCTCGATCTCGTCCTTGACCTTCTTCCACTCCACCCCGAACGGCGGGTTGGCCAGCATGTAGTCGAACTTCTTGCCCTCGTGCGCCGGCTCGCTGAACGTGTTGCCGAAGGCGATACGGCCCCGGTGGCTGCTCATCAGCATGTCGGCCTGGCACACCGCCCACGACTCGCCGTTGAGCTCCTGGCCGAACACGAAGACCTCGGCCTTCGGGTTGATCGCCTTGATCCGGTCCTCGGCCGCGGTGAGCATCCCGCCCGTGCCACACGCGGGGTCGAGGATGTTGATGACCTGCCCCTCCCCCGCCACCGTCTCGGCGTCCGGCGCGATCAGCAGGTTCACCATCAGCTTGATGACCTCGCGCGGCGTGAAGTGCTCACCGGCCGTCTCGTTCGAGTCCTCCGCGAACCTGCGAATCAGGTGCTCGAACACGTAACCCATGTCGTGGTTCGACAGCTTGTCCAGATCGCGCATCTCGGCGAACCGGCCGACGACCTTGTAGAGGATCTTCGCGCCCGCCAACCCGCTGATCACCTCCTCCAGCTTGAACTGGGCCAGGATCTGCTTCACGTTCGGCGAGAACCCGCTGACATAGTCACGCAGGTTCCTCGCCACGCCGCCGGCGTCAGCAGCGACCGACGTGAAGTCCTGCTTCGAGGTGTTGTAGAACGCCAGCTTGGCTGCGACCCGGAGCAGGTGGTCCTTGTTCTGGATGTCCGGCAGGGCCGCGTCCCGCGCGCGGACGGCGTCACGGGTCGAGGCCATCACCGCATCGAGGCGGCGCAGCAGCGTGAACGGCAGGATCACCCTCCCGTACTCGTGGCGCTTGTAGTCGCCGCGCAGCAGGTCCGCGACCGACCAGATGTCGCTCGCCATCCGCGTGTGCGTGGGGCCGGAACCGGGCAAGGTCACTGCGTTCTCTTCTCGTTCTCGGGGGGTCCGATGGTGCCCGGTGCTCCGATGGTGGCAGGATCGAGGGCACCGGCGGTGAGGCCGTGGACGGTCTGGGTGACGACGGCGGTGGTCATGGCGGCCAGCCGCTCTGCCACCGCGGTGAGCTCCGACAGCCGTCGGAACGCCTCGCCGTAGCGCCGCTGCTCGGCCACCGGCATCCGCGGTATCCGGCAGCGGCGGACGTCCTCGCGGGTCAGGGCGCTGTGGGTGTTGGCGACGGGGGCGGCGCGGGCGTCGGCGCGGACGAACATCGCGACGAAGTGCGGGTCGAGCCGGTCGGTGTCGATCCCCACTACCTGGGCGACGCCGCGCTCGTCGTCCGGGCTACCGTCCGCGACGACCGGATCGCGACCCATCGTGCGGAAGAGCAGATCGCCGGCCCGGGGGGTCGCGTCCCTGGGCAGGATCGTGATCGCCCGCGACCGTTCCAGCTCGGCGAGCGTCACCTCGGGACGGCGGGACGCCGAACCCGACGGCACCGGATGCGGAATGGCGCGCCCGAGACCCTCGTAGAGCAGGCGGAGGCGGCCGGTGACCCGGTCCAGATCCTCTGCGGTGGAGTCGACGCGGGCGTGCAGGTACTGCGACGGCACCAGGGTCGTGTCGTCGTCGAGCACCTCCAGCTGCGGCACCGCCCGGACGACGGACGGGTCGTCGCCGGCGAACAGGTCCTCCCATCCGGCGTGCTCGTGCGGAACGTCGGCGGCATCGGCGAGCCCGCTCAGATCGACCATCCGGACGTCGCCGCCCACGCCGCGCTGCAGCACCCACAGGTGCACCGCACCCTCGCCGGGCGGGGCCAGCCCGGACGGCAGTGCGATGACGTCACGCAGCACACCGGCGCGGACGAGCGCAGCCCGCACGTGCCGGCCGGACGGGCGCACCGCCGTGACCGGGGACATCACGACCACCGCGACGCCGTGCGGCCGCAGGTGCGCCAGGCAGTGCTGCACCCACGCCAGCTCCGGATCCCCCGCGTCGGGCAGGCCGAACCTCCAGCGCGGGTCGGCCGCCAGGTCCGCGGCCGGCCACTGGCGCGCAGCCCGCGGCGGGACGCACACGACCGCCCGGGCCGTGCCCCGGGACTCCGCGAACCGGTCGGTCCGCAGCGCTTCACCGACCCGCACCGCGTCGCCGATCTCGGGGCGGGCCAGCCGGACCGACTCGGCGTCGCGCTCCTCCGGGACCTGCGCGGCGAGCCGCACATGGTCGCCGAAGCGCTCCATGACCGCGGTGAGGACTCCTGCGTCGCGGCACGCCGGGTCGAGGACGAGAGGCGGGTCCACGTCGTCGCCCGACGGGTCGCCGTCGCCGAGCCGTGGCAGCAGCGACACCAGCACCATGGCGAGGAGCTCCGGCGCCGTCAGCTCGCCGAGTGCGCGGTCGCTCGGCGGTGCCGGTGTGGCGTCACCGATCCGCTGGGTGCCGGTGCCGGTGCGGCCGGACTCGGCGAGCTGAACAGACTTCCCGGTGTCGTCGAGCCACTGCTGCACGGCGACCCAGGAGAACAGCGGGCTGCTCGACCCGCCGTCGACGGGCTGTGGGAAGTCCGGGTAGCGCGTGCGCCAGTTCGCGAC
Organism: Pseudonocardia sp.; assembly: GCA_026785945.1. Taxonomy (GTDB): domain Bacteria; phylum Actinomycetota; class Actinomycetes; order Mycobacteriales; family Pseudonocardiaceae; genus Pseudonocardia. The sequence goes on along the minus strand of JAJAZD010000089.1, from coordinate 6,678 downwards.
GGCGGCCCGGCCCACCCCCACGTGCCGTGCGATCCACGCGCCGGTCACCAGCTCGGACTCGACTCCGTTCACGGAGCTGACCTTAGCAGCCAGCGCAGTACTTGTGAACGCCTTGCAGTTGTTCACAGAATCGCACTATGGTTCCCCTGTCACGCGAAAGCGGGCCGACGGTACTACGGAGCGTGTACGTATGGTCACTTTGACGGGGGAAGCCGCACATGGGGGATGACACGACGGCGCTCGCCGACACGATCGACGACGAGGGGCCGGTCGACACGACGATCATCGGTCGCAACGCGTACCGGTCCTACTTCTCCTTCGTCCGCCGGCCGGACAGCCTCCAGCAGGTGCTCTGCCAGTTCGGGGCCTGGCTGCGTGAGCGCAAGGCCATCGATATCGATCTGCACGTGAGCCGGCGCGACACCTTCGGAGCCACGACGCTGACCGTCGCCCACAATGACAAGGCAGACGGCCACCAGGTGCGATGTGTCCTCGTCGAGGACCGCACCCGTGAGTCCTGGCGCACGGAGCTGACCGTCTTCGTCCCGGCGCGCGCGGGCCGCGGCTGGGTGAACCTGGTCGCCTCCAGCGATCAGGGGACCCCGGCCAAGCCGCCGAACGTCTTCGCGCAGATCGTCGACGTGCTCCACGAGCCCCGCGACGGGGCACTGCCGCTGCGGTCCCAGCCCCCCGTCATCGGCATGTCGCAGGTCGACGACCTCGTGGCGTGGATCGGCGATCCCGAACGGCACGCCCTGCTCCTCGTCGCCGGAACGGGCGACCAGCTCGACTTCGGGCCGTGGGTCGAGAAGGTCCGGTACTGGGCCGGCGACATGAAGGGGATGGCCCAGACCGTCGTCCTGGATCCCCCCACGACGATCCGGCTGGCGGAACTCGTCGGCCCGTCCCATGCCGTGTCGCCGTGGACGATCCGCACCTTCCGGCCGGCCGCGCAGATCACCGACCCGCAGGACGGGCCGCGGCACCGGGTGCTCAGCACGGGGCGGATGGCCACCAGTGAGGACCGCGAGATCCGGCAACTGCTGGCCCGGGTGGCGCGGCGGCATGCGAACGACCGGGCCACTCCGGTGTCCCTGGCGCGCACCACCCGTGATCTCGACCGCGTGACGACGGCCCTGCTGCTCGACCGGATCTTCGAGCCCGAGCCGGTTCCCGCCGAGACGGTCCAGCTGGCGGAGCCGGCCACCCCGGCCGTCGCTCCGTACGTTCCCGAACCGACCGTGGCAGATGACGACGTCGTCGAGCTGCAGGCGCTGGTGGCTGACCAGGCACGGCGACTCGCCGACGTCGCCGCGGTGCTGGGACCTAACTGGACGGCGTCGTCGGTGCGAGGGTGGCAGGGCCTCGACAACGAGCACCGCAACCTGACCCAGCGGTACTCCCGCGACCGGGAGATCCTGTTGCGCTCCCGTACGCAGCTGGAGCAGAGCCTCACCGAGGTCGACGACCTCCGGGCCGACGTGGAGAACCTGCGCGGGCAGCTCCGCACGGAGGAGGAGGAGCGCACCCTGGCGGAACTGCTTCGCGTGCAGGCCGAGGACGAGACGCGGTGGCTGCGCGACCAGTTCCGTGCCCAGCAGGAGTACGGGCTCGCCACGGCCACCATGCCGAAGGACCGGGAGACCGACATTCCCTCGTCATTCGACGAGCTGGCGGTCCGGCTACCCGAGCTGGGGGGGTCCGGCGTCGTCTTTACCGGAGATGTCGACATCGTGCGGCGGCTCGCGGATGTCGACGCCAGCGGCAAGTACGCGCTCATCGCCTGGGAGTCGCTGCTCGCGCTCACCTCGTATCTGGAAGCCCGACACGCCGGCGATTTCGCCGGCAGCTTCCAGCAGTACATCGAGGCCACGCCGCAGGGCTACCGCGGACTGCCGCCCGGCAAGCACGCGGGCGGCGAGTCCATGTCGACGATGGACCGGTACGGGCACCTGCGGGACTTCCCCGTTCCCGTCGACGTCGACCCGTCGGGGTCGGCGTCGATGGCCGCGCACTTCAAGCTCGGGAAGGCCGGGATGCGGAGCCCGCGCATGCACTACCTCGACGACTACCCGTCCACCGGCCAGGTGTACGTGGGTTACATCGGGCCGCACCTGCGGGTCGTCACCACGAACTGAGGGCGACGCACGATGTGGATGAGGCGAGATCGTGGACAGCCGGGGATGCGCCCCCGGACCGCTCCCGATACGACCCGCCGGTTGGCGGGGAGCGATGGACCAGGTGCGCTCCGTGTCGACCTGCGCCGCCATGTCCCGGGCGTCCTCGCCCGCCACCCGTTGCCCCGGCCGTCACGATCACGGTGAACCGGCGGCGCGGGTCGTCGAGCAGGCGCTGGCGGTTGAGGCGGGCCACGACCCACCGCTCCAGGGCGTCCTCGTCGAGCCCGCCAGGAACGGCCGACTCGCGCATGTACGCCTCGGTCTGCAGCAGGCCGGGGACCACCGCCGGGGCGAAGTCGCCGATCTTCTTGGCCGTCGCCTCGATACGGGCGATCCGCTCTTCGCCTGGGAGAACCCCGCGCGCCAGCCGGCCTCGACCCCGGAGAGCCCGGCCGCCTCCCGCATTGTCAGCAGGGTGTCGGCCAGGTCGCCGAGACCCTGCGGTGCCGTCGTGGTGCCTCCCCAGTCAGGCCCACGCGCGCGGTGTGGTGGAACTCGGGGTGAGCCTCTTACCAAGGCATGCCACTCTTAACGTCCACACGGGAAAGGCTAGCACCTAACGGACAGCTGTGAACATAATATGGATGTTCACAAGTCACTGGGCGGTGGGAGAGGCCACGTGTTCGGCCCGGCGGGCACGTCCAGCCAGACCCACTGCCGGTCCGGTTGAGCCGTAACTCCGAACCTGGGCCAGTCGGGCTCGCCGAACCCGACCCACCGGTCGTGAGCGTCCTCAACGGACGCCCACAGCCGGATCGGTCCGGCCTCGACGACCCGGCGTATTCCGCCAGCCCCGTCCAGGTCGACCGACGCCCACGAGCCGTCGGGGGAATCGAGGGTGGCGGCGACCGGTCGAAGAGTGTCCGGGTCGAGACGCAGCCCGATGCCGACGTGTCGCGGCAGGGCGAGCTGCGCGAGGAACCAGACGACGCGGTGGCTCTCCCAGGGCCGCGGAGGGGCTGTCGTGGACCGCTCCGTGGAGCACGTCGCCCGCGGCGCCCTCGGCACCGGGGCATCGCGCCCGTGCCACATCGTCATGAATGTCGCCCACCGAGCCGTGAACCGACCTTCCACCCTGTCGGGACGCCGGTCCAGAGCGACCAGGTTGCCGCCCGCGTTTCCGACCTTGAGGTCGAGCAGCATCTTTCCGTCCGACGTCAGCTGCTCAGCCCAGGACCACGGCACGGACGGCACCGAGCAGGTGGAGATGATGCGGTCGAAGGGCGCGTGCTCGGGCAGACCTTCCACTCCGTCGGCGGCGACGAGGGTCGGCTCGAAGCCGATCTCGGACAGCCGGTGGCGGGCCACATCGACCAACTCCCCGTCAACATCGACGCTGTAGACGGCGTCGTCCCCCAGGCGGTGGGCCAGGAGCGCGGCGTTGTAGCCGGTGCCGGTGCCGATCTCCAGTACTCGATGCCCCTCATGCACGTCCAGGACGTGCAGCATCCGGAGCATGAGGTCCGGCTTCGTGCTGGACGAGCTGGCGAGCAGATGGCCGCTGCTGTCGTCGAGCGCTGTAACGAGGGTCGTCGGCGAGTACACCAGGTCCAGCCCGCCGTCCGAGGCGGTGTCGATCCGCTGCCAGGCTCCCGTTCCCGCCTCCTGCCGGTACGCCTCGGGTACCAAGCGATGGCGGGGCACCGCACCGACCGCGGATCGCCACGCGTCGTCGGTCACATCGCCCCGCTCCGAAAGCAGGAGCGCCAGCCTCCGGGCCCGTGATCTCCAGTCAGCCGCACCGCGGGCGGTCATCTGATTCCTCTCGCGAGCAGGTCGGCGAGTTGCCCGATCAGCGGTGCGCCGGTCCGTTCCTGGATCCAGCCGAACTGGCCTCCGGCGTTGATCTCCAGGAACACCCACTCTCCGCCCGGCGTGACGACGAAGTCCAGCGCGGCGTAACGCAGGTCCATGATCTGCATCAGCTCGGCCACACCACTACGGACCGCGGCCGGCGTCGGCACGAGGTCGTATCCGGCGCCGTCGTGGTCGGCTCGCCAGTCGAGGTGACCCTGCGGCGTTGCGGAGCGGATGGCGGCGGCGGTGAACTCGGTCCCGATCACGATGAGCCGCACCTCGTACGCCTTGGGAACCCACCGCTGGACGAGGTGCGTGGTGACCTCGATGCCCCGCAGGTCCGCGAGGCCGTCCCGGTCAAGGAGCTGCGTGAAGGCCAGCTTTCGGAGCCCCTGCTCGACGAGGGTGTTGCTGCCGAGCAGCTTGGTCACACTCGCGCCCTCCTCGGCGAAGAGCCGGACGGCGCCGGCGTCCTGGGTGATGAGCGTGTCAGGCACGTTCAGCCCGCACCGGCGCGCCGTGACCAGCTGGACCGGCTTGTACGCCGCGTCGGCGAGCCGCGCCGGGTGGTTCACCCACAGCGCCGGTAGCGACGCGAGGACGCCACCGAGCCCGTACTTGGCTTCCAGGGCGGCGTGCGCGCGCTCAGCATCCGACAGGCCGGAGGGAAAGCGGTAGGCACGCGGGCTCCGGTACCAGACCGCCGTGACCTCCTCCAGCTCCACGCGACGGGACGGAGTCTGGAGCACACCCGTCCAACGGTGACCTTGCAACCGCGCGTCGAGGCGGAGCTGGGAGGGGAACCAGGCCGTGTTGACGCGGTGGACCGGCACTGCACGTTCGCCGAGGGCTCGGACTACCTCATCGGCGGTCGCGTCGACGTCCTCGGCCAGGATCAGGACCGACATCTACACGGGATACGGCGAGTCGGGACAGAAGTCGTACGTATAGTCCTCGGAGGGACCCTCGTCCCCGTCGTTGCTCGTCACCTTGTTCGCCGTGGCACCGGACGTGACGAGAGGACGGCCGGCGGCATCGACCGAGGTCTGCGTGATGGAGTCGTAGGTGAAGGCCTCCCGCACCGGATCGCCCTGCGCGCGGGCGGGCCGCATCGCCACCAGGCCCCACGGCCGCACACCGCGGGGCGACGGCCGATCCTGCGACAGCGGGCCGGCGACCTGACCGAGCGGGAACCGCGCGGAGTGGGACGCGATCGGGTCATGGGCGAACTCCTCGGGCAGGACCGCGGTCACGCCGGCCCTGCCGGCATGACCGGGTTCGCCGACAGGGCGCCCGAACCGCGGAGAGCGACACGGGCCCGGGCGGTACTGGCGGCCACGGCACACGGCCACGATCCCGCCGACGGCCCACACCCCGCACAGCCGCCACCGGCGGCCAGCACGTGGCGCGCCGCCGCCCGGTCGACGGCCCCGAACGTGACGAGGAAGCGCGCCACCTCGTCGATGCAGTCGTCGGCCGCGCTCATCGTGGCCACCGGTTCGCGCGGCTGCCGCGACGCAGCAGCGAGGCGAGCAGGGTCGGTGACCGGTGGCGGTCGACACGGTGGCGGCCGGTGGTGTGGCCGAGGCGGAACGGTCGGGGGGCACGTCCCGCCTCGGCCTGGTCCGGGTGCCGGCTGCGGCCGGTGGTCGTGTCGGGCTGCTGCACCGAGCACCTCCAGGTCTAAGGTTCGACTCATCGTGACTGCAACGTGAACGCTAGCATGATACGTATCATGACGGAAGGTAGCCGTGAGCCCGGTGAACCCCAGTCCGCTCCGCTGGTTGATCGGCACCGAACTCGCGCGCTTCCGAGGCGATGCACGCCTCACGCTGGCCGAGGCGAGTGAGCGGACGGGCATCAGCCGACCCAAGCTCAGCCACCTGGAGATGGGGCGCCAGCAGCAGGACCCCGAGGACATCGCCGCCGTGCTCACTGCCTACGGCGTACCGCCGCGGGAGGTCGACCGCCTCGCCTCGTTGACCGGGCGCGCCGACGAGGCGACCTGGTGGGCGCCCTGGACGCAGGTCGTGCCCGACTGGCTCAAGACGTTCGTCGGACTGGAGGGGCTGGCCGAGCGCGAGTTCACCTTCGAACCGACGATCATCCCCGGGTTGCTCCAGACCCAGGAGTACGCGGCCGCCGTGACCGCGGGCTCGCCCCGTGTGCGGGCCGATCACGGAGACCGGTTCGTCGGGTTCCGGCTGGCGCGTACCCGGCGGCTCACCGACCCGGACCGCCCGCTCGCGTTGCACGCCGTGGTCACCGAAGGGGCGTTGCGGCTCGCCGTCGGCACGCCGGAGATGCGCCGGGCCCAGCTACGACACCTGATCGCCGTGGCCGAGCTGCCGACCGTGACGCTGCAGATCGTGCGCCCCGAGGACGGGCTGCACACCGCCCTCGCCGGGCCGTTCGTGTTGCTCACCTTCGACGCTGCGCGACCAATCTGCTACGTGGAGCTGAAGGACGGCGCGGTCTACCTGCAGGAATCTGATCAGCTCAGCACCTATACCATGGTGGCCGGCAACCTCCAGCAGGTTGCCCTCGGTCCAGACCAGTCCGTGGCCCTGATCGAGGCAATGCTCGCGGAGTGATGCAAGGAGGCTGTCGTGACCGACGACAGGCCCGAGGCGCAGTGGCGCACCAGCAGTTTCAGCGGCGACAACGGCAACTGCGTTCAACTCGCGGAGCTTCCCGACGG
>JAJAZD010000088.1 GCA_026785945.1 Pseudonocardia sp. | reverse complement strand
GCGCGGGCTGGGCCGCCACGACGCCGGCCCCGCCGCGCTGCCGGTGAAGGATCGCCGCTACGCCGACCCGGCGTGGGAGGGAAACGCCTACTACTACCTGCTCCGCCAGCAGCACACCCTGTTCGCGGAGCACCTGCGCGCCGTCGCCCGTGACGTCGCGATGACGCCGCAGACCCGTCGCAAGATCGACTTCTTGGTGGAGCAGGCCGTCGAGGCCACCGCCCCGGTGAACTTCCCGTGGTCGAACCCGACGCTGCTCAAGCAGGCTCTCGACACCGGCGGCCGCAGCCTCGCCCGCGGTGCCCGCAACGTCCTGCGTGACATCGTGACCAACCGCGGGCTGCCCCGTCAGGCGACGTCCGGCGCGCTGATGCCCGGCCGGGAGCTGGCGGCCACGCCGGGCACGGTGGTGTTCCGCAACCGGCTCATTGAACTGATCCAGTACGCCCCGCAGACCGCGCAGGTGCACGAGATCCCGCTGCTGCTCTCCCCGCCGTGGATCAACAAGTACTACATCATGGATCTCGCGCCGCAGAAGAGCCTGGTCGAGTGGGCGGTTCAGCACGGGCACACGGTCTTCATGATCAGTTACCGCAACCCCGACGGCGGGCTGCGGGACCTCACCATGTCGGACTACCTGCGGGAGGGTCCGCTCGCCGCCCTCGACGTCGTGCAGGAGATCACCGGGGCGGAGCGGGTCAACGTCGGCGCGCTGTGCCTGGGCGGCACCCTCGCCACCGCGGCGGCGGCGTGGCTGGCCGCCCGCGGCGAGAACCGGATCAACACGCTCACGCTGATGAACACCCTGCTCGACTTCACGGTGCCCGGGCGGCTCGGCGTGTTCACCGACGAGTCGACGGTCGCGCGCCTCGAGCGGCGCATCCGCCGCACCGGGTACCTGCCGGCCGAGTCGATGAAGACCACCTTCGACCTGCTGCGGGCCAGCGACCTCGTGTGGCACTACGTGATCAACGACTGGCTGCTCGGCGAGGACCCCGCCCCGTTCGAGATGTTGAGCTGGAACGCCGACTCCACCCGGATGCCGGCCGCGATGCAGATCGAGTACCTCCGCAGCTGCTACCTGGAGAACCAGCTCGCCGAGGGGAAGATGGAGCTCGCGGGGGAGTGGCTGGACCTCGCCGCGGTCGAGCAGGACGCCTACGTCGTGAGCGCCGAGGCCGACCACATCGCGCCATGGACGTCGGTGTACGCCGGGGCGACCCACCTCGGCGGAACCGTCCGCTTCGTGCTCTCCAACTCCGGGCACATCGCCGGGGTGGTCAACCCGCCCTCGCCCAAGTCCCGGCACTGGTTCGGCGAGTCCGACCATCTGCCGGCGGACGCGGCGACCTGGCGCGATGCCGCCGGCGAGCACCGGGCCAGCTGGTGGGAGGACTGGTCGCCGTGGATCGCGGAGCGGGCCGGCGAGCAGCGCACGCCGCCGTCGATCGGCAGCTCCGCCTACCTCCCGTTGCAGGACGCCCCGGGGAGCTACGTGCTGGAACGCTGATCGCGTCGCCCGGGCGCCGCAACTGCCGGGTGATGATGGGGCCATGAGTGCAGCACGACCCGCCGACGAGGAGCCCGAGTCCGACGCGCGCCGGACCGGCTGGGCGGCCCCGATCAACGCGCTCGGGGAGTGCATCCGAGCCCGGCGCCGGCTCGCGCGGCTCTCGCTGCGGGAGATGGCGGCGCTGACGAGCGTGTCCAATGCCTATCTCAGCCAGGTCGAGCGCGGGCTGCACCAGCCCTCGCTCAAGGTGCTGCGCTCGATCGCGGACGCCCTGCAGCTCTCCACCGAGCAGCTCCTCAGCCAGGCGGGCTGGGTCGGCGGCCCGGCGCGGCCCGGCGCAGGGGAGCGGTACGGAGAAGGCCATCCGGACCGGCCCGAGACTCACCCCGGACCAGCGCACCGCGCTGCTGGGCGTCTACCGCAGCTTCGCCGATGGTCCCTGACGCGCGCCGTCACCGTTTCCGGGGGCCACCGCCGTCCCAGGATCCGGCGGCTCCGCCAGCTCTCGATCAGCTCTCGACCAGCACCGTGCAGGGACCGTCGTTGACGGACTCGACGGTCATGTCGGCTCCGAACACCCCCGTCGTGACGGTGGCGCCACGGGCCCGCAGCTCCGTCACCACGGCCTCGACCAGCGGTTCGGCGTGCTCGGGGCGCGCCGCAGCCGACCAGGACGGGCGACGCCCCCTGCGGGTGTCGCCGTAGAGCGTGAACTGGCTGACCACGAGCAGCGGGTCGCCCCCGTCGGCACAGGAGCGCTCACCGGGCAGGATGCGCAGCTCGTGGAGCCTGCGGGCCATGACAGGGGCGCTGTCGGCCGTGTCGTCGCGGTGCACGCCGAGCAGCACCAGCAGTCCCGGCCCGGTGATCTCGCCGACCACCTCGCCGTCGACCCGCACGGCGGCGCGGGTCACCCGGGCGACGACCGCCCTCATGCGGGGACGAGCAGCCCGTGCCGGACGAGCCCGTGCCGGACGAGCCCGTGCCGGACGAGCCCGTGCCGGACGAGCCCGTGCCGGACGAGCTCGCGCACGGCGGGCAGCGTGCCGGCGACCAGCTCGTCGACCGGCCGGTCGTGGGCGAACGCCAGCAGCTCCACGAGGTCCCGCAGCGGCAGCGCCCCCCGGCAACCGGCCAGCAGGGCGGCGGCGGGCCCGTCGACCTCGTGGCGCCGGCGCGGACCGTCGAGCCGGGCCACCGCGGCGCCGGCGTCGGCCCACCCGTCGGCTCCCGGCTCCGCGTAGCGCTCCAGCACCACCGAGGACGCGACCGTCAGGCGGGCGTCGAGGAGTGTGTCGTCACTGGCGTGCGTGCGCAGCCATTCGACGCGGTCCAGCCAGCCCTCCACCTCGGGTCCCAGCGGGTCGTCCACGGCGCCGGGCAGGTCCTCGAACACGACCGACCCCGGTCCGTCCGTCCTCCGCAGGGCCATCAGCCCGAACCCGACGGCGTCGACGCGGGCACGCCCGGACCAGCCGAGCCACGCACCGGCCTGTGCCCGGGCGGCCGGGGAGGCGAGGTCGAGACCGGCGTCCCGCTGCCAGGTCCCGACGTGCATGCCCGGGTCGGCCACCTCCCGCTGCACGATCCACGCGTCGACGCCGTCAGGCAGCCAGGCGCGGACTCGGTCGGGCCGGTCCTCGCCCGCCACGTGCAGCCAGGAGCCCAGCAGCTGAGCCACCCCGCCCGGTTCCAGGTGTTCCGGCAGTGCCCGGGCCAGCGCCGCGAGCGCGACGTCGCCGTCCTGCCCGGAGTCGCGGTAGAGGTGGTCGATGCGAGCGGGGCCCGGCACGAACGGGGGGTCGGAGACGATGCGGTCGAACCGGCACCCGGCCACGGGGCCCAGCCAGGGTCCGTCGAGCAGCTCGACGGACAGGTTGGACCGTTGAGCGCGAAGGTGGCGCGGGCCATCGCCAGGGCGCGGGGTGCGACGCCGGTCGCGGTGACGGCGCCGGTGTGCCGGGTGGCGTGCAGGGCCCACACCCCGCAGCCGGTGCCGAGGTCGAGCAGGGTGTCGACCCGATGGCGCACCGTCGCCGCGGCGAGGGTCGACGACGCCGCGCCGATGCCGGTGACGTGGTCGCGGTCCTGGCGGTGCGGGTCCAGATCCGACACCACCCGCCATTCGGCGCCGGGCTCCGCGTCCGGGTCGCCGCCGTCCGAGTCGTCCCCGTAGGGCCGCAGGTCCAGCGCCGCGGCCCAGCCCGCCCTCGGCGGCCCGCAACAGGCTCACCGCCGCCGACCGTGGCCTGGACGTGGGCCCGAACTCACCACGTCCGAGCGCGGAGAGCGCGCCGGGGCCGAGCAGCTCGGCGACGCCGCCGGTGGCGTAGCGGCCGCGCCGAAGGGCGGTGCGCAGGGTGTCGGCGGTGGCGGGGGAGAGGTGGGGCGGCACACCGCGCAGTCTCCCGCGCGCGGTGTGCCGCGCGCCCGGCGGTGCCCGACGCTCAGGTCAGGGGGCCGCGCAGCAGGCTCACCCGGGAGTGCGACGGATCGCCGTCCCACCGCTCGGCCGAGATGTCGACGGTGTCGTACTCGCCCATCGGCAGGTCGGACGGCACGGTGAACTCGCCGCGGAACGTGCTGCCGTCCCGTGCGAGTGAGCCGAGCGCCACCAGGCGGGTGCCGGAGGAGTCCATCAGCCAGGCCTCCAGGAAGTCGGCGTCGGCGGTGTCGTCGACGTCGTCGAGCCGCACCACCAGCTGCCGGTCACCACCAGCTGCCTCCACCGCCCGGACGCTGCCGGAGCCGCCTGCGGGGCCGAGGGGGGCGAGCTGGGCCACCGGCGTGCCGGACCCGGGCGACATGCCGGCCCCGATCCCGATCCCCAGCCCCGCGGCCAACCCGACGATGCAGGCGGCGACAGGCACCGCGAGGGCCCACCGCTGACGCGCCCGGGTGACCCCGAACACCTCGACGTCCGTTCGCGTGGGTCGCACCTCGGCGTCGAGCTCGTCGACGATCGCCTGCCACACCCGCGGTGGAGGCGGCCTGATGTCGGTGTCCGCGCCGTCCTGGCGGGCCAGCTCGACCGTGCGCCGCATCGCGTCGACGTGTTCGCGACAGACCTCGCAGACCGCGAGGTGCGCGACGACGCCGTCGTCACCCGGTTCGGCGGGCAGGGCGGCGAGCGTCAGGCGATCAGCATCGGGATGCCACACCGTCATCCTTCCCACCGCCGTCGTAACCGCTCCAGCCCGCGCCGGAGATGACTCTTGACCGTCCCGAGCGGGAGGCCCGTGAGCGTGGCGATCTGTTGATGTGTCAGATCGTCGAAGAACGCCAACCGCACAACAGTTCGGACGGTCGGGGGCAGTTGGTTCATCTCGTCGGCCACGACCACGGCGTTCACCACCTGATCGGGTACCGATGTCGGTTCCACGCCCTGCGGTGCGCGCCCGGCCCGATCGGCGATCGCCCGGTCCCGGGCGCGGGCCGTGTGCCGGTCGGCCACCTGGCGACGGGTGATCCCGACCAGCCAACCGGCGAGCGTCCCGCGCTCGGCGTCGAACGTGGCCCGCCCGCGCCACGCTCGGACGAACACCTGCTGGGCGACGTCCTCGGCGTCGTGGTGCGTGCCCAGGCCACGCAGGGCTATGGCGAACACGGTGCCGCCGTGCCGGTCGTACGCCTTCCGCAGCGCCGCGGCGTCGCCGGCCATGAACCGCTGCGCGAGCAGGCGGTCCGCGGCCGCCGATGTGTCGGCCGACGGGTCCGGGACAGGTGCTCTCACCTGTCGGCCGGAGAGCCGCCGCAACCCGGTGGGGCCGGTGTCGGTCACCGTTCGTTCACCACATCACTGCCTCACTGTGCCCGTGTGAACACGGGGCACAGCATGTCACCCGGTGTTGCCTCCCGCACCGACCGGTTCGGCCGTGACGACCACGTTGTCCCGGTAGTTGCGCGTCTCCTGGTCGAACTCCCCGCCACAGGTGACGAGGGTGAGCCGGGGGGCGCCGTCGCGGGCGAAGAGCTGCTGCACCGGCAGGTCGGACTTGTCGATGCGCTCGACGGACCTCACACGGTAGTCGAGCACCGCGCCACCGCCCAGGGTGATCTGTACGGGATCACCCTCGCCGAGGTCGGACAGCCGGTAGAACGCTCCGCGACCCTGGACCCGGTCGTCGACGTGCCCGGAGAGCACGCTCGATCCCGCATCGGAACCCGGCCCGGGCCCGAACCGGTACCAGCCGACCGTCTGCACGTCGACCGGCACCTCCATCTGGCCCCGGTCGTCCACCCCGACCGACACCACAGGCACGTCGACGTCGAGTCCCGCCAGCGTGATCCGCGCCGGGAGGTCCGGAGCGGTCCCGGCCCCGGCGCCGGGTGTCGGTACGGCCGGTACCGGTACGACCGGTGTCGGGACGGTCGGCGCCGGGGTGACCACCGCCGACGGGAGCCCGGCGGCGGTCGGGGCGGGCGACGGTGACACCGCGGCGGCGG
>JAJAZD010000087.1 GCA_026785945.1 Pseudonocardia sp. | reverse complement strand
CCGCGGGACCGCGGTAGCCCCCGGACCCCCCGCCGCCCGTTCGTGGCGTCGTGGTTCAGTAAAGCCACTTTCCTGCCCGGCGAGGGCGTTAATTTGGCTTACCTTAACCAGGGGCGGGCGGTCCGGCCGAAGCGAATGCTGTTGTGGCCCGATACGTTCACCAACCACTTCGATCCGGCCGTCGCCGTCGATGCGGTCGCGGTGCTCTCCGCGCTCGGGTACTGCGTCGAGCTGCCGCCCCGGGACGTGTGTTGCGGGCTCACCTGGACCTCGACCGGACAGGTGGCCGCCGCCCGCCGCGTGCTCCGCCGGAGCCTGCGGACGGTCGAGCCGTGGCTCGCGGCCGGCGTGCCCGTCGTCGGGCTGGAGCCGTCGTGCACCGCGGCCCTGCGCTCCGACGGGCCCGAGCTGCTGCCCGGTGAACCGCTCGCGTCGGCGCTCGCCACCGGCGTCCGGACGTTCGCCGAGGTGCTCGCGCAGCATGCGGACGAGATCCGCGAGCGGGTGGTCGGGCCTGCGCAGCGGGCGCTGGTGCAGGTCCATTGTCATCAGCACGCCGAGCTCGGTACCGACGCCGACCGGACGGTCATGGCCGCGCTCGGCATCGACGCGGAGGTGCTCGACTCGGGTTGCTGCGGGCTCGCCGGCAACTTCGGGTTCGAGAAGGGGCACTACGAGGTGTCGATGGCGTGCGCGGAACGCGTGCTGCTGCCCGCCGTCCGGGCCGCCGACGCGGGCGTCGAGGTGCTGGCCGACGGCTTCAGCTGCCGCACCCAGCTGCGCCAGGCCGGTACCCGCGAACCCGTCCACCTGGCCCAGCTCGCCGCGCGCGCCCTGGGCGTGGCGAGCGGATGACTGCCGAGACCGCCGGCGGCGACCGCTGTCCACGCCGCGTGGCATCGGGGCCGAGCCGCGCCCGGAACCCGGCTGTGACCGACGGCGCGTCCCGACGGCCATGATGGTGTCGTGACGGAACGGGCGCTCGTGCTGGGTGGCGGCGGCATCACCGGGATCGCCTGGGAGCTGGGGTTGCTGGCCGGGCTCGCCGAACGGGGCGTGGTGCTCAGCGGCGCCGGCCTGATCATCGGCACGTCGGCGGGATCGGTGGTGGGCGCCCAGATCGCCACGGGCGTCGACGTGGAGGAGCGCTACACCGCGCAGCTGGCCCCACCGGACGGGGAGGTCGTCGCCAGGTTCGGGCGCGCCACGATGGTGCGGCTCGGACTGGCCATGATCGGACCGGCGATGATCGGGAGAGGCGACGCGCGGCGCGTCCGGTCCCGGATCGGGTCGATCGCACTGCGCACCCGCACGGTGCCCGAGTCCGAGCGGATCGCGGTGATCGCGCGGCGGTTGCCGGTGCGCGAGTGGCCCGAGCGCGCGCTGCGGGTCACCGCGGTGGACGCCCACACCGGCGAGTTCGTCGTCCTGGACCGGGACTCGGGCGTGTCGCTGGTGGAGGCCGTCGCCGCGAGCTGCGCGGTGCCCGGTGTCTGGCCGCCTGTCACCGCCGGCGGGCGCCGGTTCATCGACGGGGGGATGCGTTCGACCGCCAACGCCGACCTCGCGGGGGGCAGCGCGCGAGTGGTCGTGCTCGCCCCGGTCACGCGCGGGATCGGGCCGCTGACCGGCGTCGCCCCGCAGGTGGCGGGCCTGCGCGCGGCGGGCGCACGGGTGGCGCTCGTCAGTCCGGACGAGGCGGCGGTGCGCGCCATCGGGCGCAACGTCCTCGACCCGACCCGGCGCGCGGCCGCCGCCCGAGCCGGTCGGGTCCAGGCGGCGGCGGTCGCCGACGAGGTGACCGCGGTCTGGGAAGACTGAACCTCAGTTGGGCCCACCGGCAGGGACCCGGACCTTTCGGAACCGGGCGGACCGGGTAGGCCCCCACATGGTCACAGTCCCCGACATCTCACTGAACAACGGCATCGCCATCCCGCAGTTCGGCTTCGGCGTCTTCCAGGTCGAGCCGGAGAAGACCGCCGACGTGCTCGGCACCGCGTTCGAGGCCGGCTACCGGCACATCGACACCGCCCAGATGTACGGCAACGAGGAGGGCGTGGGCCGGGCGATCGCCGCGTCGGGCATCCCACGCGACGAGCTGTTCGTCACCACGAAGTTGAACAACGACGGGCACGGCCACGACAACGCCATCACCGCCCTCGACGAGAGCCTGCGCAAGCTCGGCCTCGACCGCGTCGACCTCTACCTCATCCACTGGCCGTGCCCGGCCGAGAACCGCTACGTGGAGACGTGGAAGGGTTTCGAGAAGATCGCCGCGGACGGCAGGGCGCGGGCGATCGGCGTCTCGAACTTCCAGATCCCGCACCTCGAGCGCCTCGCCGCCGAGACCGGCACCGTGCCGGCCGTCAACCAGATCGAGCTGCACCCGCACCTGCCGCAGGAGGAGCTGCGCGCCTACCACCGCGAGCACGGCATCGCGACGGAGGCGTGGAGCCCGATCGCGCAGGGCGGTGAGCTGCTGGCCGACGAGCGCCTCGTGGGGCTCGCGCAGAAGTACGGGAAGAGCCCCGCACAGATCGTGCTCCGCTGGCACGTCCAGCTCGGCAACATCGTCTTCCCGAAGTCGGTGACGCCCGCGCGGATCACCGAGAACATCGACGTCTACGGGTTCGAGCTCGCCGACGACGACATGGCGACGATCGGCGAGCTGGACAACGGTCGGCGCACCGGCCCGAATCCCGACGACTTCGGCTGAGCAGACCGGCTGGACCCGCCGGTCGGGCCCGCGCCTCGTCGACCGGGGGCGCGGGCCCTCAGCGTTCGGTCAGCCGACCGTCCCGCACCGTCCAATGGCGGGTGGTGCGCACGGTGCCGAGCATGCGGCGGTCGTGGGTCACCAGCAGCACGGTGCCGGGGAAGGTGTCGAGGGCCTGTTCCAGTTGCTCGATCGCGGGCAGGTCCAGGTGGTTGGTGGGTTCGTCGAGCACCAGCAGGTTCACCTCGCGGGCCTGCAGCAACGCCAACGCGGCGCGGGTCCGCTCGCCGGGGGACAGGGAGCGGGCCGGGCGCGGGGCGTGGTCGCCGGTGAGCCCGAACTTGGCCAGCAGCGTCCGGACGTCGGACTCGGCCCGGTCCGGCACGGCATCGCCGAACGCGCGGGCGAGCGTCTCGGGCCCGAGGAAAAGCCCCCGGGCCTGATCGATCTCCCCGACGCGGACGCCCGAGCCCAGCCCGGCTGTCCCCGCGTCGACGGGTATGCGGCCCAGCAGTGCGCCGAGAAGCGTCGTCTTGCCCGACCCGTTGGCCCCGGTGACGACGACGCGGTCGGCCCAGTCGACCTGCGCGTCCACGGGGCCCAGCGTGAACGACCCCCGCCGCACGACCGCGCCGCTCATCGAGGCCACCACCGTGCCGGAGCGGGGCGCGGCGGCGATCGTCATCCGCAGCTCCCATTCCTTGCGGGGCTCCTCCACGACGTCGAGGCGCTCGATCATCCGCTGCGTCTGGCGGGCCTTGGCGGCCTGCTTTTCGCTGGTCTCGGCGCGCTTGTTGCGGCCGATCTTGTCGTTGTCGGTGGACTTGCGCCGTGCGTTGCGCACGCCGACGGCCATCCAGTTGCGTTGCATCTGCGCGCGGTCCTTGAGCCCGCCCACCCGGTCGTCGTACTGCTCGTAGGCCTCGCGGGCGTGCCGGCGTGCGACCTCGCGCTCAGCGAGGAAACTGTCGTAGCCGCCGGCGTAGACGCCGACCTGCTGTTGGGCGAGGTCCAGCTCGACGACCCGCGTGACCGTCCGGGCCAGGAACTCCCGGTCGTGGCTGACGATCACCGCGGGGCTCCGCAACCCGGTGACGAAGCGCTCCAGGCGCTCCAGGCCGTCGAGGTCGAGGTCGTTGGTCGGTTCGTCGAGCAGCAGCACGTCGTAGCGCGAGAGGAGCAGCGCGGCGAGCCCGGCGCGGGCGGCCTGCCCGCCGGACAGGGCGGTCATCGAGGCGTCCAGGTCGACGGCGAGCCCGGTGTCGGCGGCGACCTCGGCCGCCCGTTCCTCCAGGTCCGCGCCGCCGAGGGCGAGCCAGCGGTCGAGCGCCGCGGCGTAGGCGTCGTCGGCGCCGGGTGCGCCCTCGCCCAGGGCCTCCGCCGCGGCGTCCATGGTGACCTGCGCGGCCGTGACACCGGTGCGCCGGGCCAGGAACGCGGCGACCGTCTCGCCGTCGCGCCGTTCCGGCTCCTGGGGGAGGTGCCCGATCGTGGCGTTCGGCGGGCTGACGGCGACCCGGCCGTCCTCGGGCGTGAACTCCCCCGCGAGCAGGCGCAGCAGGGTGGACTTGCCGGCCCCGTTGGCCCCGACGAGCCCGATGACGTCACCGGGGGCGACGACGAGATCGAGTCCGGAGAACAGGACGCGGGCGCCGTGGCCTGCGGCGAGATCGGTGGCCTGCAAGGTTGCGCTCATGACGCCCGGAACGCTACCTCCCGGCCGGTCGGGTCCTGCACGCCTCCGCGCCGAGGTGGGAGCGCGGGGATCGGCGCGAGCTGCGACACTCGACGCCGTGATCAGGGCCGTGGTGTTCGACGTCGGCGAGTGCCTGGTCGACGAGACGCGGGAGTACGGCACGTGGGCCGACTGGCTCGGCGTCCCGCGCCATACGTTCGCCGCCGTGTTCGGCGCGGTGATCGCACGCGGGCTCGACTACCGCGAGACGTTCCAGGTGTTCGCGCCGGGATTCGACCTGCCGGCGCAGCGTGAGGCTCGGGCTTCGGCCGGGAAGCCGGAGACGTTCGGCGAGGACGACCTCTATCACGACGTCCGGCCGGCGCTTAGGGAACTGCGCGAGGCCGGCTTGTGGGTCGGCATCGCCGGGAACCAGACGGCGCGAGCCGGCACCATCCTCACGTCACTGGACCTACCTGCGGACATGATCGCCACATCCGACGACTGGGGCGTCACCAAGCCGGACCCCACGTTCTTCGACTGCGTGGTGCGCGAAGCACAGTGCGCGGCCGGCGAGGTTCTCTACGTCGGTGACCGGCTCGACAACGACATCCGTCCCGCGGCATCACGAGGACTGCGCACGGCGTTGATCCGTCGGGGGCCGTGGGGTGTGATCCAGCGGGATGAGGCCGAGGCCCGGAGCCTGCCGACATTCCGGATCGACTCGTTGCGCGAGCTCGCGGGCATCGTCGACGAGTTCAACCGCACAGCGCGCTGAGCGAGGTGTTCCAGCCGTAGAGCCGGTCGTCCAGATCGCGGACGCACTGCTCCTCCTGCCAGGGCCGCAGGCTCCGACGGACCTGCCTGATCCGTTCCATGCCCGTGGCGTACCACACCTCGGCGAGAGCATCGAGGGCCTGACGCGCCCGGTCGCACGCCGCAGGAACGTCCTGAGCCGCCACCTCGACCGCAGCGAGATCGGCGGCCACCACCGGGCGTTGTTTGACGTCGGCGTCCGGCAGTTGTGCGAGCACGTCGGACAACGTCTGGCGTGCACGCCTGATCTGTCCGGCCGCCAGTTGGGTGTTGCCCAGGAATGCGTCGAGACGGACGGAGGTGAACCAGTCCATCCACAGCGGCGGTGGTTCGTCGGAGTCACCGGCGAGTTCGGACTGCGCGCGGTTCAGCATGCTCAGCGCCGCGGACGTGTCGCCGCAGCGGGTCAGGCATTCGGCCTCGACGGCGTCGAGCCAGGCGCGGAACAGGGCCGGGGCGCCACCTCTACGCGCGTAGGCCCGCGCAGCGGCCACTCGCTCCGTTGCACCGTCCCGCTGCCCGGCCCATCCCGGGACGAAGGCGGCGTGGGCGAGGATCGCGGCCCCGAGCAGTTGGTCCTCGGCGTCACCCGCGAACTGCATGGCTCGAACGAACGTCGCTGCCGCGCGGTCGGGCGCGCGCAGGTCGAAGAACTCGATGCGACCGGCGAGCAGTGCCGACTCGGCCAGCGCCTGGCCGATGGCCGTGCCGACCGACCCCGTCGTCCGTCGCAGGATCGGTTCGCCGAGACGGACGTGCTCGACCACGGCGGGGTGCAGGTGCACCGGGTTCACGGTCCAGTACAGCCGGCGGTGCGCGACGGTCACAGCCGCCAGGTCTGCGGCGACAGCGCCGGGGACGGGCTGCGCAAGTCCCGTACTTGCCGGCGTCACGTGCCCTGGCTGAGTGCGCGGCCTGGTCACCGGTGCGTCGAGGCGTCCCCACGGTGGATCGAACCCCAATTCGTCAGTGCGCAGGCCCAGGACGTGGGTGAGTAATCGTTGCGTGCTCGTCGCCATTGCGCGCTGCGCAAGAGCTGCAGCGCAGACGGCCGGCTGGCGAGGATGGGCGGTTCACCTGACGCGTTCCGCAGCGCCGCCCACCCGCGTCGCGCCGGAGCACCGGACCACGCGCGCTTGGGCTCGCCCACATGGCTGGCGGCCTGCGCCTGACTGATGCCCGCCGCACCACGGAGGCTGCGAAGTTGCCCGGCGAAGCCGCTGATGTCGACTGGTCACACGACCTGCGGTTCCCGGGTCGGCCACACCGGCGATCGTCACCGGCCCGGTGGAGGGGGGCGCGAACCGCGAAGGTCGCGATGGACCGGTGGCGGCCGGTAGGTCCACGATGCGGGGCATGACCGACTACCTGCCCATGCCCGACGACTGGGCACGCGCGCTCGCCGTCGTCGCACACCCCGACGACCTGGAGTACGGCGGGGCTGCCGCGGTCGCGCGCTGGACGGGCGAAGGTCGCGACGTCTCGTATCTGCTGGTCACGCGCGGCGAGGCCGGGATCGACACGCTGCCGCCCGCGGAGTGCGGGCCGCTGCGCGAGGCGGAGCAGCGGGCGGCAGCGGCGGAGGTGGGGGTCGATGTCGTCGAGTTCCTCGACCACCCCGACGGCCTGGTCGAGTACGGGGTCCCGTTGCGGCGCGACATCGCGGCGGCGATCCGGCGGCACCACCCGGAGCTGATGATCACCGGTAACCATCGGGAGACCTGGCCGGGCGGTTTCGGGGTGAACATGGCCGATCACATGGCCGTCGGGCGCGCGGTCGTCGACGCCGTCCGTGACGCCGCCAACAGGTGGATCTTTCCCGAGCTCGGCGAACCGTGGGGCGGAGTGCGGTGGGTGGCGGTGGCCGCGTCCCCGAAGAACTCCCACGCCGTGGACGTCGGGGAGTCCTTCGAGCGCGGGGTGGCCTCGTTGGCCGCGCACCGCGCCTATCTCGCGGCGCTGGGCGGCGCGATGGCCGAACCGGAGGGTTTCCTGCGAGGCATGGCCGAGGCGGACGCCGAGCGGTTGCCCGGCGCCCGCCTCGCCACGGCGTTCGAGCTGCTGGAACTCTGAGCGGTCAGGCCGGGCCGGGACCGCTGGACCCACGAGGCATCGGCGGGCCCGGCCTGCTCATGGCGCCGCGTCAGCTCAGGCGCGGGTAGTCCGTGTAACCCTCGGCGCCGCCGCCGTAGAAGGTCGCCGGGTCCGGCTCGTTGAGCTCGGCGCCCGCACGCCAGCGCTCGACGAGGTCGGGATTGGCGAGGAACGGCCGCCCGACGGTGACGGCGTCGACCTCGCCGTCGGCCAGCAGGCGCTCCAGTCCGTCACGGTCGGAGTCCATCCCGAAACCGGTGTTGAGGACGAAGGTGTTCGGCCAGGCGACACGCAGCTTCGCGACGATCGGGTCGCCCGGCTCGCCGACGACGTGGATGTAGGCGAGGCCGACCTCGGCGAGCCTGCCGACCAGGTGGTCGTAGACCGACAGGTCGGACTCGGCGATGTCGTTGAACGGGTTCCCGGGGGAGATGCGGATACCGATGCGGTCGGCGCCGATCGCGTCGGCGGTCGCCTGCGCGACCTCGACGACGAACCGCGCGCGGTTCTCCGGCGAGCCGCCGTAGGCGTCGGTGCGCGCGTTCACCCCGTCGGCGAGGAACTGGTGCAGGAGGTAGCCGTTGGCGGCGTGCAGCTCCACACCGTCCACACCCGCGGCGACGGCGCGGCGGGCCGCGTCGGCGAACTCCCCCGCGACGCCGGGCAGCTCGTCGGCGGCGAGCTCACGCGGAGTGGGGAAGTCCTGCTGTCCGTTGACGGTGAAGACCTCACCGGCGGGACGGACGGCAGAGGGCGCGACGGGCGTCCGACCACCCGTCGTGTCGGGGTGCGATATGCGGCCGACATGCATGAGCTGGGCGACGATCCGGCCGCCGTCGGCGTGGACGGCATCGGCGACGCGCTTCCAGCCGGCCTCGTTGGCGTCGGTGACCAGGCCGGCGGTGTTCGGGTAGCCCTGGCCGACGGCCGAGGGCTGGCTGCCCTCGCTGATGATGACGCCGGCGCCGGCGCGCTGGCGGTAGTACTCGACGGAGAGGTCGTTCGGGGTGCCGTCGGCGTCGGCGCGGTTACGGGTCAGCGGTGCCATCCAGAGGCGGTTCGACGCCTGCAGCGCGCCCGCGGTGACAGGCCGGAAGAACGGGCTGTCGGGAGTCAGTGGGTTAGTCACATGAGCTTTCAACGACTTGCACGGCCCGGCCCTTCCGGGCCGGACCATGCTGTAGATCACAGTCCGGATCGTCGATCCTGCTCGGGGCCGCGTCGCCGCATGCGATCCGGCCGTACACGCACGCCGCGACGTGGTCCGGACGCCGCACTAGGCTCGTCGGGTGAACCCGTCGACCCAGCAGGCGCACGTGGTCGTCGACGAGCTGGTGCGTTGCGGGGTCACCGACGCGGTGCTGTGCCCCGGTTCGCGCAACGCGCCGATGTCGTTCGCCCTGCACGCCGCCGACGCCGCGGGCCGCCTGCGGTTGCACGTGCGGATCGACGAGCGCACCGCCGGGTTCCTGGCGCTCGGGCTGGCGCTGCGCTCGGGCCGACCGGTGCCGGTCTGCACGACGTCGGGCACGGCCGTGGCCAACCTGCACCCCGCGGTCCTGGAGGCGTCACACGCCGGGGTACCGCTGATCGCGCTCACCGCCGACCGGCCACCGGAGCTGGTCGGCTCGGGCGCCAACCAGACGATCGTCCAGCCGGGGATCTTCGGTGGCGCCGTGCGGTTCGCCGCGTCCTCCGGAGTGTCACGCTCCACTGTGGACCGAGCGGTCGCCGCGGCCACGGGCGCGCTCGGTGCCGTGCCGGGTCCGGTGCACCTCAACCTGCCGTTCGCGGAACCCCTGGTGCCCGACGGCGCCCGCACCCCGGTCGTGACCGGCGCAACCGCGGTTCCCGGGGGACGCGCGGACGGAGGTCCGTGGACCGCGGTGTCGCGGGTCGACCGCTCGTTCCCGATGCTGCCGCTGGACCCGACCGCCCCGACCCTGGTCATCGCCGGCCACGGCGGCCCGGCACTGCGGGCGTCCGCGACCACCGACGGGACCTCCGGGGCCGCGACGGCCGGGATCCCGATCATCGCCGAGCCGGCGTCCCCCCTGTGGCCCGCCGCGCTGCGCACCGGCCCGTGGCTGCTCGGGTCACCCGCACTCGACGCGCTGATACCGGCGCAGGTGGTCGTCGCGGGACGCCCGACGCTGCACCGACCGGTGCAGCGGCTGCTCGCGGACCCCGATGTCGCGGTGTACGCCCTGGGCGATCCCGACGGCGGCTCGTGGACCGACGTCCCAGGAACGGTCCGCGCCGTCGGTGCGCTCCCGCCCCTGACCCCGGACCCGTCCTGGACCCGACGCTGGTACGACGCCGACGCGATCGCAACCCGCGCTCTCGACGCCGCCCTCGACGCGGCTCCGGCCGGGCTGAGGCTCGCCCGTGCACTGGTCGCGGGCCTGCCCGAGCTGTCGCTGCTGGTGCTCGGCTCGTCGAACCCCGTCCGCGACGTCTCGCTCGCCGCCGCTCCGCGCCCGGGCCTGACGGTGCTGGCCAACCGCGGGGTCGCGGGCATCGACGGCACGGTCTCGACGGCCATGGGGGCGGCGCTCGCCCACGGTGCCCCCTCCTACGCGCTGCTGGGCGACCTCACGCTGCTGCACGACACGACGGGCCTGGTCATCGGCCCGCACGAACCGCGCCCCGACCTCACCGTCGTCGTACTCAACGACGGCGGCGGCGGCATCTTCAACCTGCTGGAACAGGGTGCGCCGGAGCACTCGGCCGCGTTCGAGCGGGTGTTCGGCACGCCCCACGACGTGGACCTGGCCGCCCTGTGCGCCGCGATGGGCGTCGCGCACACGCGGCTGGACGTGTCCGATGTCGCCGATGCGCTCTCCCCACGGCCCGGCCTCCGGATGCTGGAGGTCCGCGCCGACCGTGCTGCGCTGCGCGCGGGCCACGCCGCCCTGCGCGCGGCGGTGAACACCGCACTCGCCTGACCCGCCCACCGCCCGTCGTCGAGCGTCGCGCCCCGCTTTCGGGTCGCGCGCCCCGATCGGTGCGGTGCCCCTGCTCGAACGGGGGCAGCGGACGTGGAAGGGGGGCACGGCCACTCCGCTCGGGTCTACGCGCGCGGCCGCGCGTCAGGCGTCGGTCTCCAGCGCGTCGCGGACCGCGACGAGCTTGGCCGCCGCCTCGCGCACCTCCGTGTCGGGGTCGGAGTCGGCCACCACCCCGCATCCGGCGAACAACCGCGCCACCGGCCCGTCGACCTGCGCGCACCGCAGCGCGATGCCCAGCTCGCCGTCGCCGTCGGCGTCGACCCATCCGACGGGGCCGGCGTAGCGCCCGCGGTCCATCCCCTCGAGCTCGGCGATCAGGGCGACCGCGGCGGCCCGGGGCGTGCCCCCGACGGCTGCCGTCGGGTGCACGGCCTCGGCCAGGCGCAGGAGCGTCGCCGGATCGTCCACCGGCAGGGTGCCGGACACGTCGCTGGCCAGGTGCGAGACGTTGTGCAGGGCGATCACGTCCGGCACCGGCGGCACCTTGAGCTCGGCGCAGAGCGGGCGCAGGGCGTCGGCGAGGGAGTCGACGGCGAGCGCGTGCTCGCGGCGGTCCTTGACCGAGCCGAGCAGCTGTGCAGCGAGGTCGTCGTCGCCCGCGCCCGGCCAGGCCGTGCCGGCCAGCACCCGGGACTGGACGGTCCCGGCGACGCGGCGCACCAGCAGCTCGGGGGTGGCGCCCACCAGGCCGTCCACGGCGAAGGACCAGCACGTCGGGTAGCGGCGGGCCAGGCGGGCGAGCAGGAACCGGCCGTCGAGCGGGGCCTCCCCGATCGCGAGGAGGTCGTGGGCCAGCGCGGCCTTGTCCAGCTCGCCGGCCAGCATCCGGCGCACCGCTTCGGCGACCACGCCGCGGTACCGCCCGACGGGCAGGTCACCGTCGGCGTAGCGCAGGGTGCCGGTCGCGCGCACCGGGCTCACCGAACGCACGGCCGACGGACCGGCGCCCGCCGAGAACTCCGTGATCCACGACCGACCGTCCCGGCGCCCCACCACGACTCTCGGGACGACGAGCACCGAGCCCGGGGAGGAGTCGGCGAAGGTGAAGCTCGCGAACGCGACCGGCCCGGAACCGGCGACGCCGACCTCGTCGCGCACGTCGAGGCGACCGCAGAAGGACCGCCACCAGGCGTCGGCCTCGGCGAAGCGGTCCGCGCCCGTCGCGGTGAACCGGGCGACCTCTCCCCAACCGACGAGACCGTCCGACCCGCGCACCCACGACAACGGGTTCCGGTCGTCCGGCAGCAGGTCGAGCAGGTGGCCCGGGTCGTCGACGAGCCTGGTCCGCACGCCCAACCCGGGGGATAGCGGGGCGATGGTCACCTCTCCGAGAGTAGGAGGCCGTGTGGCCGTATGCGCGTCCGGCCCGGGAGGCGCGTGCCACACGGAAGCGTCCTGACCGCCCCTAGGATGGGCGCCCATGAGGCCACGGATCGCCGACGGGCTGCGGGAGCTGGTCCGGCCGGGTGTCCGCGGCGCGGGGCGGCGGTGGCCCCAGATCGTGACGGGAGCAGCCGTGCTGATCACGGCGCTCGCCGCGTTCGCGCTCGCCGGCGCCGCCCTCGACGACCGGGCGATCGCCGCGAACCCCGGCCTGGCGCAGGCGCAGGTCCTGGAGGAGGCGACGTTCGCCCGCCCGCTCGTCCGGTTCACGATCGCCAACGGTGAGTCCGTCGTGCCCGAGACCGGTGTCCTCTACCCACGAGGCCTCGAGCCGGGCGACACGGTGGCCGTCGAGTACGACCTCACCGAACCCGAACTGGTACGGGTGGCTGGCCGCAGCGCCCTCGACGGCGTGCTGCCCCTCGGCCTGGGCGTGGTTCTCACGTGGGCGCTGCTCGGCCCGCTCGCCTACCGGCTGCGCCGCAGCCGTACCGCGACGGCGGGCACGACGACGGGCTGAGCACGCGGCGCGGGCCGACGTCGGCGGGCAGCTCTCGCGCAACGTCCCGATCCGGGGATGCAGGTGCCTCCGGTCCATCACCGCGGCGTCGACCGGGTCGCCAGCGCCACGCCCAGCACCGCCACCACCATCCCGGCGATCGCGAGTGGGCCCAGGGTCTCGCCGAACAGGAACCAGGCGATGACCGCCGTGATGCCCGGAACGAGATAGAAGTAGCTGGTCACCTGCGCCGCGGCACCCCGTCGGAGCATGAGGAACAGCAGCGAGATCCCGCCGCCGGTGAGCACGAGCACCGACCAGGCCAGCGCCCCGACGAGCTGGGGCGTCCAGTCGAACCGGAACGACTCGAACGCCAGGGCGAACGGCAGCGTCACCAGGATGGACGCCCCGAACTGCACGACCTGACCCGTGCGGAGGTCGAACTCGGGGCAGAAGCGCTTCTGGTGGAGCGTGCCCGCGGTGATCGCGAGCAACGCCATGGTCGTGAGCCCCAGGGTCAGCGGGGTCAGGCCGTCGGTCGTCAGCCTGCTCGACACCACGAGCACGACGCCGCCGAGGCCGAGCAGCAGCCCGGCCACCTGCAGGCGTCCCAGCCGTTCACCGAGGAAACCGGCGAACACCGCCGTCAGCACCGGCTGCAGGTTCACGACCAGCGCGGCGATCCCCGCCGGCATGCCCGCCGCGACGGCCGTCCAGACCCCGCCGAGGTAGCCCGCCTGGATACCGATCCCGGCCACCGCGAGGTGCAGCGTGTCGCGCCGCCCGGGCCACGACGCCCGTGCGAGAAGGGCGAGCACCAGCATGAGCACGAGGACACCGGAGTAGCGCACCAGCAGGAAGCTCAACGGCTCCGCATACGGTGCGGCGTACTTGGCGACGACGAACCCGGTGGCCCAGATGAGGACGAAAAGTCCCGGCGTGGCCCGGACCGCGGCCGCAGACCACCGCGCGGACCTCTGCGTCGTGGCGATACCCGACCCTAACCCGCGAGTCGGGGTCTCCGTGCGGGTGAGTCGGGGTCTGCGTGCGAGGACGTGCGCGGTCTCCGCAGGGTCACCGCCCCGCGTGCCACCAGCCCAGCACCTCGTCCATCGCCCCGGGCGCCGCGACGATCATCCCGCCGGCCGGCATCGGATCCGACCTGCCCTCGGAGTCGACGACGATCGCGCCGGCCTCCGCCGCGAGACACAGGGCGCCCGCGACGTCCCACTCCTGGTAGCCGTCGAGCACCGCGGCCACGGCGTGGCCCAGCGCGACCTGCGTGATCGCCAAGGCCGACGACCCGAGCACCCGCACGCCCGCGTGCGCCGCCGCGGCCTCACGGGCGAACCCCGGCCCGCGCTCCAGCGAGAGCTCGGCGCACACCAGGCCACCGGTGACGGCGCGCGGTGTGATCCGCACCGGGACACCGTTCGCGCGTACCCCTCGTCCGCGCGCGGCCGCGTAGATCTGAGCCCGGCTCGGATCGGCGATGACGCCGACGACCGGCCCGAACGCGTCGACCAGCGCCAGGCTGTAGGCGCACCACGGGAAGCCGGCGACGTAGTTCGCCGTGCCGTCGACGGGGTCGACCACCCAGCGGTAGGGCGCCCCCTCCACGCCTGCGTCCGCCCCGTACTCCTCGCCGACCACCGGCGTGCCCGGGAACTCGGCGGCGAGGACCCGGCGGGTGTGGCGCTCCAGCGTGCGGTCGGTGTCGGTGACCCAGTCGAACGGGTTGGCCTTGTG
>JAJAZD010000086.1 GCA_026785945.1 Pseudonocardia sp. | reverse complement strand
CGGGCGCGCAGGTCGCGCGCTGGGGCGCCGGCGGCCGGGGCCGGCGAACCCTGCGGGCAACAACCCCCGGCGCCGGGGCGGGGGGGGGCGCCCGGCCCGGCCACCGTCGTTCCTGCCCGGAGGCATGAATGGACGCCCTGATTGCGGAGTTCCCGCGGTTCCTCGGCGGCTTCTTCGGCACGCTGCGCATCTGCCTGTTCGCTGCGACAGGCGCGCTGCTCGTCGGGACGGCGCTGGCCGGCGCCCGGGTGTCCCCCGTCCCCCCGTTGCGGTGGGTCGGGACCTCCTGGGTCACCGTCTTCCGCAACTCACCGCTCATCGTGGTGCTGTTCATGTTCGCGTTCGGTCTGCCGCAGGTCGGCGTCACGTTCCCGACCCTGAACGGCAACGCCTTCTTCTGGCCCGGGGTCGCCGCACTCTCCGCCTACACGGCCGCGTTCGTCTGCGAGGCCGTCCGGTCGGGCATCAACTCGGTGCCGCCCGGGCAGGCGGAGGCCGCCCGCGCGGTCGGGCTCACCTTCGGTCAGACGCTGGGCACGGTCGTCCTTCCGCAGGCCCTGCGGACCGTCGTGCCGCCGCTCGGCAGCGTGATCATCGCGATGATCAAGAACTCGGCCATCGTGGGTGCCTTCGGGGTGACGGGAGAGTTGTTCTCCGTCGACGCCGGCAACACCGCGCTCGGCTACTCGGCGCTGTCGAGCCTCACCGGTGTCGCGATCGCGTATCTGGTGATCACCATCCCGGCCGGGCTCGCCCTCGGCGTGCTCGAACGGAAGACCGAGGTCAAGCGATGACGTCCACCGGCGTACGGCCCTGTGCGGAGGCGTCATGACCTCCGTCCTGTACGACGCGCCCGGCCCGCGGGCCCGCCGCAACACGGCCATCGGCACGACGGTCGCGCTGGTGCTCCTGGCGGGCGTCGTGGCGTTGGCGGTCGTCCAGCTCGGCGCGAACGGTCAGCTGGACGGCGAGAAGTGGGGGCCGTTCTTCAACCCGGGCAACCGGTACTTCACAGCGACGTGGCGGGCACTGGGTGTCGGGCTCGGCAACACCCTCGTCGCCGCCGCGCTCACGCTGGTGCTGGCACTGGCCATCGGTACGGCGCTCGCCGTGCTGCGGATCTCCAGCACGCCGGTCTACCGCTGGCTGGTCGTCGGCGTCATCGAGCTGCTGCGCGGCCTGCCTGTCGTCATCACGATCTTCCTCGCCGCACGCGTGCTGCCGGAGATCGGGGTCACGCTGCCACCGCTGTGGTACCTCGTCATCGGTCTCACGCTCTACAACTGCGTGATCATCGCCGAGATCGTCCGGGCGGGGGTGGCCGCGCTCCCCCGGGGCCAGTCCGAGGCCGCGTCCGCGGTCGGGCTCACCCGCTTCCAGGTGCTGCGCATCATCCTGCTCCCCCAGGCGTTCCGCATCATGCTCCCGGCGCTGATCAGCCAGCTCGTGGTGATCGTGAAGGACACCTCGCTCGGCTTCATCATCTTCGGGTTCTCCGAGTTCGTCCGCACCGCCAACACCGTGATCCAGTTCTTCGGCGGGCAGGAGGAGATCAACCTCCCGCTGCAGGCCTACACCGCGGTGGCGCTGGTGTTCATCCTGATCAACTACGGGCTGGGCAAGCTCGCCGAGTACGTCCAGCGGCGTTCGGGGCGGGCGAGTAGGTCGGCGGCCGTGGCGGTACGGGCCCCCGTCAAGGTCGGTACCGGCGGCGGCTGAGGCCTGCGTCGTCTCCCGACCCTCAGTGCGTCCGGCAGATCGACCTGTGGTGGCGGTCGCGCCGGCCGACGGTGGGTGTGGATCAGAGGTTCTCCACCACGACCGGCTCGATGCCCTCGGCCTCGGGGAGGTCGAACCCGAGCACCTGGGCGTAGAAGCTCAGCTCGGCGTCCAGGGCGCGGCGAATGTTCTCCGACCGGCGGAAGCCGTGCTGCTCGCCGTCGAAGAGCAGGTAGGCGACAGGCACCTTGCGTTCCCGCAGCGCGTCGACGATCCGCTCGCTCTGGCTCGGCGGGACGATCTCGTCCTCGGCGCCCTGCAGCACGATCAGCGGGCGGGTCAGCAGGTCGACGTGGTGGATCGGGGAGCGCTCGACGTAGATGTCGCGCGCCTCGGGATAGGGCCCGACCAGCCTGTCGAGGTAGCGGCTCTCGAACTTGTGCGTGTCCGCGGCGAGCGCCTCGAGATCGGCGACACCGAAGTGGTTCGCGCCGGCCGCGAACGGGGTGTCCGCGCGGGCCAGCGCCGCAAGTGTCGTGAAACCGCCGGCCGAGCCGCCGCGGATCAGCAACCTGCCGCCGTCCACCCGGCCGAGGAAGGCGAGCCGGCGGGCGGCGGCGAGGCAGTCGGTCACGTCGAGGATCCCCCACGCCCCGAGCAGCTCCTCGCGGTAGGCGCGCCCGTAGCCCGTGGAGCCGCCGTGGTCGACGTCGACGACGGCGAGCCCGCGGCTCGTCCAGTACTGGACGGCGGGGTTCAGCACCGGCACCGCCGCCGCCGTCGGGCCGCCGTGGATCATCACCAGCAGCGGGGGGAGCTCGCCGATCGGACCGGTGCGGTCGGGGTTGGCGGGCGGGTAGAACAGCGCGTGTGCGGTGCGGCGTTCGCCGTCCACGCCGGTGGAGGGGAACGAGATGTGCTCGGGCACCGACAGGTAGCCCGGGTCGACCCCGAGGTCACGGGGGCCGTGCAGCGTCGTGAGGGCCCCCGTCGCCACGTCCAGTCGATACACGCCGGGTTCCGCGGTCGGAGTGCCCGCGACCAGAACCACCCCGCCGTCGGGCATGGCGCGCACGGCGCTGATCGCGGAGAACGGCAGGTCGAGGTCGGTGATCGTGCCGTCGCCCGCGCGCACGGCCAGACCGTCGTAGCCGGCACTGCGGCGCGCGAACACCACCCGACCGTCGCCCAGCACGACGTAGCGGGCCGACCCGAGCATCCACCCCGGCCCGGCGATCTCGGCGTCGGTCCGCACCACCTGCTCGATGTCGGCGCCCGGGGTGAAGCGGTAGAGGTTCCACCAGTCGGTGCGGTCGCTGATGAACCACAGCGACCCGTCGGGCTGCCAGCGAGGCTCGGTCACCGACTCACCCGGTCCGCCCGCGACGACCGTCTCCTCCCCGGTGGCCAGGTCGCGGACCACCAGCTCGGTGGAGTCCCACGGCATGGACGGATGGTTCCAGCGGATCCACGCCAGCGTCGTGCCGTCGGGGCTCAGGCGGGGTGCGGCAACGAAGTCCGGGCCCGTGACCAGCACCTGCGGCCGGCCGGGCGCACGTGCGTCGACACGGACGATCTCGTTGTGCACGTCGGTGGCCGCGGGTCCGGCGTGGTGCTCCCGGACGCAGACGATCGTGGCGCCGTCGGGGGCGAGGTCGCCGTCGGCGAACCGATCCGCCCGGCGCGCGGCGGGTTCGGGGGTGAGCGGCTCCGGGGCGCCGCCCGGGACGAGCCGGTAGAGCCGCTGGTCGGCCCAGTTCGCGAACCAGGTGACGCCGTCGCGCACCCACCATGCCGCCCCGCCGTACTCGTGCACGGCGGTGCGGGCATCCATGCCGTCGGGGAGCAGTTCGGTGGTCGTCCCGTCCGGGGCACGGCGGACGAGCTGCGTGCGGCCGCCCTCCTGCGGCCTGCCCTCGGACCACACGACGTCCGCGCCGTCGACGTGGACCTCGGAGAGCCGCACCGCGGCGGCGACGACGACCTCGGAGCACAGCGGGGTGGGCCAGGAACCGAACGGGGTGGACGTCACGTGCACCCACGCTAGTCCGGGCGACGTCCCGCTGTCTCCGGCCGGTCGGCCGGATCCGCCGGGCGCGACAGCATCGGGTGGCCCTCGGCGGCCGACCCGGGCTCGACGTCGTGACGAGCACAGCGATGGCGTCCGCGGCACGGCCGTCGTGCTGATCCTGCTCGGGCCTCGCAGCTCCCGGCCGGGAGGTCCTCACCGCCGGGTGGTGCGCAACGCCGTCCAGAGCAGCCTGACGGCGTCGCCGAGGCCACGCGGGCGGACCACGGCCAGCACCCCGATCGCACCGGTCAGCCCGGGCCACCAGCGCACAGTGCCGTCCCCACACACCGTGCCCAGCGCCGGGGTGGCACACGCACGGACCGACGGGAGCAGCGTGGGGTAGGTGAGCGCCAGCTGCGGGTCGCGGCAGGAACGGACCTTGACGGGCACCCGCAGCAGGTCGGGCAGCTCGCGGGCGATCGCCGAGCAGTTCGGGCAGGAGACGTCGTACACGACGACGACCTCGGCGGTCTTCACGCCGTCAGGATCGCAGCCGTGAGAGCTCCTGTGCAGGTGAGGGCCAGCAGGGGCCGCACGACGCGCTCCGAACGCGACCACAGCTCCGTCCAGGCGCCGTCGGAGCTCCAGGCGTTGGACGGCAGCGGCATCGCCAGGCGCCCGGAGGCGAAGCCCGCGGCCAGGGCGAACGACGCCGGGACCGGTATGGCGAGAACGGCTGCGACCAGCACCATGGGCGGCGCGCCGGTCGCCCAGCACACGCCCGGCCCGCCACCGCTCCCCGCCCGGCATCGCGTAGCCCGCCCACTCCGACAGCGTGGGCAGCATGTCCGCCGCGCGGCGCACCATCAGCATCTGGCTGTCGCTGCGGCCGATCATGGCGGTGTCGGTCTGCGTCACGAGCAGGTCCGAGGTCGGCACCAGCGACGCGCCGCGCGCCGAGTCGGTGAACCGGAACGTCCCGAGCAGCGCGCCGATCCCCGCCGCGTCGGGTGCGCGGCCGCCGAACCACGTCGTGGCCTCGTGGTGCGGGCCGGTCAGGGCGAGCGCGGAGTCCGAACGGTCACCCGCCTCGTAGACGACGGCGTCGAAGCCCCGCATCTCCCCGGCGCTGCTCCCGCGCGCCGGGGAGCAGGTTCGCCGGTATCGCCCGGGTGCTCGCCCGCCGGGGCGAGGAAGAACCGGCGCGCCATCCGCGGCCCGGAGAACCGGGTGTTGCCGTACCAGCGGGGCACGCCGAACGCGGCGGGAACCGTCAGGTCCATCGGCGCGCCCGAGGGCGCGATCCGCGAGACCTGGGTGGACCTCTGCTGCGCCGGAGCGGCGGCCACCGTCATCCTCCACGTGAACACGAGTGGGATGACGTCGCCGCCGTCCCGCTCCCGTTCAACGAGCCGGCCGTCGCGCCGTCACGCGACCCGGAGGGCCATGTGGTGATCCATTCGGGTGATGGTGCACGTACTGTGGGCGACGACGAGGTGCCCGCCGAGAGGAGAGGCCAGCGATGCCCGATTCATCCCCCACCCCGGAGCCGATGGACGCCGAGATCGTGCCCGACCCGGTGCCCGACACCGCGGCCGGAGCAGGCCCCACCCCGATCCCTCCGGCCCCGGACTACGACGAGCGTGGCGTCCCCGGGTTCGACTACGTCCGAGCGCGGATCGAGGGCCGCTTCGCCACCTCGCTGGGCACCACGGAGCTGGCGGCGGACACACCCGAGTCCCGCTCCCTGGACGAGCAGGAAGCGGAACGCGACAAAGCGGCGAAGTCCAAGCTGGACGAGATCCGCCGCTCGCTGGGCCGCTAGCCCCCCACCTCCGGTTCAGGTAGGCGGGCTACGCGCCGGGGCGCTTGAAGATCTTGCTGCCCAGCCAGACCAGCGGGTCGTACTTGCGGTCCACCACACGCTCCTTGAGCGGGATCAGCGCGTTGTCGGTTATCTTGATGTGCTCGGGGCAGACCTCGGTGCAGCATTTGGTGATGTTGCACATGCCCAGGCCGTGCTCCTCCTGCGCCTCCTTCTGCCGGTCGGCGACGTCGAGGGGGTGCATGTCCAGCTCGGCGATCCGCATCAGGTAGCGCGGGCCCGCGAAGCTCTCCTTGTTCTCCTCGTGGTCTCGCACGACGTGACAGATGTCCTGGCACAGGAAGCACTCGATGCACTTGCGGAACTCCTGGCTCCGCTCCACGTCGACCTGCGCCATCCGGTAGTCACCCGGCGCCAGGTCCGGCGGCGGCGCAAAGCTCGGGATCTCGCGGGCCTTCGTGTAGTTGAACGACACGTCGGTGACGAGGTCCCGGATCACCGGGAACGTCCGCAAGGGCGTCACGGTGATCGTCTCGGTCTCGGTGAACGTGGACATGCGCGTCATGCACATCAGCCGCGGCCGGCCGTTGATCTCGGCGGAGCAGGAGCCGCATTTGCCGGCCTTGCAGTTCCAGCGGACCGCGAGATCCTGCGCCTGGGTCTGCTGCAGCCGGTGGATGATGTCGAGGACCACCTCGCCCTCGTTGACCTCCACCGGATAGTCGACGAGCTCGCCCTTCTCGTCGTCGCCGCGCCAGACGCGGAATCGGGCGTCGTAGCTCACAGCTTGTCCCCCTTGTCGGACCCCGATGCGTCGGCGCGGTGACCGCCCAGTTCCTCACCGGTGTAGTAGTTCTTCAGCTCGTCCAGCTCGAACAGGTCGAACAGCTCGGGTCGCATCGGGAGCTGTTCCTGGCGCACCAGGTTCACGTTGTCCTCGCCGAGCGCCGAGAGCACGAGCAGCACGTGCCGCCAGTCCGAGTCCATGACCGGATAGTCGTCGCGGGTGTGCCCGCCGCGGCTCTCCCGCCGTTCCAGCGCCGCCTTGGCCACGCACAGCGAGACCAGCAGCATGTTGCGGAGGTCGAGCGCGAGGTGCCAGCCGGGGTTGAACTCGCGGCGCCCCGCGACACTGACCGTGCGGGCGCGGACGGCGATGTCCTGCAGCGCCTTGAGCGCCAGCTCCATCTCGTCGGCCTTGCGGATGATGCCGACGAGATCGTTCATCGTCTTCTGCAGTTCCAGGTGGACGACGAACGGGTTCTCCCCGCCCTCGGTCGCCGACGAGAACGGCAGCAGGGCGCGCTTCTGTGCCTCGGTGACGTCGTCGATCGCCACCGCGGCGCGCACGCCACCGAGGCCGTCCACGTAGGCGGCTGCGCCGGCGCCGGCCCGACGGCCGAACACCAGCAGGTCCGACAGGGAGTTGCCACCGAGCCGGTTGGAGCCGTGCATCCCACCGGAGCACTCGCCCGCCGAGAACAGGCCGGGCACCTTCGACATCGCGGTGTCGGGGTCGACCTCGACGCCGCCCATGACGTAGTGGCAGGTCGGCCCGACCTCCATCGCCTCCTGGGTGATGTCGACGTCGGCCAGCTCCTTGAACTGGTGGTACATCGACGGGAGCCGCTTCTGGATCTCGTCCGGTTTGAGCCGCGAGGCGATGTCGAGGAACACCCCGCCGTGCGGCGACCCGCGACCGGCCTTGACCTCGGAGTTGATCGCGCGCGCGACCTCGTCACGCGGGAGCAGCTCCGGGGGGCGGCGGTTGTTCTCCTGGTCGGCGTACCAGCGGTCGCCCTCCTCCTCGGAGGTGGCGTACTGCTCCTTGAACACGTCGGGGATGTAGTCGAACATGAAGCGCTTGCCCTCGGAGTTGCGCAGGACGCCGCCGTCACCGCGCACCGACTCGGTGACCAGGATGCCCTTCACCGACGGCGGCCAGACCATGCCCGTCGGGTGGAACTGCAGGAACTCCATGTTGATGAGCGTGGCGCCCGCACGCAGGGCGAGCGCGTGCCCGTCGCCGGTGTACTCCCAGGAGTTGCTCGTCACCTGGTAGCTCTTGCCGACCCCGCCCGTGGCCAGGACGACGGCGGGGGCGTCGAACCGGACGAAGTCGCCGGTCCCGCGGTAGTACGCGAAGGCGCCCGCGACCCGCCCCTCCGACACGAACAGGTCGGTGATCGTGCACTCGTGGAAGACTCGGATGTTGGAATCGTAGTCGCCGGTCTCGCGGTAGTCCTCCTGCTGCAGCGACACGATCTTCTGCTGCAGGGTGCGGATCAGTTCCAGACCGGTGCGGTCGCCGACGTGGGCCAGGCGCGGGTAGGTGTGCCCGCCGAAGTTGCGCTGGCTGATCCGGCCGTCGGGTGTGCGGTCGAACAGCGCGCCGTAGGTCTCCAGCTCCCAGACGCGGTCGGGCGCCTCCCTGGCGTGAAGCTCGGCCATCCGCCAGTTGTTGAGGAACTTCCCGCCGCGCATGGTGTCGCGGTAGTGGACCATCCAGCTGTCGTTGCTGTTGACGTTGCCCATGGCCGCCGCGCAGCCGCCCTCGGCCATGACCGTGTGGGCCTTGCCGAACAGCGACTTGGAGATGATGGCCGTGCGCTTGCCCTGGGCACGCGCCTCGATAGCGGCGCGCAGCCCGGCGCCGCCGGCGCCGATCACCACGACGTCGTAGTCGTGCCGCTCGATGTTCCCGGGCCGCTCGATGTCAGGACTCACAGCAGGTCACCCCACGATCCGCAGGTCGGAGATCCACCCGGCCGAGACGGCCATGATGTAGAAGTCGGTCAGTGCCAGCGTGGCGAGGGTCAACCAGGCCAGCTCCATGTGCTTGGTGTTCAGGCGTGAGACGAACTGCCACGACTTGTAGCGCATCGGGTGCTTCGAGAAGTTGTTGATGCGCCCGCCGACGATGCTGCGACACGAATGGCACGAGATCGTGTACGCCCAGAGCGCCACGACGTTGGCCACCAGGATGATGTTGCCCAGTCCGAGTCCGAAGCCACCGTCCGCCTTTCCGAACGCGAGTACGGCGTCATAGGTGTTGATCACCGAGATGAGCGTGGCGGCGTAGAAGAAGTAGCGGTGCAGGTTCTGCCCGAGCAGCGGGAACCGCGTCTCGCCCGAGTACTTCTTGTGCGGCTCGGCCACTCCGCACGCGGGCGGAGAAAGCCAGAACGCCCGGTAGTACGCCTTGCGGTAGTAGTAGCAGGTGAGCCGGAACAGCAGCAGGAACGGCAGGGTCAGCGACGCGTAGGGCAGCCACCACACGTCGGGGAGGAACCGTCCGAAGTGCGCGGACTCGGGCTCGCAACCGACCGACACGCACGGCGAGTAGAACGGGGTCAGGTAGTTGTACTCCTCGACGAAGTACCACTCCTGCATGAAGGCCCGCACCGTGGCGTAGGCGACCCACGCGGCGAGGCCGGCGAAGGTGAGCAGTGGCGGTAGCCACCACCGGTCCGTGCGGAGCGTCCTGGCCGAGATCTGCGCCCGGCCGGCGGACGCGACTGTGCCATGAGAGATCTCTGGGGCGGCTGACACGTCAGTGGGTCCTCGTCTCCTGCGGCGATGCGGTCGACGTCCGGCACCGCGATGCTCGTGGCCGGGAGTCTGGATCTCATCTCGGAGCGTACGACGCACATCCCAGGAGGGGGATGACGGGTCGGGCACAAATCGGTTGACGAGACACGGGTCACACTCGCCAACCAGGGGTGCCGACGTCTCAGGCCGGCCCCCGGCCCGAGGTCGCAGCCAGGTAGTCGCGGTTGAGCTGGGAGATCACGTCCAGTGGGATCTCCTTGGGGCACGCCGACGAGCACGCGCCGACGTTGGTGCAGCCCCCGAAACCCTCGGCGTCGTGCGTCGCCACCATGCGGACGACCCGGTCGGCCCGCTCGGGCTGGCCCTGCGGCAGCTCACCGAGATGGGTGATCTTCGCGCCGAGGAACAGCGACGCCGACCCGTTCGGGCAGGCCGCGACGCAGGCACCGCAGCCGATGCAGGCTGCCGCGGTGAACGCCCGGTCGGACCGGGCCTTGGGCACCGGCGTCGCATGGGCGTCCGGGGCCGCGCCGGTGGGCGCGGAGATGTACCCGCCCGAGGCGATGATCCGGTCGAAGGCACCGCGGTCCACGACCAGGTCCTTGATCACCGGGAACGCCGCCGCCCGGAACGGCTCGATCGTGATCGTCTCGCCGTCACGGAAGTGCCGAAGGTGCAGCTGGCACGACGTGGTGGCCTTCTGGGGGCCGTGCGGCTCCCCGTTGATCACCATGGCGCACGACCCGCAGATGCCTTCGCGACAGTCGTGGTCGAATGCGACAGGCTCGTCGCCGTCGAGGATCAGCTTCTCGTTGAGGACGTCGAGCAACTCCAGGAACGACATGTCCTCGCTGGCGTCGTCGACGCGATAGGCGACCAACCTGCCCTTGTCCGCCGCCCCGGCCTGGCGCCAGATGCGCAGGTTGAGCTCCATGTGCCGCTTCCTCTCACTTGTACGAGCGCTGGCTGGGGGTCACGTAGGTGAAGGTCAGGTCCTCCTTGTGCAGCACCGGCGCCTCGCCACGACCGGTGAACTCCCACGCCGCGGCGTAGGAGAAGTTCTCGTCGTCGCGGGCGGCCTCACCGTCCTCGGTCTGGCTCTCGGCCCGGAAGTGCCCGCCGCAGGACTCGGTGCGGTGCAGGGCGTCGAGGCACATCAGCTCGCCGAGCTCCAGGAAGTCGGCCACGCGCCCGGCCTTCTCCAGCGACTGGTTGAGCTGCGCGCCGGTGCCGGGCACCTTGACGCTGCTCCAGAACTCCCGCCGCAGCTCCGGGATCCGGTCGAGCGCCTTGCGCAGGCCCTCCTCGGTACGTTCCATGCCGCAGTAGTCCCACATGAGATGGCCGAGCTCGCGGTGGAAGGAGTCGACCGTGCGGTCCCCGTCGATCGAGAGCAGGTGCTCGATCCGCCCGTTCACCTCGGCCTCGGTGGCGCGGACCTCGTCGGCTCCCGGGTCGACGGGGCTCAGCCTCGCGCCGGCGAGGTAGTTCCCGATCGTGTTCGGCAGCACGAAGTATCCGTCGGCGAGGCCCTGCATCAGCGCCGAGGCGCCGAGCCGGTTGGCGCCGTGGTCGGAGAAGTTCGCCTCACCGATCACGAACATGCCGGGGATGGTGCTCTGCAGGTCGTAGTCGACCCACAGCCCGCCCATCGTGTAGTGCACGGCCGGGTAGATCCGCATCGGCACCGTGTACGGGTCCTCGCCGGTGATGCGGTCGTAGATCTGGAACAGGTTGCCGTACTTCGCCGCGATGGCCGGGCGGCCCAGCCACTCGATGGACGTCGCGAAGTCCAGGTAGACGCCCAACCCCGTCGGCCCGACGCCGCGCTTGGCGTCGCAGACGGCCTTGGCCGCGCGGCTCGCGATGTCCCGCGGCACGAGGTTGCCGAATGCGGGGTACTGCCGTTCGAGGAAGTAGTCGCGGTCGGACTCGGGGATCTCGTTCGGCGGCCGCGACTCGCCGATCTCCTTGGGCACCCAGACGCGGCCGTCGTTGCGCAACGACTCGCTCATCAGCGTCAGCTTCGACTGGTGGTCGCCGCTCACCGGGATGCAGGTCGGGTGGATCTGTGTGTAGCAGGGGTTCGCGAACAGAGCGCCCTTGCGATGCGCGCGCCAGCCCGCGGTGACGTTGCAACCCTTGGCGTTCGTCGACA
The DNA here is from genome assembly GCA_026785945.1 of Pseudonocardia sp. Lineage (GTDB taxonomy): Bacteria > Actinomycetota > Actinomycetes > Mycobacteriales > Pseudonocardiaceae > Pseudonocardia. The sequence goes on along the minus strand of JAJAZD010000086.1, from coordinate 11,676 downwards.
GGTAGAACACGTTGCCGTAGCCGCCCGACGCGATCACGACGGCGTCGGCGAGGTGGGTGCGGATCTCGCCGCTGACGAGGTCGCGGGCGACGATGCCGCGCGCGCGGCCGTCGACGACCACCAGGTCGAGCATCTCGTGTCGGGAGTACATCGTGACCCCGCCGGCGTCGATCTGGCGCTCGAGGGCCTGGTAGGCGCCCAGCAGGAGCTGCTGGCCGGTCTGGCCCTTGGCGTAGAACGTGCGGGAGACCTGCGCGCCGCCGAAGGACCGGTTGTCGAGCAGGCCGCCGTACTCCCGGGCGAACGGCACGCCCTGCGCGACGCACTGGTCGATGATCGCCACGCTGATCTCGGCGAGCCGGTGGACATTGGACTCCCGCGACCGGAAGTCACCACCCTTGACCGTGTCGTAGAACAACCGGTGGATGCTGTCGCCGTCGTTGCGATAGTTCTTCGCGGCGTTGATCCCGCCCTGCGCGGCGATCGAGTGCGCGCGGCGCGGGCTGTCCTGGTAGCAGAACGAGCTGACCTGGTAGCCGAGCTCGGCCAGGCTCGCCGCGGCCGAACCACCGGCCAGACCCGTGCCGACCACGATGACCTTCATCTTGCGCTTGTTCGCCGGGCTCACCAGCTTGACGCCGAAGCGCCGGTTCTCCCAGCGGGACTCGATCGGACCATCCGGCGCGGCCGTGTCGACGATCGGGTCTCCGATGGTGAAATCGCTGTACATGCTCATGCCACCACTCCGGTCAGTACGGCGAACGGAACCGATCCGAACCCGGCGACCAACACGACCGCGACCACGGTTGAGACCCCCTTGAGCCTCGCCTGGGTCGCGGCGCTGGAGCGTCCGAAGGTCTGCAGGCCGCTCCACAGTCCGTGCTTGACGTGGAACCCGACGGCCACGACCGACAGGACGTAGAAGAGCGTCACGTACCACCGCGCCGGCGCGAAGTCGGCCACGACGTTGTCGTAGACCGCGCCGGAAACGCCGTTGGGGTTGAGCGTGCCCGTCGTCAGGTCCAGCACGTGGTAGACGATGAACAACGCAATGATCACTCCACCCCACCGCATGGTGCGGGCGGCGTAGCTGCCGCCCGTCACCGGCGGGCGGTGGGAGTACTTCACCGGGCGGGCCCGGCGCGCGCGCAACGTGAGGACGACGGCCGACACGAGGTGCCCGAGCACCGCGGCGAGAAGCACGACCCGCACGGCCCAGAGCACAGTCTGCTCCGGCAACGCGGGCTCCCCCACGACCCGTAGCCACTCGGCGTAGGCATCGAGCGACTCCCGGCCGAGGAAGATCTTCAAGTTGCCGATCATGTGGACGACGAGGTAGAGCAACATGATCGCGCCGCTCGTCGCCATCACGAACTTGAGCTGTACCGAGGTGGGCCCACCCCGTCCGTTCGCCGGGCGCCGCGTCGCCGGGCGGGGGGCGCCGGGGGCGCGACCGGCCCCGCGCTCTCCGAGAGTCACCATGCCCAAGGATCACTTTCGACAATGTCGGACGTCCAATGCATCAGATCGGCCGAACCGATGCACGTACGCTATGTCGGTGACGTTACAGCAGCTCGCGTACTTCGTGGCCGTGGTCGATGTGCGCAGCTTCACTCGCGCCGCCGACACCGTCGGGGTCGCGCAGCCCACCCTGTCGCGGCAGCTCAGGGCGTTGGAGGACGAGCTCGGCGCCACGCTCGTCGATCGCGGCCGGTCCGGGCCCGTGCTCACACCGGCCGGACGCGCGGTCCTGCCGCTGGCCCGCCGGATGCTTGCCGACGCCGAGAGCGCGCGCAGCGTCGTGGCGGAGATCGTCGGGCTGCGTCGCGGACGGGTCCGCGTGGGAGCCACCCCGTCGTTGTGCATCGGCGTGCTGGCCGATGTCCTTCGGGTGTTCTCCGGGCAACACCCCGACATCGCGCTGGAGCTCATCGAGAGCGGTTCGCAACTCCTCGTGCGCTCGCTGGCTCGCGGCGAGCTCGACATCGCGCTGGTCATCGTGCCGGCGTCCGGGATCGATCCGGCCCTGCACACGACACCGATCCTGCGCGAACGGCTCTCGGTCGCCTCGCCCACGTCCGGCCGGGCCTCGTCGGGCGCGATGGGGATGCGCGAGCTGGCCCGGCGGCGTCTGGTCGTGCCGCGGGTGGGTTACGACGTGCGGGAGACGACCCTCAAGGCGTTCGCCGACGCCGGGGTGACACCGCGGTTCGCCGTGCAGGGCGGGGAGATGGATGCGGTGCTGCGGCTCGTCGAAGCCGGTACCGGGGTGGCGGTGGTGCCGGACCTGGTGTTCGCCGGGCGTCCCCGCCTGCGCCGGACCGTGCTCACCCCGGCGCTCTACCGGACCGTTGCCCTCGCCCGGCGGGCCGACCTCACCCCGACCCACGCCGTACAGGCGTTCTGCGACACCCTGCTGTCGTTCCTCGCCGACCTGTCGGCCGCGGGTGGCTTTCCCGGCGACGTCCAGGTGCTGAGGCGCCCGGACGCGGATTAGCCTCGGGGCGTGGCCGACGCCGACATCCACTTCTACTTCGATCCGTCTGCCCGTTCGCGTGGATGACCAGCGAGTGGGTGCGCACGGTGCGGGCCCTTCGCGACCACACCGTGGACCGGCAGTTCATCTCGCTGCGCCTGCTCAACTCCCACATCGACTACGCCGCGCACTTCCCGTCGGGGTACCAGGCCGGTCACACCGCGGGGCTGCGGCTGCCCCGGGTTGCGGCGCGCACCCGCGTCGAGCACGGACGGCCGATCCTGCACCTCGAACCGCCGGGTGGAGTCGCGTTCTTGGGCCCGGTGATCAGCCGCCTGCCCGGCGACGACCAGGCCGTGGACCTGTGGGACCACGTCGTCGCCCTGGCCCGCTTCCCCCGGTTTCGCCGAGCTGAAGCGCAGCCTCCGCGAGCTGCCCCAGCTGCGCGCCCTGGGCGTGAGCGAGCGCGAGGAGGGTGTGGTGCAGGACTGGCACGGGGGCAGCCGCCGTCAGAAGCGGTAGTGCCGGCGGCCCGGGAGGCGGACACTCAGTCGTCGACGGGTTCGGCACCCAGCTCGTCGGTGTCGGCTCCGTGGTCGGTCAGTGCCTCGCGGACCACGCGATACACCATGCCCCCTCCGTAGCCCTTGCGGGCGAGCATGCCCACCAGCCGCCGGCCGGCCACGACTCTCTCGTCCGGGGTGCTGGCGGGCATCGTGCGCAGCTTCCGGTCGACGAGCTCGCGCGCCCGCCGCTCCTCGGACTCGAGGTCGACCTCGGCGAGCGCGTCACCCGCCACCTCGTCGGCGACGCCCTTGCGCCGCAACTCCTGGGCGATCGCCCGCCGCGCCAGCCCACGGTGGGTGTGGCGGGCCCGGACCCACTGGCCGGCGAACGCGGCGTCGTCGATGAGCCCGACCTCGTCGAACCGCTCCAGTACCGTGAGCGCCGCCTCGTCGGGTACGCCCTTGCGCCCCAACGTCTGAGCGAGCTCCTGACGGGTGCGGGCCCGGTCGCTGAGCAGCCGCAGGCAGATCTCGCGGGCCACCACGACCGGGTCGGCGTCCGGATCGAGCTCGACGGGCTCCCCTGGTCGCCGGCGTCGACGCCCGGGCGGATCTGCGACCCCGCTGAGCGGCGGGGCACCGCCGGGCTCACCACGGCGCCCCGCCCGGCGGCCGGGCCGGTTCTCCGACGACCCGCCGTCCTCGTCCGGCCCTGTTCTCCGGGAAGGCGCCTTCCTCGTTCGCGCCTGCCCCCTCGTGACCAGGCCGTCCAGTCGGGCGGTGCGGGGGACCGGCTGCTCCGTCACGGCGATGTCGAACTCGGCCACCGGTGCCGGACCGTTCGACCCCTCCCCGGCGAAACCACCGATCTCGGCCGCCTCGATCTCAGCCACCGCGATCTCAGCCACCTCTGTACTCGGACTCACATCGCCGGGGTGTGCGGTGTCACGACCGTCCGCGTCGGCGAACACCGCGACGGGAGACTCTGCCGCGCCGGCCGGGTCGGCCACGCCGACCGCGTCGAACCGGGCGACCCGGGCCGCTCCGGCCCTCGCGGTCGGGCCGTCGCGATCGGCACCGAACCGGACCACCCGGACCTCAGCGCTCCCCTCCGACGTGGTGGAGCCGTCGGCCGATTCCCCGGCCACGCTCAGAAGTCGACGGGGGCAGGCAGCGGCGCGGCCTCGGCGTTGATCTGAGCGCCGATACCGAGCTTCTCCTTGATCCGCTTCTCGACCTCGTTCGCGACGTCGGGGTTCTCACGGAGGAACTTGCGGGCGTTCTCCTTGCCCTGGCCCATCTGGTCGCCCTCGTAGGTGTACCAGGCGCCGGCCTTGCGGATGATTCCCTGCTCGACCCCGACGTCGATGAGTGAGCCCTCCCGGCTGATCCCGACGCCGTAGAGGATGTCGAACTCGGCCTGCTTGAACGGGGGCGCCACCTTGTTCTTCACGACCTTGACGCGGGTGCGGTTCCCGACCGAGTCGGCGCCGTCCTTGAGCGTCTCGATACGGCGGATGTCCAGACGCACGGAGGCGTAGAACTTGAGCGCCTTGCCGCCGGTGGTCGTTTCCGGGGAGCCGAACATGACCCCGATCTTCTCCCGCAACTGGTTGATGAAGATCATCGTGGTGCCCGAGTTGCTGAGCGCACCGGTGATCTTGCGGAGCGCCTGGCTCATCAGGCGGGCCTGCAGACCGACGTGGCTGTCACCCATCTCGCCCTCGATCTCCGCGCGGGGCACCAGGGCCGCCACCGAGTCGATGACGATGATGTCGAGCGCGCCGGAGCGGATGAGCATGTCGGCGATCTCGAGGGCCTGCTCACCGGTGTCGGGCTGGGAGACGAGCAGGTTGTCGGTGTCGACGCCGAGGGCCTTGGCGTACTCGGGGTCGAGCGCGTGTTCGGCGTCGATGAAGGCGGCGATGCCGCCCAGGGACTGGGCGCTGGCGACCGCGTGGAGCGCCACGGTGGTCTTCCCGCTGCTCTCCGGCCCGTACACCTCCACGATGCGGCCGCGCGGCAGGCCGCCCACGCCGAGCGCGACGTCGAGGGCGATGGACCCGGTGGGGATGACCCCGATCGGTGGGCGGGTGTCATCGCCGAGGCGCATCACCGAGCCCTTGCCGTGGTTCTTCTCGATCTGGGCGAGGGCGAGTGTCAGCGCCTTCTCGCGGTCAGGTGCGGTCATCGCCGGTCTCCACCTCAGGGTGCTCGGGACTTGTCGATCGGTCTGGCGTCGACGGTAGGGGGCGCCACCGACAATCTGCGGACACGGTGGCGAACTGTGGACAGCTGCACCGTGATGTGGACGGAATCCTAGCGAACACTTGTTCGATCGCCTACCCCGACACGCCGGACGGCTGCGCTCCCCCGCCCGGCTGCGTGCACCGCTCAACGGCGGCCGGGCGGCACGTCGTAGGCGTCGCACACGGCGAACCACACGTCGCGTGCGTCGAAGCCGTGGTCGAGCGCCTGCTCCACCGTCCGCCCACCGAGCCGGACCAACACGTGGTCGCGGGACACCGAGGCGGCCCGCGCGGCGCCGAACTCGTCATCCATCAGCTCACGGAACCGGGTCAGTCGCACGCCGGCCACGGTAGTGCCAGGCTGGATCCATGAGCGATCCGCTCCCGGCTGTCTGGGACGCGCTCGGCGGCCACCCGCGGGAGCTGCGGAGGCTGAGCGTGTCCGGTCCGCCGGCCACGCTGCGGTCCGTGTTCCCTGTCACGGGTGTCGGCGTCGCGGCCGTCGGGGCGAGCCTGCTGGCCGCCACCCTCGGCACGGGCGCACAGATCGGCCTCGACACCCGCGGTCTCGCCGTGGCGCTGCGCAGCGAGCGGTGTCTGCGCCGCGACGGTCGTCCGGCCGGCAGCCCGTTCGATCCCCTCTCCGCGTTCCACCGCACCGCCGACGGCTGGCTGCGACTGCACGCCAACTACCCCTGGCATCGGGCCGCGGTGCTGCACGCGTTGGGGTGCGCAGAGCAAGAGGTGCCGGACGCGATCGCCACCCGCGGCGCCGTCGAGCTGGAGACGGCTCTGCACGAGGCGGGCGGGGTGGGTGCCGCGGTCCGTACCGAACGCACGTGGCGCGCGGCGACGGGCCCACCGCCCCCGCTGGTCGAGCACGGCGAGATCGGACCCGCCGCGGCCAGGCAGACGCGCAGGGCCCGCGTGCTGGACCTGACGCGGGTGATCGCCGGACCGGTGGCCACCCGCACCCTGGCCGCCCACGGCGCCGACGTGCTGCGGCTCGACGCGCCGGACCGTCCGGAGATCCCACTGCAGGCCTGGGACACCGGGGCGGGCAAGCGCAGCGCACTGCTCGACCTGCGCACCCATCTCGCGGAGCTGGACGAACTCCTCAGCGGCGCCGACGTGGTCGTCACCGGCTACCGGCCGGGCGCGCTCGACCGGTTCGGTCTGGCCCCGGAGGAGCTGGCGCAGCGGCACCCGGGGCTGGTGGTCGTGACGCTCTCGGCGTGGGGGCACCACGGGCCGTGGGCGGGCCGGCGCGGGTTCGACAGCCTCGTGCAGGCGGCGTGCGGTATCGCAGTCGCCGAGGGAGACGCCGAACGGCCCGGATCGCTCCCCGCCCAGGTGCTCGACCACGCCACCGGTTACCTGGCCGCCGCATGCACGTTGCTGGCGCTCGACCGGCAGCGCCGCGAGGGAGGCACCCACCACGTGCGGTTCTCCCTGGCCGCGACGGCGGCCTGGTTGCAGTCGCTCCCGCGTTCCGGTGTCGATGCGGCCGACCCGCCCGACGTCGACCCGGCGCCCTACCTGGAGCAGGTCGACAGCCTGCTCACGCTCGCGTCCCCGCCGGGCACCGTCGACGGCCGCCCGCTGCACTGGCCGGCACCACCGCCGGCGTTCGGCACGGCACAGCCCCGGTGGGTAGCGTCGGGTCCGTGACGTCCACCTTCGGCCAGGTCGACCCGACCGGCCTGTCCTCGCCGCTCGGGCAGCTGGTGGTGCTGTTCGGTCTGGTGGCGTCGCTGACGCTGCTGCTGCGCTGGTGGTGGCAGAACCGCAGGCGGTGACGTCGGGGCGCAGACCCCGGTGACCCAGGTCGGGTTCACTGCGACGATCGCGGGCATGACCGTCATCGCCGGGCCGTTCCATCTCGACGAGCCGCTGCGCGATGGCCGGTCGTCCCCGACCTCACCGGGTACCTGGGCGGGATGGCCGTGCGTCAGCTCGTCAGAGGCGCCGACCGCACGGTGGCCGATCTGCTGGGACTGCGTGCCGTCGCGGAGGAGGACGTCGTGCTCGTCGACGCGCGGGACCTCGACCCCGCGGAGGAGCCGTTCCAGGCGGCGTCGGTCGTAGCGCGGTGTCCGGTCGATCGGGTGCCGGTACCCGACCGGCCCGTCTACCTGCACCTGGACCTCGACGTCGTGGACCCCAGGATGTGCCCGGCCTGTTGTTCCCGGCTCCCGGCGGCCCACGCCTGCCCGCGTTCACCGCGGCGGTCCGGGACGTCCTGGCCGGCGGATCGGTGGCGGCGGTCGGGTTCGCGTGCACCTGGCGTCCCGGGAGCGGAGCCGATCGGATCCTCGCCGATCTCACCCGGGAGGTCGCGGCGCCCCGCTGAGCGAGGAGAAACTGTCGGGGGTGGGGCGCATGATGGATCCCGTGAGCGCACTCGACGGCTTCTCCCCGGCCACCCGGGACTGGTTCCGGGGTGCGTTCGCCTCACCCACCCCTGCGCAGGACGGGGCGTGGTCCGCGGCTCAGGCGGGCCGGCACGCGCTGGTGGTGGCCCCCACGGGCTCGGGCAAGACGCTCGCGGCGTTCCTGTGGGCGCTCGACCGGCTCGCCGCGGATCCTCCGCCGGAGGATCCGAGACACCGCTGCCGGGTCCTCTACATCTCACCGCGCACGGCGCTGGCCGTCGACGTCCAGCGCAACCTCCGCTCCCCGCTCGCGGGCATCCGGCAGGCCGCGCAGCGGCTCGGGTTGCCGGTCCCCGACATCACCGTGGGCCAGCGCACCGGTGACACCCCGGCCGACGAGCGGCGCCTGTTCGCCCGCACGCCGCCCGACGTGCTCGTCACCACGCCGGAGTCGCTGTTCCTCCTGCTCACCTCGGCTGCGCGGGAGTCGTTGCGCGGGGTGCAGACCGTCATCCTCGACGAGGTGCACGCCGTGGCGGGCACGAAGCGCGGAGCGCACCTGGCGCTCTCGCTGGAACGCCTCGACGAGCTGCTCGACTCCCCCGCGCAGCGGATCGGGCTCTCCGCGACGGTGCGCCCGCTCGACGAGGTGTCGACGTTCCTCGCAGGCGCGCGTCCGGTCGAGGTGGTGGCGCCGAGGACACCGAAGACGATCGAGGTCACGGTCGAGGTGCCCGTGCCCGATCTGTCCGCGCTCGACGAGCGGCCCGCGCCGGGCAGCTCCGACGAGGAGGTGATCGGGTCGGCGGCCGGCACGGCGCGGCGGCCGTCGATCTGGCCCGCGGTGGAGCGGCGGCTGCTGGAGCTGGTGCGCGAGCACCGTTCCACGATCGTGTTCTCCAACTCCCGGCGGCTCGCCGAGCGGCTCACCGCCCGGCTCAACGAGCTCGCCGCGGAGGAGGTGGAGCAGGCGGTCGAGCTGGACGAGCGGAGCGCAGGCGCAACGCCCGACGACGTCGCGTTCCCGGCGGAGGCCATCGGCCAGTCCGGCAGGGGCAACGGCGCGGCGCCCACGGTCGCCAAGGCCCACCACGGGTCGATGTCGCGCGAGCAGCGCACCATCGTGGAGGAGGAGCTCAAGGCCGGTGTGCTGCCCTGCGTGGTGGCCACCTCCAGCCTGGAGCTGGGCATCGACATGGGCGCGGTCGACCTCGTCGTGCAGGTGGAGGCGCCGCCGAGCGTGGCGTCCGGGCTGCAGCGCGTCGGCCGCGCCGGTCACCAGGTGGGTGCGGTCTCCAAGGGCGTCGTCTTCCCCAAGTACCGGGGCGACCTGGTCTCGTGCGCGGTGGTCGCCGAGCGGATGACGGCGGGCGCGATCGAGTCGATGCGCTACCCCCGCAACCCCCTCGACGTGCTCGCGCAGCAGATCGTCGCGATGGTCGCGATGGAACCGTGGCAGCTCGACGACCTCGCGCGCGTCGTCCGCCGGGCCGCGCCGTTCGCGGCGCTGCCCGACTCGGCGCTGCACTCCGTGCTCGACATGCTCGCGGGCCGCTACCCGTCCGAGGAGTTCGGGGAGCTGCGGGCCCGCATCACGTGGGACCGCGTCACCGACCAGCTGCAGGGACGCCCCGGTGCGCAACGGCTCGCGGTGACCTCGGGGGGGACGATCCCCGACCGCGGCCTGTTCACGGTCATGACACCCGGCGGGGCCGACGGCGCGGGATCGCGGGTCGGTGAGCTCGACGAGGAAATGGTCTACGAGTCGCGCGTGGGCGACACGTTCCTGCTCGGCACGTCGAGCTGGCGGGTCGAGGACATCACCCACGACCGCGTGATCGTCACCCCGGCGCCGGGAGTGCCCGCGCGGATGCCGTTCTGGAAGGGCGAGTCGATCGGGCGTCCGCTGGAGCTGGGGCGCGCGGTCGGCGCGTTCGTCCGGGAGATGTCGGCACTGGCCGACGAGCCCGCGCGCGAACGGGCCGCGGCGGCCGGGCTCGACGCGTGGGCCACCGACAACCTGCTCTCCTACCTGCACGAGCAGCGGGACGCCACCCGCCACGTCCCCAGCGACCGTACGATCCTGGTGGAGCGCTTCCGCGACGAGCTCGGAGACTGGCGGCTCGTGGTCCACTCGCCGTTCGGGGCGCAGGTCAACGGCCCGTGGGGGCTCGCCATCGCCGCACGGATGCGGGAGCGGCGGGGGGTGGAGGTCCACGCGGCGTCGGCAGACGACGGCATCGTCCTGCGGCTGCCCGACGCGGTCGACGACTCGGGCACGGAGGTCGTCCCCACGGCGGAGGACGTACTGCTCGATCCCGGGGAGGTCGAGCAGATCGTCGTCGCCGAGCTCGGCGGCTCGTCGCTGTACGCGTCGCGCTTCCGGGAGTGCGCCGCCCGCTCACTGCTGCTCCCCCGCCGCGATCCCAAGCGGCGCAGCCCCCTGTGGCAGCAGCGTCAGAAGTCCGCGCAGCTCCTGGTCGTGGCAGGTCGATACGAGCAGTTCCCGGTGACCCTGGAAGCGATGCGCGAGTGCGTGCAGGACGTCTACGACCTGCCCGGGCTGCGTGAGCTGATGGCCGACGTCGCCTCGCGCAAGGTGCAGGTGGTGGAGGTGGCGACGCCCGCGCCGTCGCCGTTCGCGCGGAGCCTGCTGTTCGGCTACATCGGGATGTTCCTCTACGAGTCCGACGCCCCGCTGGCCGAACGCCGGGCCGCGGCGTTGTCATTGGACTCGACGCTGCTCGCCGAGCTGCTGGGCTCCGAGGCGATCCGGGAGTTGCTCGACCCGGAGGTGCTGGCCGAGGTCGAGGCGTCGCTGCAGCGGCTCGCGCAGGACAGGCACGCCCGCGACGCCGAGGGCGCGGCGGACCTGCTGCGCTTCCTCGGTGACATGACCACGACCGAGGCGGCGGCGCGCGGCGTGCAGGAGGAGTGGCTCGCCGGCCTGCAGTCGACGCGCCGGGCCATCCGGGTACGGATCGCGGGTGAGGAGCGCTGGCTCGCCATCGAGGACGCGGGCCGCGTGCGCGACGCGCTCGGTGCCGCACTCCCCGTCGGGGTGCCGGAGACGTTCACCGAACCGGTGGCCGACCCGCTGGGCGACCTCGTGCTGCGCTACTCCCGCACCCACGGGCCGTTCCCACCGGCTGAGTGCGCGTCCCGGTTCGGGTTGGGGGTCGCGGTGGTGGCGGGCGTGCTCGACCGGCTGGTGGGGTCGGGCCGGCTGGTCCGCGGCGAGCTCCGCCCGGCGTCGGAGGGGATCGAGTACTGCGACGCCGAGGTGCTGAGGCGGCTGCGGCGGGCGTCGCTGGCCCGGCTGCGGGCGGAGGTCGAGCCCGTCGAGCAGCGGGCACTGGGCCGGTTCCTGCCGGCCTGGCAGGGCGTGCAGACCGGCGCCGAGGGCGGGCGACGCGGCCGGATGCGCCGTGCACCCGGCGCCGAGGACGTGCTCGGCGTGGTCGAGCAGCTCGCCGGGGCACCATTGCCGGCCAGTGCCCTGGAGTCGCTGATCCTCCCGGCCCGGCTCCCCGGTTACACCCCTGCGCTGCTCGATGAGCTGACCGCGGCGGGCGAGGTCACGTGGACGGGCTGCGGCACCCTCGCGGGAGGCGACGGCTGGCTGGCGCTGGCCCCCACCGACGTCGCCGACCTGCTGCTGCCCGAACCCGAGCCGGACGTGGCCGAGACACCGCTGCACCGGGCGCTGCTGGCCGCCCTGGGCCGGCCCGACCTGGAGGCCCCACCGGTGGGCGGCGGTGCGCTGTTCTTCCGGGAGCTCGCCGACCGTGCAGGCCGCACCGTGGTCGACGGTGGCGAGGCGGCCCCGGCCGACGACGCCGTCGTCACCGCGATATGGGACCTCGTGTGGGCGGGGCTGCTCAGCAACGACACCCTCGGGCCGCTGCGCGCCCGGCTCGGTGGCGCACGCTCGCCGGGCTCGCGCGGCGGTGCCGCACACCGGACCCGGCGCACGCCCTCACGCGGCCGGTACGCGCAGCTACGGGCGGGGCGTCCCGCCATGCCGAGCCGCACCGGACCGGCGTCGGTCGGCGGGCGGTGGGCGGTGG
>JAJAZD010000085.1 GCA_026785945.1 Pseudonocardia sp. | reverse complement strand
GGTCCGCGGTCGCGGACCCGCCCCGGCGGGGTCTCCGGGGGCCGCGCGGGTGCGCGCGGCGCCGGGTTCGTTCAGCGACCGTTCGGTCGCGGCTGCGGCGGTGCGGGCGGTCGCCCGTTACCCGTGCACGTCATGTCGTTCCCCTGTTCTCGTCCGACTCCGCCTCAGCGACTCTGCTTCGGCGGCCGTGCTCCATCTACTGCGCTCATCTACTGCGCTGCGTCTACTGTGCTCCATCGCCTGTGCCATCGATGGGTCGACCTCACTCGAGGCCGGCGTCCAGCGTGATCGTGGTGCCGGTCAGCGCCTTGCTGACGGGGCAACCGTCCTTCGCCGCCTGAGCGGCCTTCTCGAAACCGGCGGCGTCGAGACCCTCGACCTCGCCGCGGACCGTGAGCGCGATGCCGGTGATGGCGAAGCCACCCTTCGGGTCCGGGCCGAGCGTGACATCAGCCTTCACGTCGAGGGACTGCGGGGTGCCCCCGGCTTCGGCGATGAGCGCCGAGAGCTGCATGGCGTAGCAGGAGGAGTGCGCGGCGGCGATGAGCTCCTCGGGGCTGGTGGTACCGCCGGCCTCGTCCGCAGCCCGCTTCGGGAAGCTGACCTCGTAGGTTCCGACCTTGCTGCTCGAGAGCTCGACCTGGCCGGAGCCCTGCTCGAGGGTGCCGTTCCAGGCGGTGCGGGCGGTGCGGGTGGGCATGAAGCCTCCAGGCGTGTCACAACGGTTCGTCGTCGACGACAACCTGACCGTCGCCACGGGCATTCGACGCATGACATACGAAGAGGCGACCGGTAGGTGAGCGACGACGAGCGGCCGACCCCATGCGGCGGGGTCAGCGCACCTGCACCGTGTCGTCGACCGCGAGGAAGTCGTGAAAGGGGCGGTCTCGTGGCCCGGGCCACCGGAGCTGATCGGCAGCGGGCCGCGGACGACCCGCCCGGCGTCGATCAGCCAGGCCTGCCGGGCGTCGAGGTCGACACACGCCCGCGCGGCGGCGGTGTAGGGCGTACCGGCGACCGGCCGGGGGCCCGTCGCGGGTGCCGGAGCGGCGGGCGGCACCTGGGCCTGCGCGACACCCGTCGACGCAAGGATGGCGGGACCGATCAGTCCGGCGGCGGACGCCGAGCGCATCCGGGGTCGTGACGGCGTGCTGTGCGTGCCCATGCCGAGGTCCTGTCCACCCGCGGATCTGTCGCCACCGACGGCCGAACGGACACCCGGAGTGGCTCGGCCGGGTCAACGAGCCGCCCCCCGGACGGTTACGGGGGAACACCCGTCGCGGGCACGGCGGCCGCCGGACCCCGTACGCTTCCCGCGTCCCAGCGCGCCGTCGAACCAGGGAGTGGGCATGCCCGACCGTCACGGGCCAGGCCAGGACGTGACCGGACGGTCCGACCTCTCCGCGTCCGGCCCTCCCGCGCCCGACCCAGCTGTCTCCGCGATCGTGCTGGCCGCCGGGGCCGGTACGCGGATGCGCTCGGCCGTGCCGAAGGTCCTGCATCCCGTCGGGGGTCGCACTCTGCTCGGGCACGCCGTGCACGCCGTCGCCGAGCTGTCTCCGGAGCACCTCGTCGTCGTCGTCGGGCACGGCCGTGAGCAGGTGGTCGAGTCCGTCGTCGCCCTCGCCGAGGAACTCGCCCGTCCCGTGTCGACGACGGTGCAGCAGCAGCGGCTGGGTACCGGACACGCGGTGCGCTGCGGGCTCGACGCGCTGCCCGACGGGCTCACCGGGCCGGTGCTGGTCACCTACGGCGACGTGCCCCTGCTGCGGTCCGACACGCTTCGCGCCCTGCTCAGCGGGCACGCGGGCGCGGCGCTGACCCTGCTCACCACGGAGCTCGACACACCCGCGGGGTACGGCCGGGTGCTGCGCGACTCCGCCGGCGCGGTCGTGCGCATCGTCGAGGAGGCCGACGCCTCACCCGAGCAACGGGCGGTGCGCGAGGTCAACTCCGGCGTCTACGCCTTCGACGGCGCGTTCCTCGCCGCGGCGCTCGGGCGGCTGCGCGCCGGAAACAGCCAGGGCGAGCTGTACCTCACCGACCTGGTCGAGATCGCCCGCCGCGACGGCGCCGCGGTGCACGACGTGCGGTGCGACGACTCCTGGCAGGTCTGCGGCGTCAACGACCGCGTACAGCTCGCGGACGTCGCGGCGGAGCTCAACCGCAGGCTCCTGCGGGAATGGATGCTGGCGGGCGTCACGGTCGTCGATCCGGCCACGACCTGGGTGGACGTCCAGGTACGCCTCGAACCCGACGTCGTGCTGCACCCCGGCACCCAGCTGCACGGGGTCACGACGGTCGCGCGCGGCGCCCGGATCGGTCCGGACACCACACTCACCGCCTGCGAGATCGGTGCCGGTGCCACCGTCGTGCGCACCCACGGCAGCGACTCCGTGGTCGGGGTCGGTGCCTCGGTCGGCCCGTTCGCCTACCTGAGGCCCGGCACCCGCCTCGGCGAGCACGGCAAGATCGGCACGTTCGTCGAGGTGAAGAACGCCGACATCGGCGCCGGCACGAAGGTCCCGCACCTCACGTACGTGGGCGACGCCACGATCGGTGAGTACAGCAACATCGGCGCGTCGTCGGTCTTCGTCAACTACGACGGGGTGCGCAAGCAGCGCACGGTCATCGGTTCCCACGTCAAGACCGGCTCGGACACGATGTTCATCGCGCCTGTCCGGGTCGGCGACGGCGCCTACACGGGCGCGGGAACCGTGCTCCGCACCGACGTACCGCCGGGGGCGTTGGCCGTGTCCGCGGGGTCACAGCGGATCATCGAGGGCTGGGTCGAGAAGAACCGGCCCGGCACCCCGGCCGCGCAGGCGGCCGCGCGGAGTATCAGTGACCAGCATGACCCGGACCAGCAGGACCCAGAAGAGCGGAACACCATCGAGCGGGACCCGGACGAGCGGGACACGGCCGCCGCGGCGGCGGACCCGGCGAACAACGGCCATGGAGGCACAAGGTGAGCGCGATGTCGGCGACCCCGAAGAAGAACCTGATGCTGTTCTCCGGCCGGGCACACCCCGAGCTGGCCGAGCAGGTCGCGAAGCACCTCGACGTCACGATCACGCCCCAGTCGGCGTACAACTTCGCGAACGGCGAGATCTTCGTGCGGTTCGAGGAGTCGGTGCGGGGTTGCGACGCCTTCGTGCTGCAGTCGCACTCGGCGCCGATCAACGACCAGATCATGGAACACCTGATCATGGTCGACGCGCTGAAGCGGGCCTCGGCCAAGCGCATCACCGTGGTCATGCCGTTCTGGGGATACGCACGCCAGGACAAGAAGCACCGCGGACGTGAACCGATCTCCGCGCGGCTCGTCGCCGACATGTTCAAGGTGGCCGGCGCCGACCGGATCATGACCGTCGACCTGCACACCTCGCAGATCCAGGGCTTCTTCGACGGACCGGTCGACCACCTCTTCGCGCTCCCGGTGCTCGCCGAGCACATCAAGCGCACCTACGCCACCGACAACGAGCTCGCCGTCGTCTCCCCCGACTCCGGACGTGTCCGGCTCGCCGAGCGCTGGGCCGAGACCCTCGGCGGCACGCCGCTGGCGTTCATCCACAAGACCCGTGATCCCCTCAAGCCCAACGAGGCGAAGGCCAACCGGGTCGTGGGCGAGATCGACGGACGGCTCTGCGTCGTCATCGACGACATGATCGACACCGGCGGCACCGTGGCCAAGGCCGTGCAGGCGCTGCTGGCCGAGGGGGCCAAGGACGTGATCGTGGCGGCGACGCACGGGGTGCTGTCGGGCGAGGCCACCGAGCGGCTCGCCAACTGCGGCGCGCGCGAGGTGATCTTCACCGACACCCTGCCGATCCCCGACGAGAAGCGGTTCCCCGCCATGTCGGTGCTGTCGATCGCCCCGCTGCTGGCCCAGGCGATCCACGCCGTGTTCGTCGACGGCTCCGTCACCAGCCTGTTCGACGGCATCGCCTGACCCGCGAGTCGGGGTTTCCGAGCGCGCGAGTCGGGGTCTGCGAGCGCGCGAGTCGGGGTCTGCGAGCGTGCGAGTCGGGGTTTCCGTGCCCGACCCGGGCGAGTGGTACCGCCGACCGGTCGCGTATCGTCTACGCCAGTTCCGCGGCGAGGGCGGGTGTCCTTCTAGCCCACCGTTATCGACGCAGCTCCGGCCCCGCCGGTCTGCCTCGCCGCGCGTCCACACACGCAGCATCGAGGAGAAAAATCGTGGCTGAGGCCCGTATCGACGCCGAGACCCGCACGGAGTTCGGCAAGGGCGCAGCCCGCCGCACCCGTCGTGCCGGAAAGATCCCCGCCGTGCTCTACGGGCACGGCACCGACCCGCAGCACCTCGCGCTGCCGTCGCTGGAGTTCGCGCGGGTCATCCGCGAGCAGGGCCGCAACGCCGTGCTGACCCTCGACATCAGCGGGACACCGCAGCTCGCGCTGACCAAGACCGTGGTCACCCACCCGATCCGCCCGTACATCGAGCACGTCGACCTGCTGGTCATCCGCCGCGGCGAGAAGGTCGTCGTCGAGGTTGCTCTGGTCGTCACGGGCGACGCCGCTCCCGGCACGCTGGTCGCCCAGGAGCTCAACACCCTCGAGATCGAGGCGGACGTCTCCAACATCCCCGAGCAGATCGAGGTCTCCGTCGAGGGACTGGTGATCGGCACGCAGGTGCAGGCCTCTGAGGTGACGCTGCCCGAGGGCAGCACGTTGCGCGGCGAGCCCGAGATCCTGGTCGTCAACGTCGTCGCCGCGCCGACCGAGGCGGACCTGGAGGCGACCATGGACGTCGCGGGCGCAGGCATCGTCGCGGACGCACCGCAGACCGAGTCCCCGGACAGCTGAGAGGTGACACCCGCCCTCGTCGTCGGGCTCGGCAACCCCGGCCCGGACTATTCCGACACCCGGCACAACGTCGGGTTCGGCGTGGTCGAGCTGCTGGCCGGGCGGGCAGGTGGCCGGTTCTCGAAACACCGGACCAACGCCGACGTCCTCGAGGGCCGGCTCACCGGACGTCGTGTCGTGCTCGCGAAACCGCGCACGTACATGAACGTCTCCGGTGGGCCGGTCGCCGGCCTGGCGAAGTACTTCTCCGTCCCGGCGGAGGACGTCCTGGTGGTCCACGACGACCTCGACCTCGCCTTCGGCGTCATCCGGCTCAAGCGCGGCGGGGGCGAGGGTGGCCACAACGGGCTGCGGTCGATCAGCTCGTCGATCGGGACGCGCGACTACCTGCGCGTCCGGTTCGGCATCGGCCGCCCGCCCGGCCGTCAGGACCCGGCCGACTTCGTGCTCAAGCGGTTCTCCGGCGCCGAGCGCAAGGAGCTGGAGCTCGCGCTCGACCTGGCCGCGGACGCCACGGAGGCCCTTCTCACGGACGGTCTGGAACCGGCCCAGAACCGCTTCCACGCCCTGTCGGGCTGAACCGGCGGAGGGTGGGGAGTGGGGGTCAGACGCGTGTCCGGATCAGGTCGGCCGTCGCGGAGCGGCGGAGCTTGCCCGACGGGGTCTTCGGGAGCGTGCCCGGGCCCAGCACGACGACCTCGGCCGGACGCACCCCCACCTCCTTCACGACCCGGCTCGTGACGTCCTTGCGGATGACCGCCTCCGCGGACGGGTCTCCCGCCCTGCGCGACTCGACGGCGACCAGGAACGACTCACGGTGCCGGCCGCCGTCGTGCCCGGCCGGCAGCCGTACCGCCACGGCGTTGCCCGCGCGGACGTCAGCGGCCGCGGTGGCGGCCCGCTCGATGTCGGTGGGGTAGATGTTGCGGCCACCCATGATGATCACGTCCTTGCGCCGACCGCACACCACCACCTGGCCCTCGGCGAGATAGCCCTCGTCGCCGGTGTCGAGCCAACCGTCGGCGTCCTGGGCCGCGACGGGGCCGCCGACCGTGAGGTAGCCGAGGGTGACCGAGGGGCCGCGCAGCTGCAGCACCCCGACCTCGCGCTCGCCGAGCACCGCGCCGTCGTCGGCGACCACTCGTACCTCGATGCCGGGCAGCGGCGGGCCGAGCTTCGGGAACCGGCGCGCCGGTCCGTCGGTGGCCGGGACGGCGCGCCGGTGGGACTCGAGCCCGTCGGCGTCGATGTGATCGACCTCCAGGCCGGTGTCGAGCGGCGCGAACGCGACGCCCAGCACGGTCTCCGCCATGCCGTATGCCGCGAGCACCGACTCCGGACGCAGGCCGAACCGCTCGCCCGCGCGCGTGAACGCGGCGACAGCGTCGGGGTCGATCGGTTCGGCGCCGTTGAGGGCGAGCCGCAGCGACGACAGGTCCAGCGGGCCGTCGGCGCGCGCGAGCCGGCGGGCGAGCACCGCGTAGGCGAAGTTCGGCGCGGCGGTGACCGTGCCGTGGTGGGTCGAGATCAGCTCGGCCCACACCAGCGGGCGCGCCAGGAAGTCGACGGGCGTGACGGTCACCAGTTCCAGACCGACGACCATCGGCACCGTCAGGAACCCCACCATCCCCATGTCGTGGAACAGCGGCAGCCACGACACCATCACGTCGTTCTCCACGTCGAGTGCCGCGGCCCGCACCATCGCGGTGATGTTGGCGTGCAGGTTGCCGTGGGTGATCCGGACGGCCTTCGGCTCGGCCGTGGAACCGCTGGTCAGCTGGAGCAGTGCGGTGTCGCCCTCGCCGGCGACGTCCGCGTCGGGCGTCATCGGGGGCCCGTCCAGGGACTCGATCGCCCGGAACGCGATACCGCGCTCGGCCAGGACCGGGGCGAGCGCGTCGAACGGGGGGCCGAGCAGCACCAGCGACGCGTCGATCATGCGCAGGACCGAGAACGTGTCCTCCGCCCAGGCCGCGAGGTCGGTGCGGGCGGTGGGCTGGTGGAGCATCGTGACGCTGCCGCCGGTGAGCCACACCGCCTGCGATGCGGGCGCGATCGAGGCCGGCTCGCCTGCGAGCACGCCGACAGCCGCACCGCGCGTCAGACCCGGGCCGGCGCCTGGTCCGGCGAGCAGGGCACCGGCCATGCTCCGAGCCGTGGCGTGGACCTCGCCCCACGGGCGGCGGACCGGGTCCTGCGCACCGGTCACCATGGCGCGGGGCGAGCTGACCGCGGAGTCCAACAGCATCGTCAGGAAGCGGGACATGGTCGCGGAGCCTACGGCCCGCGGGCACGGCGAGGACGAACAGAACACGAGCACACCGCCGCGGCCCCCGACGATCGTGCGGGCCCACTGCCGATCGTGAGGTCCGGCGTAGGATCCACGGTCGTGCCGAACCCGCGTGCGAAGACCCTGGACGAACTCCCCACCGCCGTCGCGTCGGTACTGGACGCGGCGCGGGCCGATCTCGAACGGCTGGTGCGCATCCCCAGCATCTGGGCCGATCCCGCGCATGCCGACGACACGCGGGCCTGCGCCGAGGCGGTGGCCGAGCTGGCCCGTGACGCGGGGGCCGCGGACGTCGCGATCCTGGTCGCCGAGGGTGGCGCGCCCGCGGTCGTCGCACACTTCCCGGCCGCCGGGTCGGCGCCCGACCCCGCCGCCGGCCCCCGCGCACCGACGGTGCTGCTCTACGCCCACCACGACGTGCAGCCCACCGGTGGTGACGAGCACTGGACGAGCCCGCCGTTCGAGCCCACCGAGCGCGACGGCCGGCTCTACGGGCGCGGCGCAGCCGACGACAAGGCCGGCGTGATGACCCACCTCGCCGTGCTGCGCGCCTACGGCGGCCGCCCGCCCGTCGGGGTGACGCTGTTCGTCGAGGGCGAGGAGGAGTCCGGTTCCCCCACCCTCACCGCGCTGCTGCGCGAGTACCGTGACCTGCTGGCGTCCGACGTCATCGTGATCGCCGACTCGGCCAACCCGGCAGTCGACGTCCCGGCGTTGACGACGAGCCTGCGCGGGCTGGTCGACGTCGTCGTCGAGGTCGCGATGCTGGAGCGGCCGGTGCATTCGGGTGTGTACGGCGGCCCGGTCGGCGACGCGCTCACCGCGCTGTGCCGCACCCTCGCCACGCTGCACGACGAGTCCGGTGACGTCGCTGTCGCGGGGCTCCTGCACGGCACGTCGGACGCGCCGGACGTCGACGAGCCCACGTTCCGTTCCGACGTCGGCCTGCTCGACGGCGTGGAGCTGATCGGCAGCGGCAGCATCCCGGAGCGGGCCTGGCACCGCCCGGCCGTCGCCGTGCTGGGGATCGACGCCCCGCGCGTCGCCGAGGCGTCCAACGTGCTCGTCCCCCGGGCACGGGCGATGGTCAGCCTGCGGCTGGCACCCGGTGACGACGCCGGGAAGGCCCTGAGCGCACTGACCGAGCACCTGGAGCGGCACGTCCCGTGGGGCGCCCAGGTGAGTGTCGTCGCGGGTACGGGCGTGGCCGAGCCCTTCGGACTCACCACCACCGGCTCCGCCTACGACGCCGCGCGCCGCGCGTTCTCCGCGGCCTACGGGAACGAGGTGGTCGAGACCGGGATCGGGGGCTCGATCCCGTTCATCGCCGAGTTCGCGCGGACGTTCCCGGGGGCCGCGGTGCTCGTCACCGGCGTCGGTGACCCGGCGAGCCGGTGGCACGGCATCGACGAGAGCGTGCACCTGGAGATGTTCGGCCGCGGAGTCCTCGCCGAGGCGATGCTGCTCGCCGAGCTCGCGCGCTGAGGCCTGACACACCCGAACACGCTTGCCCGGACGGGGATCGAGGGCCACCCTGAGCGCCGTGATCCACGCACGCGGACTCGCCCGCACCTTCAAGACCCGCCGTGGAACGGTCGAGGCGGTGACCGGCGTCGACATCGACGTGTCCGCCGGCGAGCTGGTCGGGTTCCTCGGTCCGAACGGCGCCGGCAAGTCCACCACGCTGCGCATGCTGACGACGCTGATCGTCCCGACCGCGGGCACCGCCACCGTGGCCGGCCACGACCTGCTCACCGACGCTGCCGGTATCCGTCGCCAGATCGGTTACGTCGGGCAGAACGGCGGGGCCGGCCCCGACTGCATCGTGGCCGACGAGCTGATCCTCCAGGGCCGCTTCTATGGCCTGACGTCGGCGCGGGCCCGCACGCGCGCCACCGAGCTGATCGAACAGCTCGACCTCGTCGGCACCGAGAACCGGGTCGTCAACACACTCTCCGGAGGCCAGCGTCGCCGCCTCGACATCGCCATGGGCCTCATGCACCTGCCCACGCTGATGTTCCTCGACGAGCCCTCCACCGGCCTGGACCCGCAGAGCCGCGCCAACCTCTGGGACCACATCCGCTCGCTGCACGCCGAGCACGGCACCACGCTGTTCCTCACCACCCACTACCTCGACGAGGCCGACGCCCTCTGCGACCGCATCCTGGTGATCGACACCGGCAGGATCGTCGCGGAGGGCACCCCCGACGAGCTCAAGCGCCGCGTCTCGGGCGACCTCGTGCTGGTCGGCGCCGGCGAGCCCGCCCGGGTCGCTGAGCTGGCCGCGCACCTGCCCGGCAGCAGCGATGTCGTCGTCGACGGCGCCGGCGTCCGTTTCCGGGTGCCGGACGGCGCGAGGGTGCTCCCGGCACTGATGCGTGAGCTGGACGCCGCCGACATCGCGATGACCTCCGTCGAGGTACGACGCCCCAGCCTCGACGACGTGTTCCTCGCCGTCACCGGCCGGACACTGCGGGACGCCGAGACCCCGACCACTCCCGAACCCGCTACGGCAGGAGCCTCACGATGACCACCGCGGCGCGTCGGGGCCCGGAGGCGATGACATGAGCGTCCTGACCGACACCTGGCTGATCTTCCAGCGGTCCATGAGGCAGTCGCTGCGCAACCCGTTCTGGGTGATCATCGGCATCGTCCAGCCGTTCCTCTACCTGGCGTTGTTCGGCCCGTTGCTGATCCCGATCGTCCAGAGCACGCCCGGTTTCCCGCCCGGGGACGCCTGGCAGGTGCTCGTGCCGGCGCTGCTCGTGCAGCTGGGGCTGTTCGGCGGGCTGTTCGTGGGGTTCGCCATCCTCGCCGAGTTCCGGGCGGGGGTGATCGAGCGGATGCGCGTGACGCCCGTGAGCCGCATCGCCCTGCTGCTCGGCCGGGCGCTCAAGGACACCGTCGTGCTGCTGATCCAGGCCGTGCTGCTCACGGTGCTCGCCGTGCCGTTCGGCCTGCGCGCGCCCATCGGGGGAGTTCTCGTCGGTCTGGTCCTGGTCGCCGTGCTCGGCTTCGCGATGGCGTGCGCGTCCTACGCCCTCGCGATGCAGGTGAAGAGCGAGGAGGCGTTCCTGCCGATCGTGCAGGCCGTCTTCCTGCCCGTGTTGCTGCTCTCCGGGATCCTGTTGCCGCTGTCGCTCGCGCCGTTGTGGCTGTTCAACCTCTCGCGGGTCAACCCGTTCGTCTACGTCGTCGATGCCACGCGGGCGGTCTTCCTGGGCGACCTCGCCTCGACGACCGCGCTGGTGGGCATCGCGGTGGCGCTGGTCCTCGCGGTCGTCACGGTGTTCTGGGGGGTGCGCACGTTCCAGCGCGAGAGCGCCTGACGACCCGCCCACCACCCCCGCGAGTCGGGCTCTCCGTGCGCGCGAGTCGGGCCCTGCATGCTCTGCGTCAGGTGTCCGGGCCGGACCTGGCCCGTCGCCTGCGCTCGGTGGCGACACCGTCACGGCCCGGGTCAGGACTCGGCGAGCTCCGCGGCGCCCAGCCACTGCAGCTCGACGGCCGCGACATCCGCCTGTACCTGGGTCAGCTCCGCGTCGAGGGCGTGGAGCCGGGGCGGGTCGGTCGCGGCGTCGGCGAGCAGCTCGTGCAACTGCTTCTCCCGCTTCGTCAGTGTCGACATCCGCCGTTCCAGCCGGGACGCCTCCTTCTGCGCGGCGCGCTGCTCGGCCGCACCGGTGGCCCCCCTGGGCCGTGCGGGAGCCGCGGACCCGCCGGACAGACCGGTCGTCTGCGTGTGGCCACCCGCGACGGAGTCGGCGCGGCGCCGCAGGTACTCCTCGATGCCGCCGGGCAGGTGTGTGATCTTCCCGTCGCCGAACAGCGCGACGACGGTGTCGCACGCCCGCTCGACCAGGTACCGGTCGTGGCTCACGACGATCAGCGTGCCCGGCCAGCCGTCGAGCAGGTCCTCCAGGTTGGCGAGCGTGTCGACGTCCAGGTCGTTGGTGGGCTCGTCGAGCATCAGCACGTTCGGCTCGGCCATCAGCAGCCGCGTCAGCTGCAGCCGCCGCTTCTCGCCGCCGGAGAGCTGCCCGACGGGCGTCCACTGGCGGGCGGGCGGGAACCCGAGCCGCTCCAGCACCGACGACGCCGTCATCTCCTGCTTGCCGAGCCGCACGTACTTGGCGACGATCTCGGTCGCCTCCAGCACCCGCATGTCCTTGGGCAGGTCGACGAGCTCCTGGCTGAGCTCGGCCAGCTGGACGGTGGTGCCCTGGATGCGCCGCCCGGCGTCGAGGGGCCGTTCCCCGGTGAGCGAGCGCAGCAGCGTCGTCTTGCCCGAGCCGTTGACCCCGACGATCCCGACCCGGTCACCGGGCCCGAGCCGCCACGTCACGTCGTCGAGCAGCACGCGCTCGCCGATGCGCACGGTCGCATCCTCCAGTTCCAGCACGGTCCTGCCGAGCCGGTTGGTGGCGAACCCGAGCAGCTCCACGGCGTTGCGCGGCGGCGGGACGTCGGCGATGAGCGCCTCCGCGGCCTCGATCCGGAACCGTGGTTTCGACGTCCGCGCGGGCGCGCCCCGGCGTAGCCACGCAAGCTCCTTGCGGGCCATGTTCTGGCGGCGCGCCTCTGCGGAGTCGGCCTGGCGGGAGCGTTCGGCGCGGGCGTAGACCCAGTCCGCGTAGCCGCCGAGGTAGCTCTCGACACGCCCGCCCGAGACCTCCCACGTCCGCGTGCAGACCGCGTCGAGGAACCATCGGTCGTGCGTGACGACCACGACGCCGCACCGCATCGCCAGCAGGTGCCCGGCGAGCCAGCCGATGCCTTCGACGTCGAGATGGTTGGTGGGCTCGTCGAGCACGACCAGATCGGGGTCGCCGACGAGGGCGGCCGCGAGCGCCACCCGCCGCTTCTCGCCGCCGGACAGGCCCGTGACGGTCCGGTCGAGGTCGGCGATGCCGAGCCCGTCGAGCACGTCCCGCACCTTCGAGTCCGACGCCCACTCGTGCTCCGCGGCGCCCTCCCATGCGGCGAGCACGACGTCCCGGACGCGCGCGCCCGTCGGGAGCTTGTCGCCCTGGGCGAGGTGGGCGAGCCGCAGGTGACCCACGCGGCTGACGCGCCCGCCGTCGACCGGACGGTCACCGGTGATGATGTCGAGCAACGTCGACTTGCCGCCCCCGTTGAGCCCGACGACCCCCACCCGCTCCCCGCGCTCCACGCCGAGCGACACGGCATCCAGCAGGACACGCGACGCGTCGCCGGGGACGTGGGCGGTGACGGCTTCGAGGTTGACGAGGTTCTGGGCCGATCCCTTCTGCCCCGATCCCTTCTGGGCCGATCCCTTCTGGGCCGATCCCTTCTGGGCCGATCCGCGCGCGGCCATCAGCCACGCACCGGCGGCCACGAGGTGGGCGGGCCCGACGGGGTGCCCGGTGGTTCGTGCTGGTCGACGACCCGTGCGCCCGGTACCGGCCCGTGCGCGACGCGGACCGTCCGGCACACGCCGACGCCCGCGAGCTCCGTGGCGACGTCGATCGCGGACTCCGCACTCGCGCACAGGAACGCGCATGTCGGCCCCGAGCCCGACACGAGCCCCGCGAGCGCCCCCGCGTCGACGCCCGCGCGCAGCGTCCGGCGCAGGTCGGGCGCCATGCTGACGGCAGCAGCCTGCAGGTCGTTGCCGAGTGACAACGCGAGCTGGCGCGGGTCACCGCCCGCGATGGCCTCGAGCACCGGCTCGACGGGCCGCGCGATCGGTTCGGCGCCTGCGCGGAGGCGGTCGAGCTCGCGGAACACGCTCGGCGTCGACAGGCCACCACGGTGCAACGCGATCACCCAATGCTGCGCGTGCCGGGAGAGCACGGGCACGATCTGCTCACCGCGCCCGGTGCCCAGCGCGGTACCGCCGTGCAGCGCGAACGTGACGTCGCTGCCCAGCTCGGCGGCCATGACCGACAGCTCGTCACGGGAGAGGTCGAGCTTCCACAGCGCCGAGAGCCCGACGAGCGCCGCAGCCGCGTCGGCGCTGCCGCCCGCCATGCCACCGGAGACCGGGATGGTCTTGCGCAGCATCAACCGGACGTCAGGGTCGCGGTCGGTCCGCTCGGCGAGTTGCAGCACCGCACGCCAGGCGAGGTTGGTCTCGTCGGTGGGCACGTCCGAGACACCCTCACCGTGCACGTCGATGCCCGGGTCGTCACTCACCGCGACCGACAACTCGTCGAAGAGGCTGATCGCGTGGAACACGGTGACGAGGTCGTGGTAGCCGTCGTCTCGGAGTAGGCCCACGGCCAGATGAAGGTTGATCTTGGCGGGTACCCGCACGGTCACGGGGGGTTGAACGGCGGCCAGCACTCGACAACCCTACGTGCGCCCGTCCCGACGGCGCCGAGGGACGCCGACTCACGCACGTCGAGACCCCGGTGTGGAGTCGCTGTCCCGGCCCATCGCCGAGACGAGGATGACTCGCGCGCACGGAAACCCCGACTCACGCACGTCCAGACCCCGACTCGCGCGCACGGAAACCCCGACTCGCGGGTCAGGGGCGGGCGGCGGCGAGGCGGGCGAAGTCGGTGATGCCGAGCCGTTCGGCGCGTTGCAGCGGCTCGATGCCCGCCGCGCGGAGGGCTCCCTCCGCGGCCACGGGAGAGCCCGCCCAGCCGGCCAGCGCCGAGCGCAGGGCCTTCCGACGCTGCGCGAACGCGGCGTCGATCAGGCGGAAGACCTCGACGCGGTCACCGGGCGGGGGCTCGCGGCGGTCGAAGGCGAGCAGGCCCGAGTCGACGCCGGGCACCGGCCAGAAGACCGCCCGCGGCACCGGCCCGGCCCTACGCACCGAGGCGAACCAGGCCAGCTTGGCGCTCGGCACCCCGTACGTCCTGCTCCCCGGCTCTGCCGCGAGCCGCTCGGCCACCTCCGCCTGCACCATCACCAGCCCGCGCCGCAGACCGGGCAGCTCGGCGAGCAGGTGCAGCACGACGGGTACCCCGACGTTGTAGGGCAGGTTCGCGACGATCGCCGTCGGCGCGGGTCCGGGCAGGTCCGCGGCCCGGACGCGCAGGGCGTCCGCCGTGGTGACGGTCAGCCGTGCGACCAGCGTCGGGGCCCGCTCGGCGACAGTGGCCGGGAGCCGATCGGCGAGCACCGGGTCGATCTCCACCGCGTGTACGGCGGCGACGGCCGGCAGCAGCGCGAGGGTGAGCGAGCCGAGGCCCGGGCCGACCTCCACCACCACGTCGTCCGGCGTCAGCTCCGCGGCCCGGACAATACGGCGCACGGTGTTGGGATCGTGCACGAAGTTCTGCCCGAGTCGCTTGGTGGGCCGCAGACCCAGCTCGGCTGCGAGCCCCCGCACCTCGGCGGGTCCCAGCAGGCGCGAGAGATCACCCGTCACCCCGGAAGGGTGCACCGTGCCGCGGGTCCGCCGGTCATCGGGGCAGGCCGAGCTTCTTGGCACAGCCGGGCCAGGCGCCGTAGCCGCCACGGTCGTCGCGCACCTTGGACGCCACCGCGATCTGTCCCTCGCGGCTGGCCTGATGCGGCAGGGAGGCGTACTCGGTGCCGCCGTAGGCGCGCCAGGTGCCGGTGTCGAACTGCAGGCCGCCGTAGTAGCCGTTGCCGGTGTTGATCGCCCAGTTCCCGGTGGCCTCGCACTGGGCGAGGCGGTCCCAGACGCTGCCGTCGTCGACCGCGGGCGCGTCGTCGGAGCCGCCTGCGTACTCCGACTGCTCCTCGTCGGACTCGGGAGCCTTCTCCGGCTCCTTCTCCACGCCCGTACCGACCTTGACGATCCTCGGCCTCGGCGGCGTGCTGCTGCCGGCCCGGACCTGTTCGCGCCGGACTTCCTCACCGTTCTGCACCCAGACGCGCATGATCGCGGTCCGCTCGCCGGGCCTGCCCTTCTCGACGACGACCTTCTTCCCCCGCGGCATCTCGGGATCCTCGACGATCTGCTCGGGCGGGGCGATCGGACGGATCTCCACCACGTCGCCGACGCCGTTGCGGACCACCTGGACGGACATGCCTTCGGTGAGTGCCGTGCCGTCCGCGGGGACGGAGATGTCGTCGATCCCCAGCTCGATGTCCTGCTCGGCCAGCAGCGCCGCCACGGTTCCCGCCGTGGACGTCAGCGCGACGGGCACCCCGGTGCCGTCGGTGAGCGAGACGTCGCGAGGGACGCGCAGCTCCAGGGACATGCCTGCCAGCGGGATCACCGCGTTCGGGGCCACGGACATCTGGATCGGGGCGGCGTCGACGCCCAGTCCGGCGAGGGCGTCGCCGACGTACGCGGCGGTCGTCCAGACCTCCCGCTCGGATGCGCCCTCCATGAGGGTCAGCTTGCGTGCTCGGCTGACGATGATGTGGTCGCCGTCGGCGACGTCGGTGGACAGCGCGGGCTCCACGCGGTCCTGCGCCGTGGGGAGCATGCCGGTGGCCGCGAGCGCCGACGCGACGTCGGCCGCGTAGGTGTGCAGCGTGCGGTCGTGCCCGTCGACGGTGACGGTGACGGTCTTGGCCATCGCGACGGCGGTGGCCCCACCACCCACCAGGGCGAGCAGGACCGCGAGCACCGCGGCGCGCACCAGCGTGCGCCCCCTCCCCGATCCGGTCGCGATGTGGCGGGAGCGGGCGGGCACGGGCTCGGGGGCACGCGCTGCCGGTGCGACGACCGGCGTCGCGATCGCGACGATGGCGATGGGCTCGGTGTGCGACTCCGGAACGATCTCGACCGGCGCGGTGACAGGCTCGTCGCCCCGGTCGGCGGCGGCGAACAGGACTCCGGCCGGGCGGGGCGGCGGCGAGGCGTCGAACACGCTGCGCGGTGCGGCACCGGCCGGGGTCCCGACACGCGGCAGGAAGTTGGTCGGCTCGTGGGCGGGGTCGACCGCGGGGACGGTCTGCAGCGGCCCGGTGAGCGGGTCGGCCGAGGCGTCCTCGGCCACCGATCCCGGTGCCGGCCGGGTGACGACCGGCCGCGACATCGTGCGCTCCGCTCCGCTCCCGCGGGTGTGCGGCCGCGCAACCGTGTCGGCCGGGGTGGCCACAGTGGCCTCGGCGGGCGTGTGCGACTCGATCGAGGGCGACGCCGACGGCACGGGGAAGAACTCGGGGTCGCCGCCGCCGTACCAGGCGGCGTACGGATCGGAATCGACCGCGGGCGCAGCGCCGGGGATGAATCCGACACGAGCGCGTGCGGCACGGCGTCGCGCACGCGCAGAGACGTCGACCACTGGCATCCAGACCTTGTCGGACCGGGCAGGGGAGGATTCACCGGTCACGGTGGCCAGGGGCAACGATCAGGAGAACGCCCGGACCACCGTGACCGCTGTGCTGGGGAGCGTTCCCCACCCCGGCTTAAGCGATCAAGCCAAGGTAAGGCGTCCCGAGCGCTCAGGGGCGTGTGCACCCACGGTGCGCGCCGAATGGCGCTCCCGCTACGCCGAACGTGACCCGGCCGCGCCCGGCCTGATCGTCGGGGTGATCGGGGGCAGTTCGGCGAGGCGGAAGACCCGCTCTGCGTTACGCCCGGCGCTCTCCGCCAACCGCTCGTCGCTGACCCCACGCAGCGCCGCCAGGACACGGACCGTCCACGGCAGGCAGTACGGCTCGTTGGCCCGACCGCGGTACGGGTGCGGGGTGAGGAACGGCGCGTCGGTCTCCACGAGCAGTTGCCCCTCCGGCACGACGACGGCGGCCTCCCGCAGTGCGTGGGAGCTCTTGAAGGTGACCGGGCCCGCGAACGACAGGAGGTAGCCGGCGTCGGAGCATTCGCGCGCCATCGCCGCGTCACCGGAGAAGCAGTGGAACACCACCGACCCCGGCGCGCCTTCGTCCCGCAGGATCTCCAGCACGTCCTCGTGGGCGTCGCGGTCGTGGATCATCAGCGGTTTGCCGAGCCGCTTGGCGAGGTCGATGTGCCACCTGAAGGACGCCTGTTGCGCGGGCGGCGGGGAATGGTCCCAGTGGTAGTCCAGCCCGGTCTCCCCCACCGCGACGACGCGCGGGTCGCCCGCGAGCCGCTCGATCTCGGCGAACTCGCCGTCGGTGACCGCGGCCGTACGCGTGGGGTGCAGCGCGACGGCGGCGGCGACCCGTTCGTCCCAGTGAGCGGCCCGGACCACCCAGCGGGCCGAGTCGAGGTCATCCGCGATCGTGACGGCCCGCGTCACGCCCACCGCGGCCGCGCGGTCCATCACGGCGGTGACGTCGGCCCCGTCGACGCAGCCACAGGCGTCGAGATGGGTGTGCGCGTCCACGGTGGGCGCACCCAGCGGCGCCGGGGGCTCCGGCCGCTCCCGCCGTGCGGCCCCGCTCACCTGCTCACGTCCGTCCGCCGAGGCGCCGTCACCGCGCGATCGGCGCCCAGTCCGGGCCGGTCTCGCCGAGCTCGGCGTCGAGCTTCCTGAAGATCGGCGACGGCTTGGCCAGCGGCCGGCCCACCTCGATCGGGGTGGACGCCCAGGTGGCCTGCTCGCCGTCGTAGTCGCCGGTGAGCACCGGGTACCCGGGCCCGTCGCCGAGCTCGGCGACCTCCCGCACCTCCGGCTGCGCCGCCCACACCCCGGAGCCACCCAGCGCCTCGTGCACCTGCTGCGCGGAGTGCGGCAGGAACGGCGTGAGCAGCGTGTTGGCGTCCTGCACGACCTGCAGCGCGGTATGCAGGATCGTGTCGCGGCGCTCGGGGTCGTCCTTGCGCTTCCAGGGCTCCTGGTCGCTGAGGTAGCGGTTGGCCGCGGTGACCACCCGCATCGCCTCACCCGCCGCCTGCTTGAACCGGTTGCGGGCGAGCAGCGCGCCGACGGTGTCGAAACCGGCTCGGGAGACGGCCAGCAATTCGTGGTCGGCGTCGGCGGGCGAGATCGGCTTCGGGATCGCCCCGACGTTCTTGTGGGCCATCGAGATCGAGCGGTTGACCAGGTTGCCCCACTCGTTGGCCAGCTCGAAGTTGGTGCGGCGCACGAACTCGTCCCACGTGAAGTCGGTGTCCTGGTTCTCCGGGCCCGCGACGGAGATGAAGTAGCGCAGCGCGTCGGGGCCGAACTCCTCGAGGAAGTCGGTGACGTAGATGACGGTGCCGCGGCTCGTGGAGAACTTCGACCCGCTCATCGTGAGGAACTCCGAGGAGACGATCTCGTCCGGCAGGTTCAGCGTGCCGAACGAGCCGGGGGTTCCGCCCTTGTCGCCGGCCCCGTTCTGCCCCAGCAGCAGTGCCGGCCAGATGACCGAGTGGAAGACGATGTTGTCCTTGCCCATGAAGTAGTACGCCTGGGCGTCGGGGTCGGTCCACCACTGCTCCCAGGCGTCGGGATCGGGCCCGCGGCGCGCCCACTCGATCGACGCCGACAGGTAGCCGATCACGGCGTCGAACCAGACGTAGAGCCGCTTCATCGGCTGGTCGCGCCACCCGTCGAGCGGGATCGGGACGCCCCAGTCCAGGTCCCGGGTGATCGGTCGCGGCTTGAGGTCGTTCGCCAGGTTGACCGAGAACTTCAGGACGTTCGTGCGCCAGTCGGTGCGTGTCGACAGCCACGAGCCCAGCGACTCGGCGAACGCGGGCAGGTCCAGGTACAGGTGCTCGGTCTCGACGAACTTCGGCGTCTCCCCGTTGATCTTCGACCTCGGGTTGATCAGATCGGCGGGATCGAGCTGGTTGCCGCAGTTGTCACACTGGTCGCCGCGCGCGTGCGCGTAGCCGCAGATGGGGCAGGTTCCCTCGACGTAGCGGTCGGGCAGCGTCCGCCCGGTGGACGGGCTGATCGCGCCCATCGCCGTCCGCGCCACGATGTAGCCGTTGCGGTGCAGCGCGAGGAACAGGTCCTGCACCACCGCGTAGTGGTTCGAGGTCGTGGTCCGGGTGAACAGGTCGTAGGACAGCCCCAGACCCTGCAGGTCGTCGAGGATCACGCGGTTGTACTTGTCCGCGGTCTGGCGGGGCGTGAGCCCCTCGGCGTCGGCCTGCACGAGGATCGGGGTGCCGTGCTCGTCGGTGCCCGAGACCATCAGGACCTGGTCGCCGACCATCCTCCGGTAGCGGGAGAAGACGTCGGAGGGCACACCGAAACCGGAGACGTGGCCGATGTGCCGCGGGCCGTTGGCGTAGGGCCACGCCACGGCGGTCAGCACGCGGGAACTCATGTGACCAGCGTATGCCCCGGTCGCCACCGGGTTCGGCGCGGTCCGGCGGGGAGGACGCAGCCGGTGCTACCCGGCGGTGCGGACGACCCCCGGCCTCCGTCGGCGGCATCGCAAGACCACCGGCGTGGCGCGTTCGCGGCCCGAAACGGCCGGGGTACCCCCCCACCGTGAAAAACGCCCCCCCGCCCTACCCACTCAATTAAAAAAAAATTACGCAGCCGCAGATAAGAGAGTATTGTATATAAAGGGGGGGGCCCGGGGGCGGGGGGTGTAATACATTGTCCTCGGGGGGGGGGGTTGGGGGGGCGTTGGCGGGGGGTTTGGGCGCGGAGGGTTTTTAGGGGGCGCTGGCGGTAATTGGTGGGGGTTGCGCTCGGCCC
>JAJAZD010000084.1 GCA_026785945.1 Pseudonocardia sp. | reverse complement strand
TTTTTAAATTATCGGGCGACCACCTATATATACACTCCGCACTTAGGGGCGGCTGCTTATTTTGTTTAAAAGAGACATATGCGGGTGCACGCAATCGTGGAGCGCCGCCCGGGGGACGGCTCGGCCTGCTGGCGGAGCCCGTCGAGCTCGTCGGTGAGTGTCTCGACGTGGGCGTCGGCGACGTCCAGCACGACGATCTTCTGCTGCGCGGTCAGCCGCACCCGCCCCGACCCGGCCCGCTCCACGGCGTCGGCCAGAGCGACCAGCGTGGTCCCCGAGACCCGGCCCGACGCCGGGGCGACACCGATGTAGTTGCGCCCGTCGGTCTGCCGGTGGACGCCGATGTGGTCGATCGGGCGCCCGGGCGTCGGGGGTGCCGGGCCGTCGACGAGCGCGCGGCCCAGGTACTCCTGCTCCAGCACGCGGCGGAACTCCGCCGCGCCCCAGTCGGCCACCAGGAACTTGATCCGCGCGCGGTGGCGCAGGCGGCGGTAGCCGTAGTCGCGGAACACCGAGATGATCCCGGCCCAGACGTCGGGCACCTCGTCGAGCGGCACCCACGCGCCCAGCCGCTGGGCGATCTTCGGGTTGGTCGACAGGCCGCCGCCCACCCACACGTCGAAGCCGGGGCCGTGCTCGGGGTGCTCGGAGCCGATGAACGACACGTCGTTGACCTCGTGCGCGACGTCCTGCTGCCACGAGATCGCGGTCTTGAACTTCCGCGGCAGGTTGGAGAAATCGGGGTTGCCGACGTACCGGGAGACGATCGTGTCGATCGCGGAGACCGGGTCGATCCTCTCGTCCGCGGAGATCCCGGCGACGGGGGAGCCGAGGATGACGCGCGGGGTGTCGCCGCACGCGTCGGTGGTGAGCAGGCCCAGACCCTCCAGCTTCTGCCAGATCGCGGGCATGTCCTCGATCCGGATCCAGTGGTACTGGATGTTCTGCCGGTCCGTGACGTCGGCGGTGTCGCGCCCGTATGCCTGCGAGACCTCGCCGATCGCGCGCAGCTGCCCGGTGGTGAGCGCGCCGCCGTCGATGCGGACCCGGAGCATGAAGTAGCGGTCGTCGAGCTCCTCGGGCTCCAGCGCCGCGGTACGGCCGCCGTCGATCCCCGGCTTGCGCTGCGTGTAGAGGCCCCACCAGCGCATCCGACCGCGCAGGTCCGCGGGGTCGATCGAGTCGAAGCCCCGCTTGGAGTAGACGTTCTCGATCCGCGCGCGGACGTTGAGCCCGTCGTCGTCGCGCTTGGTGCGCTCGTTGGGGTTCAGCGGTTCGCGGTGGCCGAGCTTCCACTGGCCTTCGCCGCGCGGGCGTCCGGCCGACTTCTGCTGGCCGGGAGTCGTGATGGGGGGCAAGGCAGTGCCTCCAGTGTGCGGCACACGGGCCCGTCGCGGCGCGGCGGCGCCCGGCGCCGGGGTGGTGGGATCGACGGCGGGGCGATCAGTGCTGCCGACAGAGCGCGCTGCTCACCCTGTGCAGATCCACGTGACGACGGCCGACGAGGCGAAGCGCGAGCGCCGAGGACCCGCTTGCGGGCTCGAGCATCGGCACGGGCATGTGCCCAGAGTGCCACCTGCACGGTCCGCGATCCATCCGCGTCCGGATGCTGGGAGCCGACTCGCACGGGCGCCCGCGGCCGGGGCCTACCCTCGGTCCGGTGCAGCAGTCGCCCTACCCGACGTCCCCCACCGCGACGTCCCCCACCGCGACGTCCCCCTCTCGGACGTCACCGCCCTTCGGGGTGTACGTCCACGTCCCGTTCTGCGCGGCACGCTGCGGCTACTGCGACTTCAACACCTACACGCCGTCGGAGCTGGTGGGGTCCGGCGCGTCGCCCGACGGCTGGCTCGACGCGGTGCGTCGCGAGCTCGACCTCGCCGCGCGCACCGTCGGGCCGCGGGCGGTGGACACGGTGTTCGTCGGTGGCGGCACGCCGTCGCTGCTCGGGCCGGCCCGGCTGGGCCTCGTGCTCGACGCCGTGCGCGAGACGTTCGGGCTCGCCCCCGGCGCCGAGGTGAGCACCGAGTCCAACCCCGAGTCCACCTCCCCCGAGTTCTTCGCCGGCATCGCCGACGCCGGGTTCACGCGCGTGTCGCTGGGCATGCAGTCCGCGGCGCGCCACGTGCTGGCCGTGCTCGACCGCCGCCACACCCCCGGCCGCGCCGTCGCCGCGGCGAAGGAGGCGCGGGCCGCGGGCCTCGCGCACGTCAACCTCGATCTCATCTACGCCACCCCCGGCGAGACGACCGACGACCTCGCGGCCACCCTCGACGCCGTGCTCGACACGGGGGTCGACCACGTCTCGGCGTACGCGCTGATCGTCGAGGACGGCACGGCCCTGGCCCGGCGCGTGGCACGGGGGGAGCTCCCCGCACCCGACGACGACGTCGCCGCGGCGCGCTACGAGCTGATCGACGACCGGCTCTCGGCGGCCGGCATGGGCTGGTACGAGGTCTCGAACTGGGCCGCGTCGGCGGCGGCGCAGTGCCGGCACAACATGGGCTACTGGCTCGACGGCGACTGGTGGGGGCTGGGCCCCGGCGCCCACTCCCACCTGTCGGGCACGCGCTGGTGGAACGTCAAGCACCCCGCGCGGTACGCGGCGCTGCTCGCCGACGGGCAGCCGCCCGAGGCCGGGCGGGAGGAGCTGACCGCCACCGAGCGGCACACCGAGCGGGTGATGCTCGCGCTGCGTCTGGCGTCGGGGCTGCCGGTGGAGCTGCTCGACGACACCGGTCGCGTCGCCGCGCGCACCGCCTCGGCCGACGGCCTGCTCGACATCGCGGACGGCCGGGCGGTGCTGACCCCCCGCGGGCGGCTCCTGGCCGACGGCGTGGTGCACGCCCTGCTCGCCGGGGCGCCGGTGTGAGCCTGCGGCGCAGGGCGCTGCTCGCGGCCGTCGCGGGCCTCGTCGCGGTGGTGGTGGCCGTGCTCGGCGTGTCGGTGCTCGCCGGGCGCGGGCCGTCGGTCGATCCGGACTCCCGACCCGCGCAGGACGCCCTGGGCCCGGTGTTGCTGGTGCCCGGCTACGGCGGCTCGCGCACCAGCCTGGTCGCACTGGCCGACCGGATCGAGGCGAACGGCCGCGACGCCCAGGTGCTCGAACCGGTCGGGGACGGGACCGGCGACCTGTCCGGCCAGGTCGACCTCCTCGACGACGCCGTCGACGACGCGCTCGCCGCCGGGGCGCCGTCGGTGGACGTGGTCGGCTACTCCGCGGGGGGCGTGGTCGCGGGCCTGTGGGTGGCGCGCGAGGACGGTGCGGCGAAGGCGAGGCGCGTGGTCACCCTCGGCTCACCGCTGGCCGGCACGACGATCGCGGCCACGGGTGCCGCGATCACCCCGGACGCGTGCCCGGCCGCGTGCCGCCAGCTCGCACCCGGCAGCGCCGAGCTCGCGGAGCTGGCGCGCGCCCGCGTCGGCTCCGCCGTGCCGTGGCTGTCTATCCGGACCCTGGACGACGAGACGGTCACCCCGCCCGAGACCGCCCGCCTCGACGGCGCGGTGAACGTCGCGATCCAGGACACCTGCCCGGGCGCCCGGGTGGGCCACGGCGACCTCCCGCGGGACCCCGCCGTCACCGGGCTGGTGCTGGCGGCGCTGTCCGCCCGACCGCTCGCCGCGCCGAGCGGGTGCGCGGCGCTGCGGTCCGCGGGCGCGGGGTGAGACTCGGCTGGTGATGTCCTCGGCTGGTGATGTCCTCGGCTGGTGATGTCCTCAGCTGGTGATGTCCTTGGTGGCGAAGTTCGCCCAGGCCGCGCCGAAGGCCACCAGGACGTAGCCCGCCTGCACCGCCGCGCCCTCGCGGACGGCGGTCCAGAGGATCGGGTCGCGGAACAGGTCGATCCAGGCCAGCCAGTGGGTGGTCGGGAGGTAGAAGCGCACGGCCTCGGCGGCGTCGAGCGGCAGCAGCACCGCGCTGGTCACGACGAGTGCGAGTACCCCCAGCGCCGCGGCGAGCGGTGAGTCGGTGAGCGTGGAGAAGAACAGCCCGATCGCTCCGAGGGCGAGCATGCACAGCGCGAGGTAGCCGACCGTGAACGCCGTGCGCTGCGCCAGCTCGACGGGGGTGAGCACCACCCCCGACAGCGACGTCACCCCGCCCGCCCCGCCGACGGCGGCGTCGGCGCCGAATCCGAACGCGGCCACGCCGACGACGTAGCTGGTCAGTGTCACGAACAGCACCGCGAGCAGCACGAACGCCGCCACCGACACCAGCTTCGCGACGAGCAGCCGCAGCCGGCCCACCGGGCGGACCAGCAGGTAGCGCAGCATCCCGGCGCTCGCCTCGCCGGCCACCGCGTCCCCGGCGACGATGGCGACGGTGATCGGCAGGAACACCGGCAGCACCAGCGCCAGCGCCGCGGCCGGGAACAGCTGGCCGTTCGACACCACCGCCGACAGGAACGCCCCGCCCTGCCCCGGCGCCGGCACGATGTCGGTGGCGGCCAACAGCACCGCCACCAGCGCGGGAAGGGCGCACAGCAGCGCCCAGCACAGCCACACCCTGCGGCGGCGCACCAGCAGCCGCAGCTCGACGCCGATCACTGGGTGGCCCGCCGATCGGCGCGCCGGTCTGCTCGCGGCTCGGCGCGGTGCCGGGGTTCGGAGTGCTCGGTGCCGGGGTTCGGTTCGGGGGCGGGCATCGGCCGCAGACCGCGCACCGTCTCCCCGTCGGTCACCGTCGGCCCCGGCCCCGGCCCCGG
>JAJAZD010000083.1 GCA_026785945.1 Pseudonocardia sp. | reverse complement strand
CACGGTGATGGCGACGTAATGCCCCAATCGCACCCAGCGACAGCACTGGCGCACGCAGAAGATCATCGACGGGAGGACCTCGTTGCCATCCTCTGACGTCCGGTGCGCGCCGGTCCTCGCCCTCGTGGTCGCGCTGGCGGCAGGGTGCTCCACCCAGGCCGCGCCGGGAGTCCCGGGACCGGTCGGCAGCTCGGTGCGCTCGCCCCTGGCCCGGTGACGGTCGTCGCGCTGGACCACAGCCTCACCGCGGGGGCGGGCGACGACGCCGGGCAGGGCTTCGTCGGCCGCATCACCGAGGCCGTCACGGCCACGCCGGGGCGGGAGGGGTCGACGCTGGTGAACTTCGGCCAGTCGGGGTGGACCAGCACGGAGCTCGTCGACGGGCAGCAGGGCACCCCCGGCGAGCTGAAGCAGGACGTCGTCGCGGCCCGCGCCGCCCCGCCCGGATCGGTGCTGGCGACGTGCTGATCGGCTCGAACGACCTCTGGTACGGCTACCAATACGGCACCGTGAACCCGACCCCGAGCGCCGACGAGGACGCCGCCGTCGCGGCCTACCGCACGAACCTCGACCGCACGGTGACGGAGATGCAGGCCGCGGGGCCGTGGTGGTCGTCGGGCTGCCCGACGACCAGTCCATCCGGCCGGCCGTCGTCGACATCAACCGGCTCCACGAGCAGCTGCCCGATGTCACCGAGGAGGAGGTCCGGAAGATCTCCGACCTGTCCAAGGTGCTCGCCCGCACCGCCGGGGAGGTCGCGGCCGCCCAGTGTTCGGGCGTCGGCAGGACCGATCGGCGTCCGGGGACGTGGGACCGCGTCGGCGGCGGCTGACTGTCCCCGAACGACGATCACGACCGTTCCGAAGAACGCGCGGTGAGCGCTGCAGGGCCTGCGTTCTCTAGCGTTCTGTGCGTGAGATCGCCGGGCTGTGAGGCCCTCGGGCGCGTGGTCCATCCGGGCTACCCGGCCGGGTACTCGTCGTGCCAGTTCCACCACGCGTACGGCGGGGACTGCGGATGGCCCGCGGGCGAATCCTCCCACTCCTCCTGCCGCCCGAGCACGGTGATGTCCAGGTAGCTCCAGGTGCCGCCCATCGCCTCGTCGCCCCGGTTGTCGACGAAGTAGGTGCGGAAAACGTGGTGGCCGTCGCGGATGAAGGCGTTCGTGCCGTGCCACTCGTCCACGCCGAAGTCGGCGTCGAATCCGTCGGTCATGGTGTACCAGGGCATCGTCCAGCCCATACGCTCCTTCACCCGCGTGATGTCCGGCTGCGGTGCGCGAGAGGCGAACACGAGCGTGGTGTCGCGCGCGTTCAGGTGCGCGACGTGCGCGACCTGGTCGGCGACGAGCGAGCAGCCGGTGCACGCGTGGTCGGGCCAGCCGTGGACGCCGGGTTCGAAGAAGGCGCGGTAGACGATCAGCTGCCGGCGGCCCGCGAACAGGTCGAGCAGGCGCACCCGGCCGTCGGGCCCATCGAACGCGTACTCCTTCTCCACCGCGAGCCAGGGCATCCGCCGCCGCTGCGCGGCCATCGCGTCACGGGCGCGGGTCAGTTCCTTCTCCTTCACGAGCAACTGCTGGCGTGCCGCCTCCCACTCGATGGGGCGCGACGATCTGCGAAGTGATCATGGTGTCCTCCGGTCCAGGTGGTCCTTCAGTGCGTCGAGCGGGCCGTCCCAGTCGCGGGCCAGCGCGGCCAGGAACTGCTGTGCCACCCACATCGGGGCGGAGCGCAGCCGGTAGCGCACCCGGCGGCGCTCCCCGGGTTCGGCCGTCACCAGGCCGACGTCGGTCAACAGGGCGAGATGCTTCGCGATCGCTTGCCGCGTGATCGGAAGGCGATCGGCCAGGTCCGTGGCCGTGGCGGGCCCGCCCGACGCCAGCGCGGCCAGGACGGCGCGGCGGCTCGGGTCGGCCAGCGCGACGAAGACCTGTTCGGCGATCGCCTCGCTGCCGACATCCTGGGGGTCAGGCGGCATCGAGGTACGCGACCAGCTCGCCCAGCTCGCTCGCCCACCCCTGGGTGTTGCCCCCGAACGCCTTGTCGTGGGCGTCGTCGGGCAGCTGGGCGAAGCCGGACTCGGCCACGGTCAGCCGCGTGCCCGCCCCGATGGGTTCGAGCGCGAACTCGACGTAGGTGCGGCGCGGATCGTCCTCGGGCAGGCCGTAGATATGCCAGGTGAAGCCGAAGACGACAGGCTCCTCGGCCCGTTCGACGCGCATGTGCGCCGTGTCGCCGCTGGTCCACGACATTTCGGCCGATCCACCGGGACGCAGGTCGATCGTCGCCTCGTTGCCGAACCAGGCGCTCAGGCCCTCGGCCGTGGTGAGCGCGGCCCAGACCGCGGCGGGCGGGTGAGCGAGCTCCATGGTCCGTTCGATGCGGTCGGGAAAAGCCACGAGAACCTCCAACGAGTAGCAACTCAACGATTGCGACATTATAGCAACTGGAGGGTTGCGTCAACGTCAGGCGTGCGTTGCCTGGACATGCGCGAGTACGGCGAGGACGCGCCGGTGGTCGTCCTCGCTCTCCGGCATGTCGAGCTTGCCGAGGACGTGCCGGACGTGGGCCTCCACCGTGCGTTCGCTGAGGAACAGGCGCTTCGCGATGCCCGTGTTGGTCAGTCCCTCGGCCATCAGCTCGAGCACCGTCCGCTCGCGGTCGGTGAGGGCGGCGAGCGGGTGGTCGTCACCGGTGTCGGAGAACAGCGTCGCCACCACCTGGGGGTCGAGCGCCGAGCCGCCCCTGGCGACGCGCTCGGCGGCGGCCAGGAAGTCGCTGACCTCCAGCACGCGGTCCTTGAGCAGGTAGCCGAAGCCGCCGAGCTTGACGAGGGCGACGGCGTGCACCGTCTCGACGTGCTGCGAGAGCACCAGAACGCCGAGCCCCGGGTGCTCCTGCTTGATCTCCCGCGCGGCGCGGGCGCCCTCGTCGGTGAAGGTGGGCGGCATCCGCACGTCGACGACGACGAGGTCGGGGCTGGTCGCTGCGACGGCGCGCATCAGGCCGTCGGCGTCACCGAGCAAGGCGACGACCTCGTGGCCGCCGTCCTCGAAGAGCCTGCCGAGTCCCGCCCGGAGCAGGACCTGGTCCTCGGCGATCACGACTCGCACGGCAGCTCCGCGGTCAGGGTCGTACCGGCGCCCGGCCGGCTGTCGATGTGGAGCACGCCGCCGAGCGCGGCGACCCGGTCGGCGAGCCCGCTCAACCCGGAGCCCTCGATCGGCGCCGCCCCGCCGATCCCGTCGTCGGCGACGGTGAGGACCATCTTCCCGCCGGCCCGGCCGGCCCGGACGGCGATGTGCGTGGCCTGCGCGTGCTTGACGGCGTTGGTGACGCCCTCACAGCCGATGAACCACGCCGCCCCCTCCAGCTCGCGGTCAAACCGCTCGGCGGGAACCCGCACCTGGACCGGCACCGGAGCACGGCGGGCGAGGTCCTCGAAGGCCGGCGCGAGGCCCGCGTCGAGCTGGCCCGGCGGCAAGCCGCGCGCCAGCTCGCGGAGCTCCTGGATCGCGACGGTGACCTCGGCGACCGCGTCGTCGAGCGTCCGGCCGGCGTCCTGGGGCGTCGCCGTGCCCAGCTCGTGCTGGGCGTGCCGGAGCGCCAGCCCGATCGAGACGAGCCGCTGCTGGGCACCGTCGTGGAGGTCGCGCTCGATCCGC
The DNA here is from genome assembly GCA_026785945.1 of Pseudonocardia sp. Taxonomy (GTDB): domain Bacteria; phylum Actinomycetota; class Actinomycetes; order Mycobacteriales; family Pseudonocardiaceae; genus Pseudonocardia. The sequence continues at coordinate 13,725 of JAJAZD010000083.1, read as the reverse complement.
CGGCGCTCCTCGTCGGCGGCGGCGGCGATCCGCGCGCGCGACGCCCCCACCTCCACGAGCTGGCGACGGAGCTCGACCCGCAGCCGGGTGATCTCGACCGCCAACCCGCCGACCTCCACCACGTCGCGGACCAGCGCGGGATCGTCGCGGCCCGCCCGGTGCAGGACGACGCCGACCGGCGCGCCCCCGCGGTCGATCGCGATCCGCTCGACCCCGTCGTCGTCCGGGATCGCGGCAGGGACCCCGTCCACGCCGACGTAGATCTCGCTCTCGGGAAGGAAGACGAGCAGCCGCAGGCCCGGATCGTCCAGCAGCTCGCGCAGCACGCCTTCCACCTGCTCGGGAGCGGTTCGGCCGGCGCGCAGCGCGTCGAGGAACTCCGTCATCCGGCGCACGGCGCGGTAGCGGGCCCGGTGGAACTGGCGATCGACGACGTCCTGCACCCGGTCGCGCAACGGACGGAACGCCACCGCCACGACCAGCGTTGCGCCCGCGGTCGCCCAGGCCGAGCCGCGGCCCAGCGTCGTGCCGAGCACCAGGGCGGTGGCCCCGTACGCCGCCGCCAGCAGCGCGGTGACCGTCACGTAGACCACGGTCCGGTCGATGAGGACGTCGATGTCGTAGAGCCGGTAGCGCAGGATCGCGACGCACATGGCGACGGGCAGCGCCATGAGCACGACGGGAGCCAGCACCAGGGCGAGCGGCGAGACGTACCAGAGGGCGAAGACGACCGGCAACAGGGCGCCGGCGACCGCGGCCACGAGCGCGAACAGCGTGAGCTGCTGGCGCTCGACGCCGCGCGACCGGCGGAACCGCTGCACCAGCGAGAGGACAGCCCCCGCGAGCGCGGCGAGGAACAGGCTCATCCCGACAGTGAGCAGGGCGTCGACCGGCAGCCCTTCGACCGTCACGGGGTTGCGTCCGGTGCTGATGTCGCGACCACGCTCCGGGCTCAGCGCCCAGCCGGGCAGCGCGAGGCAGAACCCGACCACACCGGCCCAGAGCACCCACCGCCACCGGAGCCCCGGCAGCCGTCCGTCGGGGAACAGGAGGAAGGTCAGGATCCAGCCGAACCCGCTGGGCAGCCAGCTCGACGCGGTGACCCACTCGCCGGCGACGCCCCCCGGCCAGCCCTCCACGCCCGCCCGCAGCCCCCAGCCCTGCGCGGCGTCCGCGGCCAGCGCGTTGAAGAGTCCGAAGCCGCACAGGACCCAGCCGATCGCGTTCTTCGGATGGCGCCAGGCGACCAGCGCCCCGGCGCCCACGCTGACCACCGAGAAGACCGCGTACATGAGCGTGTCGTAGACCGGCTCGAGCCCCCACGAGAGGGCGACGGCCGCGGCCTCGACCAGCACCGTCAGCCCGAACAGCGAGCCCGGCAGCAGCCCTGCACGACGAAGGCTCCGCACCGGCCCAGTCTGGGGCGTCCGGCGCGCGAAGGCGACAGTGCCAGTACTGACGTCGGTCGAGCACTGGCGCCGATGACGCCCCGGCCGCGCCGCTCCTAGCGTCGAGGAGCCCATTCACCTCGAAGGAAGCAGGAGCACCATGACCACGTCAGACACCCGGTCGATCCGCCGCGCGGGCATCGCCGGCATCGTCGGAGGAGCGCTCACGGCGCTCTCCGGTGCGGCCGTCGCCACCTACGTCGTCCCGGCCACCGACGTTCCCGACACGATGTGGAGCTACCCCTGGTCGAGCGGCGCGCTCGTCCCCGTGTCGATCGCGTACGCCGTCCTCCACGGGCTCGTGATCGTCGGGCTGCTCGGGTTCGCCCGCAGTGGCGTCGCGGGCGACGGTCGTGCCGCTCGGCTGGGCCCGATGATCGCGGTGGCCGGGACGGCAATCCTTCTCCTCGCCGAGCTGCTGTCCATCCTGATCGCCGACCAGCGCATGGACGACACCGGCCCGATGCTCGTGGGCGCCTGCTTCGGTGTCGGCACGATCGTCTCGGCCGTCGGGTTCCTCGTCGCCGGCGGCGCCACCGTGGCGGCCCGGCGCTGGGACGGGTGGCGCCGCTTCACCCCGCTGGCCACGGGGATCTGGCTGGTGGCCATGATCGTCCTGGTCAACACGGCGGCCCTCGCCGCGTCGGTGACGGTCTACGGCGGCCTGCTCGTCGCGCTGGGTGTCGCGCTGGCCACCCAGCCGGCACCGCGCGCCGTGCAGCCCGAGCAGGTCTGAGAGTCCATGGCCCCGGCGCGTTCCGGGGAACGCTTGTGGTCGACGTCTGGGGACACGCAGCCGCATGGAACGCGGTTCCCCGTTCCCGGACGCCGATCATGTACGGCGGAGCTGAGCCCGGTACGCCCGCGTCCTGGTCCTTACATGCCGAACTGCGCGCCCCGCACGGCGTCGACCGCCGCAGCAGGCCCGCTCACCTCGACGTGCGCCACACCCTGCCGACCGAAGAGGTAGAGCAACAGCTCGCCCGGAGATCCGGCGACGCACGCAGCGGGTTCCCCCCGCCGTGCTCGAACGGTCTTCGCTGTCCCCGCCCACCGCAGCTCGAGACCGGCGCCGCGCAGTCGCCGAGCGAGGAACCAGGGCGCTCGACCGACGTTGAAGCCGCAGCTCGACCTCTACGCCCGCCTCGACCTTCCCCTCGCCAAGAAGATCATCGAGATCGCCACGTCAAGCTCCTGAGCAGGCACAACGCCCCCGCCTAGTAACACACGCGATGAGTCTGTTGCCAGACGTTTCCGCAGCTCAAAGCCCAAGTCCGCGTACCAGACCGCCACCTCAACTGCGGAACGCAGGTCCTTGCCCGACGTCGAAACCGCCCGACACGACGGACACCGGGCCGCTTCCGGGTCGTCGGTGACCAGCTGCACGATCTTGACCCCGAGCCCGGTGAGCACGACACGCTCCACCGCCAACCCGGCCAGTCCCAACAAGCACGACGCGTCATCGCTACGGTCAACCACGGCCCGCGGCTCTCCTCTCGCTGCTCCAAGACACAGCGAGGATCAAGGAGCTGCGGGCTGCCCACGTTCAGGCGCGCCGCACGGGCCCAACCTCAGGTTGCCTGGTCAAAATCGAAGACCCTTATGAGACGACTTGCCATAAGCCCGACCAAGCTCAGCGGAGCTGGTGGTGGTCCACCGGCGCGGGTGAGCGCCGCGGCGCCCGCGGCGAGCCGGGACTGTGATCGGCCGGTCGAAGTGCGCTTCCCAGTGTGTCGGAGGACGCACTCGGGCCGCGGCTCCCATGGGCTAATTGACAGGTCGGACCGTGTCCACGGGTCGGCCCGGAAAGTTGCCAAGGGAGAACCCCATGACCACCAACCACCGCCGCAGCTCCTTGATGCTGCTCGGCGCCTCGCTCGGCTTCGTCGGCAGCCTCGCCTTCGCCCCGTCCGCGCTCGCCGACCCGCCGCCGATCGCCGGCGACCCGGTCATCTACGAGTGGCCGGAGTGCTTCGGGAAGGCCTATAGCCTGCCGGTCTGGTCCAGTGACCAGCTGATGATCCCGGGCCTCCCGAATGTGATCTACGCCGGGCCCGGCCCGGGCCTGACCTACGGCACGACCGGTGACGACGTGATCGTCGGGACGAACGAGGACGATGTCATCTTCGGCCTGGGTGGCGACGACCGGATCTGCGCCCTGGACGGCAACGACAGCGTCTACGGCGAGGAGGGCGTGGACGACATCGACGGTGGGAAGGGTGGCGACCTGCTCATGGGCGGCGCCGACGAGGACCACCTTTACGGGAAGCTGGGCAACGACAGGATCTGGGGCGACGACGGCAACGACTACATCGAAGGCGGGGGCAACGACGACTACATCCTCTGCGTCGGCGGGGTCGACTTCGCCAGCGGCGGCGCCGGGACCGACGGCCCCCTCATCGGGAACGGCTGCGAGACCTACGCCGACGCCGAGTAGCCCCATCCACCCCTAGATCGGGATGTTGGTGTGCCGGCCGCGCCGGTGCGGAACCGCGGCCAGCGCCCGGACCAGGTGCTCCCGGGTCCGGGCGGGCTCGACCACCGCGTCGACCACGCCGATCTCCAGTTCCCGGTCCACGCCGCCGGCCGTCCGGCGCTGCCGCTCGGCGCGCAGGCGCTCGCGGTCCGGCCCGTCGGTCCGGCCCAGTTCCCGGCGGCGCAGGACGTCGACCGCGGCCTCCGGCCCCATCACCGCCACCTCGGCGCCGGGCCAGGCGGACACCGCGTCGGCGCCCAGCGAACGCGAGTTCATCGCGATGTAGGCACCGCCGTAGGCCTTGCGGGTGATCAGGGTGACCCGCGGCATGACCGCCTCGGCGAAGGCGTGCAGCAGCTTCGCCCCACGGCGCACGACGCCCTCCCACTCCTGGGTCACGCCGGGCAGGTAGCCCGGGACGTCGACCAGCACGGCGAGCGGGACGCCGAGAGCGTCGCACATGCGGACGAACCGGGCCGCCTTCTCCGCCGACGGCGAGTCCAGGCAGCCGCCCCTGCGGATCGGGCTGTTCGCGATCACGCCGACCGTGCGCCCCACGGTTGTTTCAAGATCGTTTGGTGGCTGACTGAGCATCCGGCACGACCAGTGATGATCTTCGGCGTGTCGCGGGGGTAGGCGAACGAAGCTCCGGTGGGAAAAGCGTCTTCTCGCAGACCTTCGTCCCGTCCGGAGCGTTGTTGCTGCATCCTGCAATCGCCGAGTCCTGCGCGTCAGCGATTGATGGTGTCGTGTCCGATCCCGCGGGTCGCGATTGTCTGGCCATGGCCGCGGTGGAGAGCCCGGACCTGCTACGACGGTTCGCCGGGGTATCCGATGGGCGCAGTGATCAGGGCCGGGATCACCCGGTCGCGGTGGTGTTGACGTTGTGCGCGGCGGCGGTGCTGTCGGGGATGCGCTCGTTCACCGCGATCGCCGGCTGGGTCGCCGACGTGCCCACCGGTCTACTCGCCCTGCTCTATCCGACCCCAGCGCCCCGGGGGACCGTCGAAGACGACGCTGTGGCGGGTCGTGACCAGTGTCGACGCCCCCGCGGTCGACGCGGTGATCGGCGGAGGTGAACGGCCACTCGTAGGGGTCGTCCCGATCGGCGGTGTTCCATGGCGCGCCGAGCGGCTGCCCGCTCAGCTTGGTGGTGAAGATGTGGTCCTCCACGACGGCGAGATGCTTGAGCAGGCCGCCGAGGGTCAGCGTGGAGGCGCCGATGCGGGTCTGGAGCCCGGCCGCGTCGAGGTCGTCGGCCTTTCAGCGGAAGGTCGTGCGCAGGCGGTCGAGTGCGCCGACCAGGTGCTCGAGCTCGGTGCCGCCGAGGGGCGGTTCCCACGGCTGGTCGCTGTCGGGCATGGTGCGGAGCGCAGGCTTCACCCCCCGACGTTGCGCGGCCCGGAGCACGGGGGGGACGGCCGCCACGAGCACCGACCGAGGAGGCCCAGGGCGGCCGACGAGCGGCCGACCTGGACATCTCGATCAGGCGAGGTCGAACCGATCGAGGTTCATGACCTTGTCCCACGCGGCCACGAAGTCGCGCACGAACTTCTCCCGCGCGTCGTCGCTCGCGTAGACCTCCGCAACCGCCCGCAGCTCGGAGTTCGAGCCGAAGAGGAGGTCGACGCGGCTACCGGTCCACCTGACCGCGCCAGTGGCGAGGTCACGGGCCTCGAAGGTCTCCTCGTCCTCGGCCACCGACTTCCACTCCGTGCCCGTGCCGAGCAGGTTCACGAAGAAGTCGTTGGTCAGCGACCCGGGCGTCGAGGTGAGGACGCCCAGCGTGGACTGCCCGGCGTTCGCGCCCAGTACCCGCAGACCACCCACGAGGACGGTCATCTGGGGCGCGCTCAGGTTCAGCAGGTTCGCGCGGTCGATCAGGAGGTACTCCGACGGCAGCCGGTGCCCCTTACCGCGGTAGTTGCGGAACCCGTCCACGGTCGGCTCGAGCGCGGCGAAGGACTCGACGTCGGTCTGCTCCTGCGAAGCGTCCGTGCGTCCCGGGCGGAAGGGCACCCCGACGTCGTGGCCGGCGTTCTTGGCGGCCCGCTCGACTGCGGCGCACCCGCCGAGCACGATGAGGTCGGCGAGCGAGACCTTCTTCCCGCCGGCGCCGTTGAAGGCCTCCTGGATGTCCTCCAAGGTGCGCAGCACCTGCGCCAGACCGTCGGGGTCGTTGATCTCCCAGCCCCGCTGGGGCTCGAGGCGGATGCGCGCCCCGTTCGCTCCGCCGCGCTTGTCGCTACCGCGGAACGTCGAGGCCGACGCCCATGCCGTGGAGACGAGCTGGGAGACCGACAGCCCCGAGGCGAGGATCCGGCCCTGGAGCGTGGCGATCTCCTCGGCCCCGACCAGCTCGTGGTCCACCGCGGGGACGGGGTCCTGCCACAGCAGCGACTCCTGCGGGACCAGCGGCCCGAGGTAGCGCTCGATCGGTCCCATGTCGCGGTGCGTCAGCTTGAACCAGGCTCGCGCGAACTCGTCCGCGAACTGGTCCGGGTGCTCAAGGAAACGACGCGAGATCTGCTCGTAGACCGGGTCGACCCGGAGCGCGAGGTCCGTCGTCAGCATCGTCGGGGGGCGCGTCAGCGAGCCGTCCTCGGGGTCCGGCACGGTGTTGGCCCCGGCGCCGTCCTTCGGCTGCCACTGGTGGGCCCCGGCAGGGCTCGTGGTGAGCTCCCACTCGTAACCGAACAGGTTCTCGAAGTAGCTGTTGCTCCACCGCGTCGGCGTGGCCGTCCAGGTGACCTCGAGGCCGCTGGTGATCGTGTCCCGGCCGTTGCCGCTGCCGAAGGTGTTCTTCCAGCCCAGGCCCTGCTCCTCGATGGAGGCACCCTCGGGCTCCGCGCCGATGTACCGGTCCGGGTCGGCCGCACCGTGGGTCTTGCCGAACGTGTGCCCGCCCGCGATCAGCGCGACGGTCTCCACGTCGTTCATCGCCATGCGCGCGAACGTCTCGCGGATGTCACGCGCCGATCCGAGCGGGTCCGGGACGCCGTTCGGGCCCTCCGGGTTCACGTAGATGAGGCCCATCTGGACGGCGGCCAGCGGGTTCTCGAGCTCCCGGTCACCGGTGTAGCGGTCGTCGCCGAGCCAGGTCTCCTCGGGGCCCCAGTAGACGTCCTCGTCGGGCTCCCAGACGTCCGCCCGGCCGCCGGCGAAGCCGAAGGTCGTGAAGCCCATCGTCTCCAGCGCGCGGTTGCCCGTGAAGACCAACAGGTCGGCCCACGAGACCGTGCGGCCGTACTTCTGTTTGACCGGCCAGAGCAGCCGGCGCGCCTTGTCGAGGTTCGCGTTGTCCGGCCAGCTGTTCAGCGGCGCGAAGCGCTGCATGCCGGCGCCGGCGCCCCCGCGGCCGTCGCTGATGCGGTACGTGCCGGCGCTGTGCCACGCCATCCGGATCATGAAGCCCCCGTAGTGGCCGAAGTCGGCCGGCCACCACTCCTGCGACGTCGTCAGCACGTCATCGACGTCCCTCGTCAGGGCATCGAGGGCGACGGTGTTGAACGCCGCGGCGTAGTCGAAGTCCTCACCCATGGGGTTGGCCACGGCGGTGTGCTTGCGGAGGATCTTCAGATTGAGCTGGTTCGGCCACCAGTCACTGTTACTCCCGCCCTCGGTCGGGTGGGGGCGACGCCCGGTCGCGACCGGGCAGGTGGCCTCCTGCTCCTCGTTCATCTCGCCGACAACGGCGTTGGGAGTGTCAGACACGGGAATCCTTCCGGATCAGCGGGTGAGCTCAGAACTGCGTGCGGTGGAGCAGTCGGGGCACAGGCCCCAGTACGTGACTTCGGCCTCGTCGATCGCGAAGCCGTGGTCGTCGGACGCGGTCAGGCAGGGTGTGGTGCCGACGGCGCAGTCGACATCGACGATGGCACCGCACGACCGACACACGAGGTGGTGGTGGTTGTCGGCGACCCGCGACTCGTAGCGCGCCACGGAGCCCGTCGGCTGGATGCGTCGCACCAGACCGGCGGTGGTCAACGCGCGCAGCACGTCGTAGACGGCCTGGTGGGAGACCTCACCGAGATCCTCACGCACCACACGGATGATCGAGTCGGTATCGGCGTGCGGACGGTCGTGCACCGCGGACAGCACCGCCACCCGAGGACGCGTCACACGCAGGGCGACCCCGCGCAACATGCGCTCGAAGTCCGACGTCGTTGGCACACCTCACAGTATGGCCCATTTTCTGGAATCAATCAAGAATCAGAACGCAGGCCGTCGACCCCAGCGCCTGACGTGGCCGACTCCTGAAAGCCGCGTTGCCTGCATGATCAGGTCGGCGAACGTTCCCGGCCCGTCGACGCGGGCGTAGGCCCGTTGCAGCTCGCGGGCGCGGCTCGACACGGCGCCCGTGCTCCCCGTCTACGGCGACGCCCCCCGTCGAACGGGGGCACTGACACGCGACAGGGAGCGCCGCCGGAGAACGGGGGCATGCGGGCCGTCACCGCCGGTCGCGGGCGCAGGCCCGACGGGATGGGACCGGACTCCCCGGCCACCCAGTCCCTGCGACGACAGGCGCACCGCGGCGGCGCATCCTTGTCCGATGACGGGTGTTCGTGACAGCGAGACGGGGACCGACGACAGGCGCACCTCGCCGCATGCGGAGGCGGTGGGTGCCGCCGCGCCGCCACACAGTGCGGTGCGGCGGCTGCTGAGCCGCACCCTCACCAGGGCGTGGAACGACGACGTGCTCAGCGAGTCGGCCTCGGCGGCGTTCTGGCAGACGCTGTCGTTGCCGCCCCTGCTGCTGGGCATCTTCGGCATCCTGGGCTACGTCGGCGGCTGGTTCGGTCCGGACACCGTCATCGCCGTCCAGCAGTGGATCATCAACATCACCAGCGGTGTGTTCAGCCGCAACGCGGTCGAGGAGATCATCGTACCCACCGTGGCCGACGTCCTCACCACGGCCAGGGGCGAGGTCGTTTCGGTCGGGTTCGTCCTCAGCTTCTGGTCGGGCTCATCGGCGATGGCGGCGTTCGTCGACGCGATCACCCGGGCCCACGACCAGTTCCCGGTGCGCAACTTCCTCTGGCAGCGAATCCTCTCGATCCTGCTGTACCTGGTCGGCCTGGCCGTCGGGATCGTGCTGCTGCCGATCGCCGCACTGGGCCCCGACCGCGTCCTGCCGCTTCTCCCCGACTCCTGGGAGCCGGCCGCGGGCGCCCTGCTGAACGCGACGTACTACCTGCTCATCGGGCTGGTTCTGGTGCTGGCCCTCACGACGCTGTACAAGATCGCGCTGCCGCTCAAGGCGCCGTGGTACCGCGGCCTGCCCGGCGCGCTGCTGGCGGCTGTGGTCTTCCTGGTCGGGGTCACCGGCCTGCGTCTCTACCTGGACTGGGTGACGAGCACCGGTTACACCTACGGAGCGCTGGCGGCGCCGATCGCGTTCCTGCTCGCCGCGTACTTCATCGCTCTCTCGATCATCGTCGGCGCCCACTTCAACGCCGCGGTCCAGGCCGTGTGGCCGGCCCCGCTGCGCCGCCGCGGCCGACGCGCGGAGCTGCCCCGTGCCGACGGCGCCGGGCACCAGACCGCGGCCGAGGTCGCCCGTTGCGTCCGTCACGACCCCGAAGCCGCGGCGGCGGCACTGGAGTCGCTCGACTACGTGGTGATGCGCCCGTCGGGGGTCCTCGGCGGCTGATCGGAGCGCGTGTGACGGTGCTTCGCCGTCGTCGCGGTCCGTAGGGTGGTCCATGTCGGGTGTCGCACGTCCGCGCGTCGACCTGCGGATGCTCGAACGGGTGCACTCCGCATCGCCGGTGGAGGCCGTGGACGTCATGGCCGACGGGCTCGCCGCGATGCTGGGCGCCGACGACGTGTGCTTCCTGATCACCGACCTCGGCGGGCGGGCCGTGGCGCGGTTCGGTGGGTCCGCGGCGAACGCCGCCCGGGAGCGCCAGCGAGGTGTGGCGCACGCGCCCACCGTGGACCTCGCGGGCACCGGTTACGAGCGTGTCCTGCGCAGCCGGCGGTCCGAGATGGCGGCCGTCGCCGGGGGTGCGCGGCTGATCGTGCCGGTGACCGACCGCGGCGACGCGATCGACGCGATCGACGTGCCGTGGCTCCCCGACGAGCGGGAGGTCGCGGAGATCGCCGGAGTCGGTCGTGCGCTGGCCTACGTCGTCGTCGCGTGCCGGCGCCACACCGACCTGTTCGAGTGGGCTCAGCGCTCGACGCCGTTCTCGCTCGCGGCGGAGATCCAGCGGCGGCTGCTGCCGGCCGCGCTCACCTGCGAGACGGGCCAGTTCACCGTCGCCGGCTGGCTGGAGCCCCCGAACGCGGTGGGGGGCGACACCGTCGACTACACGCTCGACCGGGACACGCCGCACGTGTCGATCACCGACGCGGTAGGTCACGACGTCAACGCCGCGATGCTCGCCACCGTGCCGGTCGGGAGCCTGCGCAACGGGCGCCGCCGCGACATGAGCCTGCTGGACCAGGCACGTTTCACCGACGAGGCGCCGGTCCGCTACTCGGCGGTGGGGCAGTTCGGCACCGGGCAGCTCATGCGTGTCGACCTCCGTTCCGGCGCCATGACGATCGTGAACGCGGGGGCACCCGTTCCCCGCACCGGGTGCGCGACGGTCGTGCCGAGGAGATCGAACTCGCCATCGACATGCCGTTCGGCATCGAGGCGGTCCGCGCGTTCGAGGTGCAACGGGTGCCGCTGGAGCCGGGCGATCGGATCCTGCTGGTCACCGACGGCATCCTCTAACGGGGTGCCGCCCACCTCGACGTCCTGGCGCTGCTCGCCGACACGGCGCGGCTGCACCCGCGCGAGGTCGTCCACACCCTCGGCGAGGCGGTGCTGCGCGCGACGGGCGGGAACCTCCGCGACGACGCCACCGCGGTGTGCATCGACTGGCACGGCGGCCCGCACCGCGTCCGGGACGACTCCGGGGTGCAGCGGCAGCCGGGACCACCCCTGTCCGGATGACCGGCCCGGCCCGGTCCGGACAGCAGCCCGCACAGCTCAGTCCGAGGCGAGCCGCCCGGCGTGTTCTGCCTCGTCGGCGCCGACCACGCCGGGAACGTCGTCGATCAGCTGTGGTGCACGGCGACGGGGCACGGCGGTGGGTGGTCCCATCCTCCGCAGAGCTCCGCGGTGACGGCCGCTCCGGGCGCGCGCTCGTCGTCGTCGGGCTCCATGGCGAGCACGACGTCGTGGGCGAACGCCTGGCGCATCGGGCCAGTGTGTCGCACCGCAGGCCGCCCCGCCGTGTTCCGCACCCGTCCGGCCCGGCCGTCCGGAGAGGTGCGCGGCCGCCCGGACGGGGGTTGAATGTTGTGGTCGTCACATCAGCAGGAGGCATCCATGAGCCAGACGGTCGACCGTGCCCGCACCGATGCGGGTGTCCACGTGGACGCCTGGCTGGCGACCTTCCAGGACGCCCTCACCGCCCGCGACGCCGAGGCGGCGGCGGCGCTGTTCGGTGCCGACAGCTTCTGGCGCGACCTCGTGGCGTTCACCTGGAACATCAAGACGGTCGAGGGTCCCGCGGGGGTGGCCGACATGCTGCGCGCCACCCTCGACACCGTCGACCCGACGGGGTTCCGGGTCGTCGAGGAGCCGACCGAGGCGGGGGGCGTCACCGACGCCTGGCTGGAGTTCGAGACCGCCGTGGGGCGGGGGAGCGGGCATCTGCGGCTCAAGGACGGACTGGCGTGGACCCTCCTGACCACGCTCGACGAGCTGAAGGGCCACGAGGAGCCCACCAGCGACCGTCGACCGCGCGGGGCCGAGCACGGCGCGGTCCGCGGCCGGTCGACGTGGTTGGAGCGCCGCGAGGCGGAGGAGGCCGAGCTGGGCCGCACCCGCCAGCCCTACGTCGTCGTCGTCGGTGGTGGGCAGGGCGGCATCGCGCTGGGTGCCCGGCTGCGTCAGCTCGACGTCCCGACGATCATCATCGACAAGCACGAGAAGCCCGGCGACGCCTGGCGCAAGCGCTACAAGTCCCTCGCCCTGCACGACCCGGTCTGGTACGACCACCTGCCCTACCTGGACTTCCCGCAGAACTGGCCGGTGTTCTCGCCCAAGGACAAGATCGCCGACTGGTTGCAGATGTACACGACGGTCATGGAGCTCAACTACTGGGGTTCGACGACCTGCACGAGCGCCCGCTACGACGGGGAGCGCTGGGAGGTCGTCGTCGAGCGTGACGGCGAGGAGATCACGCTCCGGCCCGCGCAGCTCGTCCTGGCGACCGGGGTGTCGGGCAAGCCGAACGTCCCGTCCCTCCCGGGCAGGGACCGGTTCGCCGGCGACCAGCACCACTCGTCGGCCCATCCCGGCCCCGACGCCTACAAGGGTAGGAAAGCCGTCGTCATCGGCTCGAACAACTCCGCGCACGACATCTGCGCGGCGCTGTGGGCAGCGGGCGCGGACGTCACGATGGTGCAGCGGTCGTCCACGCACATCGTCCGCTCGGACTCGCTGATGGACCTGGGGCTCGGCGACCTCTACTCCGAGCGCGCGCTCGCCGCGGGGGTGACCACGCACAAGGCCGACACGATCTTCGCGTCGCTGCCGTACCGGATCATGCACCAGTTCCAGAAACCGGTCTACGACGCCATCCGGGAACGCGACGCCGACTTCTACGCCCGTCTCGAGAAGGCGGGGTTCGAGCTCGACTACGGCGACGACGACTCCGGCCTGTTCATGAAGTACCTGCGGCGGGGCTCGGGCTACTACATCGACGTCGGCGCGTCGGAACTTGTCGCCGACGGCAGCATCGCGCTGGCCCGCGGCGCCGTGCGGGAGCTGACCGAGACCGAGGTCGTCCTGGCCGACGGCACGCGACTGGAGGCCGACCTCGTCGTCTACGCCACCGGCTACGGCTCGATGAACGGCTGGGCCGCGGACCTGATCTCCCAGGAGGTCGCCGACCGGGTCGGCAAGGTGTGGGGTCTGGGCTCGGACACCACCAAGGATCCGGGTCCGTGGGAGGGCGAGCAGCGCAACATGTGGAAGCCCACCCGGCAGGAGGCGCTGTGGTTCCACGGCGGCAACCTGCACCAGTCGCGGTACTACTCGCTCTACCTGGCCCTGCAGCTCAAGGCGCGCTGCGAGAACATCCCGACCCCGGTCTACGGACTGCAGGAGGTCCATCACACCTCGTAGTGCTCCAGCAGGTCCGGGTGTGGCCGGTGCCCTCGTGAACGACACGGCCTCGGTGGTCGTAACCGCGTCGAGTGCTCCGGCTCGGACGCCAGGGCCCGACACCGATGAGTACCCGTGTCCTTCCGCCTCCGCACCGTCCTGCCGATCGCCGCGATGGTGGCGGTCGCCGCCCTCGCCACGCCCGGGGCCGCCTCCGCCACACCTGCCTGGCGCCCGCCGTACTGGTCCACCCGAACGCCGTGACGTCGGCGTACATCGCCGCGACGGGCTGATTCCCCTGAGCGGATCGCTGGAGGGGCAGGGTGGCAACGACCCTGTCCCTCCGCCCGATCTCTCCGCCGACGGCGTGTGGCTGGAGCGGCGGGAGGGTGGCCGACCTTCCGGCCGGCTCCTTCCGGCCCGACAGCGACGGCACGTTCCGGCTCTCGCTGCCCACCGCCCAGCAGCTGGGGGACGGCCGGGCGCTCGGCGTGGCGCGGCTCCCCGGCGATCGGGTCGCCGACGCGGTCGACGTCCTGATCGTGCTCATCGGCTGAACGCCGCCCGGCGTCCGCTGTGATCGTCGGTCCGGCGCGGGAACGGCCACATCCGGCCGGGGAACGCGCCCATCCGACGATCATGGGGAGCGGGGCCGAGGTCTATGTCGCGGCCCGGCCACGTACTACGGT
>JAJAZD010000082.1 GCA_026785945.1 Pseudonocardia sp. | reverse complement strand
GCGCCACGCCGCCGACGCGGGCGCGCCGCTGGTGGCCCTCGGTGCGGGGCGGCGCCTGCGCTGGCCCGCGCTCGGTCTCGAGGTGCTCGGGCCCGGTCACCCCGCCGCGTGGGTCGACCCCGAGGACGGCACGGCGGTCAACGACGGGTCGCTGGTGCTGCGCGCAGCCACGACGGCGGGCTCGGTACTGCTCTCCGGTGACGCGGAGCTCGCCGCCCAGGACGACCTGCTCGCGACCGGCGTCGACCTGCGCGCCGATGTGTTGAAGATGCCCCACCACGGTTCCCGCTACACGTCGACCACGTTCCTCGCCGCCGTCGCGCCCCGCGCGGTGCTGGTGAGCGTCGGCGCGGGCAACAGCTACGGCCACCCCAATCCCGACCTGCTCGGCGCGCTGGAACGGGCCGGTACGGCAGTGCGCCGCACCGACCAGCACGGCGACCTCGCCGTCGTCGGTGGGAGCACCGCCGCGCACGCGGACCTCTCGCTGGTCACGCGCGGCGACCCGCTCCCCGCCCGCAGGCGGAGAACGAGCGGCGCCGCGCGGCCGTGCCGCAGGACGGGTGCTCCCACCGATCAGATGGCGAGGCCCTCCAAGGCCGCTCGCACGGCTTTGCTGGTGCTGGGCACCGTCGCGGTCGGCCCGATCTGGCCGGCCACCGCATCAAGGGTCTTGAGGCCGTCACCGGTGATCAGGAGCACGGTCTCGGCGTCGGGGTCGAGGCGGCCGGCGTCGATCAGCTTCCTGGTCGTGGCCACGGTCACCCCGCCCGCGGTCTCGGCGAACACGCCCTCGGTCCGGGCGAGCAGACGGATCCCATCCACGATCTCCGCGTCGGACACGTGTGCGACCGCACCGCCGGTGCGGCGCACCGCGTCGAGGACGTAGGGCCCGTCGGCGGGATTGCCGATCGCGAGCGACCGGGCGATCGTGTCCGGCCGCACCGGCGCGATGACGTCGTGGCCCTCCTCGAAGGCCTTGGCCACCGGTGAGCAACCAGTGGCCTGCGCGCCGAAGATCCGGTACGGCGTGGCCTCGACCAGACCGAGACTGCCGAACTCGGTGAAGCCCTTGTCCACCTTCGTCAGCTGTGAACCCGACGCCACGGGTACGACGATCTGCTCGGGCAGTCTCCAGCCGAGCTGCTCGGCGACCTCGTAGCCGAGGGTCTTGGAGCCCTCGGCGTAGTAGGGACGGACGTTGACGTTGACGAACGCCCAGTCCTCGTGCTCGGCGGCGAGTTCGGTGGCCAGCCGGTTGACGTCGTCGTAGTTGCCGTCCACGGCCAGCAGGGTGCCCCCGTACACCGCGGTGGTGAGCACCTTGGCCTGCTCCAGCGAGGAGGGGATCAGGACCACGGAGTTCCAGCCGGCCCGGGCGGCGGCGGCGGCGACCGCGTTCGCCAGGTTGCCGGTGGAGGGACAGCACAGGACGGAGAAGCCCAGTTCACGAGCAGCGGCCAGCGCCACGGCCACCACGCGGTCCTTGAACGAGTGCGTCGGGTTGCCGGTGTCGTCCTTCACCCACAGGTTGCGCAGGCCCAGCGCGGCACCTAGGCGGTCGGCCTTGATCAGCCGGGTGAGGCCGGGCTCGGTGTTGGGGTGCTGCCGCACGGTCGACGGCACGGGCAGCAGGTGCCGGTAGCGCCAGATCGAGCGGGGGCCGGCTTCGATGGACTCCCGGGTGATGTCGCCGAAGTCGTAGGCGATCTCGAGGGGCCCGAAGCACTGCGGGCACGCGAACTCGGCGGCGAGCGGGATCCGGTGGCCGCACTCGCGACACGACAGGGCGCGAGCGGGGCCGAGATCGACGGAGGTGGGCGTCGGTCCGGCGTCGGGCAGGCCGGACACAGCAAGCAGGGTCATCGAACTCCTCATCTTTCCCGCACCGTGCGGGTCGGAATTGGCACCGTGATCGACCGCGTGCCACGCGTGTCGCCGGTTGCCGGGGCTTCAACGGGCCGTTCCCTCTGCCCCTCTGGATGAGCCATGTGAAGTTGTGGCCTCCGGCGTCGGCCGCAGGTGTCCGCCACGGTACGACACGATCGCCGGCAATCCCAAGTGCCGGCTCATGATCTGGGATGCGGGCCGACGACCGTCGGTGCCGTGCGCGACCATGAGGGCGTGAGCGTCGCTTCCGTACACCTGATCCTCGGCGACGAGGAGTTCCTGGTCGAGCGCGCGATGCGGGATGTCGTCGCGCAGGTGCGGGTACAGGACCCGGCGGCCGACCTGCGCCGCCTCCGTGCCGCCGATCTCACACCGGTCGCGCTGGCGGACGCACTGGCCCCGTCGCTGTTCGCTGAGACGCGGGTGATCGTGCTGCAGGCGGCGCACGAGGTCGGCAAGGACCTCGCCACGGCGGTCGTCGAGCAGGCGGGCGACCTCGCCGACGGCATCGTGCTGGTCGTCCAGCACGCCGGGGGCGCGCGCAACAAGGCGCTCGCTGACGCGCTCCGCAAGGCGGGAGCGGCGCTGGTCACCTGCACGACGATCACCCGGTACGAGGAGCGTGCCGACTTCGTCCGGGCCGAGGTCCGCCGGACCGGCGGAAAGATCGCACCCGACGCCGTCGGGGTCCTGATCGAGGCGGTCGGTTCCGACCTGCGGGAGCTCGCGGCCGCAACCGGTCAACTGGTCGCCGACACCGGTGGCACCATCGACGAGAACGCGGTGCGCCGGTACCACCGCGGCCGGGCCGAGTCGTCGGGGTTCGCGGTGGCCGACAGGACGATCGCGGGCGACAGGGCGGGCGCGCTGGAGGCACTGCGCTGGGCGCAGGCGCTGGGGGTGCCGTCGGTGCTGGTCGCGGACGCGCTGGCCGACGGTGTCCGCACGCTCGCGAAGGTCGGTTCGGCCGGGCGTGGGGACCCGAACCGGCTGGCCGGTGAGCTCGGCATGCCGCCGTGGAAGATCCGCAAGGCGCAGCAGCAGGTTCGATCATGGAACCCGGAGGGCCTGGCGGAGGCGTTCGCGGCCGCAGCGGAGGTCAACGCTGACGTCAAGGGAGCCGCGGCCGACCCCGACTATGCCGTGGAGCGGGCCGTGCTGCGCATCTGCGCCGCCCGCGGCGCACGCTGACCGCGGGCCGGGATTGCCGCACACCAGGACACGACGACAGCGCCGCCCCGGGCAGGAGCGACGCCGGCGGGTGTATCGAGATCAGGCAGAGACGGTGTTGGTCTTCTTCGCCATCGCCGACTTGCGGTTGGCGGCCTGGTTCTTGTGGATGACGCCCTTGCTGGCCGCCTTGTCGAGCGCCCTGCTGGCGGCTCGGTGCAGGACGGTGGTCTGCTCGACGTCACCGGCCTCCACAGCCTCGCGGAAGCGCCGCACGGCCGTGCGCACTGCGGACTTGACCGACTTGTTGCGCTGACGGCGCTTCTCGTTGGTCTTGACCCGTTTGATCTGGGACTTGATGTTCGCCACGCTGGATGCCTCGAGTTCCTTCGCTGCTGGACTGTCTCAAAGGCCCTGGCGGAGGGACTGGGCTGCGTGCACGCCGGGCGCTCGACGGTCGATGTTACAGCGCTGCCCGGGCCGCGGGGACATCGCCCCGAGGTCGCACCGCCCGGGCAGTGCGGGCCCGGGGCCACGCGCGGTTCCGGGACGGCCCCTGGTCCCCCTACTCGGGCGGGACGACGGCGCTGGACGTCACGGTCGACATCACGCGCCCGGACGGGTTGCCGGCCGTCCGTGCGGCGAACTCGGCGGGTTCGGCGACGATGCCGATGACGACGGTGTTGCCGCCCGCGCGTTTGGCCCGGTACATCGCCGCGTCGGCGGCGGCGAGTGCCACCGACGGCTGCCCGTCGAGCGGGGCCCGGACCACCCCGATCGACATGGTGACGCCGGCCCCGATCTCGGGTGGCAGTGCGGCGACGGCCTCGGTGGCGCGGCTCAGCGCCGCCCGCGCGGTGGGCAACGAGGTGCTCGGCATGACCACGACGAACTCGTCCCCGCCGTAGCGGGCCACCAGGTCCTGGCTTCGCAACGTGGTGCGCAGGCAGCCGGCGATCTCGCGGAGCACGGCGTCACCGGCGGCGTGGGAGAGCGCGTCGTTGACGTCCTTGAACCGGTCGAGGTCGATCAGCGCGACGGCGCACGGCTGGCCGACGGTGGAGGTGGTGGCCTCGATCATGCGCATGTCCAGCGCCCGCCGGTTGGGCAGGCCGGTCAGCGGGTCCTGCAGCGCCTGGGCGCTGATGGCGCCGTGCTCGCGGGCGAGCCGGTGGTGCTCGGAATGGCTGCGCAACGCCGTGAGGCGCGCCTCACGCAGCGCCCACAGCTCACCTTCGAGCGCGACCGCGTAGCGCCCGAGCGCGTCGGACCGGCCACCCTTGCCGCTGGCGATGCCGTCCATCGCGGCGAACTCCCGGTGCAGCGCAAGCGCGAGCACCGCCTCGGAGGTGTCGTCGGTCAGCTCGGCCCGCAGGGGGGCGAGGGCCGCCATGGCGTCGGAGGCGCGCCCGTCGGTCATGAGGCAGCGGGCGGTCGCGATGGCGAGCACGATCCGGTCGTCGAGGAAGTGCGCCATCTCCTGCAGGCCGCACAGCAGGTCGAGATGGTCCGGTCCGGGCCGGGCCAGCGCGTATGCCGTACCGATGACCGAGCACTCCTGGGCCGCGGGTGGGCCCTGGCCCGGTGCGCGGCCGAACGCCGGACCCCAGAGGACGGCGGCGGCGGGCGCGGTCCGGGCGGCGCCGACGAACCGGGTGGCCGCGGCGGCGTCCCGCCCGCCCCGCTCCAGGCGCAAGGCCCACGACTGCTGCAGCCGCACCCGGTTGAGCTGATGGATGAGCCGTTCGATCGTCGACCCGCCGGCCTCGGCCACCGCGATCGCCCGCTGGGACATCTCGTCGGCCAGCTCGTGCGAACCGAGCTTGAGCAACACCCGGACCAGCTCGTTGAGCGTGCGGGAGTACAGCGGTGCCCAACGGTCGGGATCCTCGCCCGGGCCCGGTCCGTCGAGCTCGCCGAGGATGGCGAGCCCGATGGCCGCGTCGGTGAGCGCGTTCTCACCGTGGCCGAAGGTGATCGTGCGCTGGGCGCGTAGCACGGCCAGCTCCCCGATCCGCCGGGTGTCGCCGTCGAGCTCGGCCAGCTCCCCGAACTCGGCCAGCAGGGAGTCGGTCTCGTCGGCGTCGGCCGGGTCGTCGCCGAGGATCCGGAGGATGATGCCGATGCGGAGCAGTTCCGACACCAGCACCGACGGGCCACGGCTGCGGACGTGCCCGAGCAGCCCGTCCAGCCCGGACCGTGCGGCCGCACGGCCCCTCGGTGACGCGCGCTGGAGCCAGATGAACTTGTCCGTGGCGCGGGCGGCGATCGCGTCGTCGGTGAGGTCGGGGGCGTCGAGGACACAGCCACAGCGGGGACCGCCGGTGACGAGGGCACAGTCGAAAGCCCTGCCGCTCGACGTGGGCGGGGGTTCAGCTGTCACCGGTCGCCCCCTGGATCGAAGGTCGGCGCGTGAGGTTCATCGGGTCGGAGTACCGGCCCGGCAGCATGCTGGGTCCCCGACGGCTCCACGGCGCAACGTGACCATGGTGGCACGTGGTCGAGGCGGCAGGCAGCCCGGGTGACTGGGAATCAACCGCCCCGACGTCGAGATGCGCACCGACCCGTACGGCACTACGCGGGCCATCCCGGGACGCTGCTGATCGTCACCGACACGGCACGGACGTTCCGGTTCGTGCCAGCCCACGGCCAGGACATCAGCTAGCTACTTCTGGATCGATGCCCCCTGCGGAGCCGAGGTCCCGATGATGTCGGTCACCAACCTCGACAATCTCCACGCCACTGGAGGCGCTACGATCGCGCAGGCCCAACCCGGGCGGAGCCATGCGGTTGCTGCTGTGCCCTGGTCCACCACACACGATCGGTTCTCGACCTGACCCCTACCAGACCAGGGAGTCCCGCGGGAGTCCCGCAGGTGATCAGCAAGCCCGACAGTGCGAGCGGTCAGGTCGCCGGCCAGGCGCTCGTGGCCAGGGAACTACGCCGCTCCCGCGAGGAAGCCGGCCTGAGCCGCAACGATTTGGCGAGCCGGGTCGGCTACTCTCGCACCTATGGGCAGGATGGCTAGGCGGGTGGGCGTTGTCGGCTGAGTCGATGGCAGATACTCCGGTCCAGTAACTTCGCAACCCCACGCCTCGCCTCGGGCGCTCTGTTCGTCGATGCGAGCCGAGTATTCCTGGTTCGGAAGACCTACGGGAACCGATGGAACATCCCCGGTGGCTATGTCGATCGAGGCGAGTCCCCGGCGTCGGCCTGTGAACGTGAGGTTCAG
>JAJAZD010000081.1 GCA_026785945.1 Pseudonocardia sp. | reverse complement strand
GGATGAGTGCCAGCCGACGAAGCCGGCCGGCCGGTGCGGGCGGTCCACAGTGCGGCGGCGTGCCCGCCGAGCACCTCTGCCTGTTCCCGTTCTCCACCGGACGCCGGAAGCAATGTCGTCGCACGGCCGAAGGCCAGCGCCGCCTCCCGGCCGCGCCCGGCCGCGACGAGGTACTGGCCGGTGCGGGCGTGCAGGAGCGCGGCACCGAGGCCGGCGGGCGTGGGGCCGTCGGGCGTGCGGCCGTCGGGCTCGTCGATCGCCGCGAGCCGCTCGGACAGCAGCGCGACGGCCTGGTCCGGGTCCCCGGCGAGGTGCGCCGCCTCCGCGGCGCGTTCCAGGCAGGTCTCCCGCGGCACCGGGGCCGTCCGCACGTTCCCCGCCAACCGGGCGGCCCGCAGCCAGTGACGGTGCGCCTCCGCGAAGCCGTAGACCCGTTCGGCACCCTCCGCCGCGGCCACCGTGGCGGCGGCCGCCCGCTCGACCTCACCCGCCGCGGACCAGTGGTGCGCGAGTCTCGCGTCCACACCGGGCAGCTCCCGCCCGCACGGGCCCTCCAGAGCCACGGCGTAGCGACAGTGCAGGTCCAGGCGCTCTCCGGGCAGCAGCTCGGCGACCACCACGTCGGTCATCAGCCCGTGTCTGAGCCGGTAGGAGTCCGTCGCGCCGTCGACGGTGACGACACCGGCGTCCACCGCCTCGCGGAGCGCGTCGAGCAACTGCGCGCCGCCGGAACCGGCGGCGAGCCCGTCGGTGGGCCCCCCGCCGGGCCCTTCGGCCGGCCCGTCGGCGAGCCCTTCGGACAGCCCGTGAGGCAGCCCGTCGGACAGCACGGCGTCGAGCAGGCGGTGGGGCAACGTCCCGTCGCACAGCGCGATCGCCCGCACGGCGCGCCGAGCCGGCGCCGACAACGTCGCGACGCGGGAGAGGACGAGCTCGCGCAACGTCGACGGGAGCGCGGCCGCGTCGCCGTCGAGCGCCGCCCGCAGCGTCTCCTCGGCGATGAACGCATTGCCGGCCGAGCGGGTCCAGACGAGGTCGACCAGATCGGTCCGTCCCGGTGCGGCGGCCGTCACCATCGCGGCGACGGCGTCCCGGGCCAGTGGCCCCACGTCCATGCACCGGACCTGGCGATGCCGCACCAGCTCGCCGATCATCGTCCGGGTCGCCGAGGTGTCCGTCGCCGCGTCGGTGCGGTGGGTTGCGACGACGAGCACGCGCTCCTGCGCCAGGTTCGCGATCAGGTAGGAGAGCAGGTCGAGCGTGGACCGGTCGACCCACTGCAGGTCCTCCAGCACGAGGACCACGACGGACCGCTCGGCCAACGCCAGGAGCACGCCGTGCACCAGCTCGAGGGTCTGCACCCGGGCCTGTGGCGCGGCGGGGGCGACGCCCGCCGGCGCGACCAGCTCGTCGAGCTGGTGCGCCCACGGCGCCAGGAGCTGCTGGACCTGCTGACCCTCGGGCGAGCGCAGCAGGTCCCGCAGCGCGGAGGCGACCGGCCAGAACGGTGGGCTCTCGGCGATGTCCATCGCCCCGCCGACCAGCACCGTCGCCCCGCCGCGCGCGGCGCGGGCCACGAGGTTGCGAACCAGCCGGGTCTTGCCCACACCCGCGTCGCCGGTGAGGAACACCGCCGCCATGCGGCCCTGGCGCACCGAGTCCAGCGCAGCCGCCAGCACGGTGACCTCGGAGCTCCTGCCGACCAGCGGCGCCGGCCCGTCATTCACGTGCCGCGACGATAGTTGGCTGTGCATGAACCGACCAGGCTGCAACCGGGTGCCTGTGTGACGGCGGTGGGACGTCGACGGCCATGTGGGTGCTCGCTTCAGGTGCGGCAGGGCCGTCTCACGCGTACCGGCGCCACGTCGACCCGGCCGGACACGACGATCACGCAGACCGGTCCGGGATCCGCCGCCGGATGGGTGCGAACGTCGGGACCGGTTCGGTGGCCAGGAACGTCGTGGCCAGGAGGTTGCACAACTCGGGCTTCTCCACCAGGAGTCCGTGCGAGGTGCCCGGCACGACGGCGAGCTCGGCGTCGGGCAACGCCCGGTACATCTCGACAGCGTGCTCCAGCCGCACCTCGTCGTCGTCCCCGACCATCACGAGGGTCCGGCTCCTCACCGACCGCAGATCCTCCGGGGTGGGAGCGGGCTGCCGGGTGTGCTCGGCGGCGACCTTGGCGACAACCGCGTCGTAGTGCCCGACCCCGTCCGGTGAGACCTCGCCGTACCTCCCCGCGCTCCTCGTACCAGCTCTGGACCTCGCCGTACATGATCGGCCCTGCGGTCACCTCTCGTTCGGCCGGGGCGGTCCCCATGCGTGCCCGGTAGACCGGCGGATCCTGAGGAAACTCATCTGTGAGTCGGAACCGGCCCTGCGTGGCGCGGGCGGCGGTGTATCTGATCGTCGCGGACGCGCTCGTCACGGCAGGATCGTCTCCGGGACGGATCCGCCGCAGCGGGAGGGGTCGACATGCCGGTCGAGAACACCGGGAGCACGGGCGGAGTCGGGCGGCGACTGGCCGAGCTGGCCGGCGACGCGCCGCCCACGTCCATCGACGAGGTGCTCGTCCGGCTCGAGGCCATCGGTGAGTACGCGGCGGGCAGTTCGACGCGCGGCAAGGAGGACGGCATCGCCTCCTTCACCGAGCTCTACCACGTGATCACGAGCACCATCCAGGACATGGTCCGGGGCGGTCTGTTCGCCGCGCCCGGCTTCCTCGTGCAGCTCGACATCGAGTTCGCCGAACGCTATTTCGCCGCGATACGGGCCCATGCCGGGGGCCGGGACCGCCCCCCGCGGTGCTGGGAGATGCTGTTCGACAACCGGGAGGATCCCGACATCCCTGCGGTGCACTTCGCGGTGGCCGGGGTGAACGCGCACATCAACGTCGACCTGTCGGCCGCGCTGCTGGCGACCTGGCTGGTGGTCCCACCGGACGGGGACGGCTCGGACAGCCCGCAGTACGCCGACTACCAGCTCATCAACGACGCGTTCGAGACCCGGATGGACGGGCTGCGGGAACGGTTGGACTCGGTGCTCAGCGGCGGTCCCGACGGCGCCGTGTGGGCCCGCGCCGCCAACCATCTCGTCGACCTGGTCGTGCGGTTCACCCGTGATCTCGCCTGGGAGGAGGCGAAGGCGGTGTGGGGGCGCGGCGCCGACGAGAAGGCGCGGCGGGAGTCGCAGGACAAGCTCGACACCATCGCGTCGGTCATCGCCGGGCCGCTGCTGCACCTCCCAGTGCTCCCGGTGTAGCCGACCAATCCGCTCGACACGCGCGCGGCGAGGCGTCAACATCGCCGGAGTGGGCCACATCGAGGCGATGACGGTCGGGCACGTGCTGCCCGACGGTCGCGAACTGTTCACCGGTGTCTCGTTCCGCGTCGGGGATGGTGCGAAGGTCGCGCTCGTCGGACCCAACGGCGCGGGCAAGACCACACTGCTGCGGATGGTGGCGGGCGAGCTGGCACCGACGGGCGGGTCGATCGCCCGCAGCGGCGGGCTCGGCGTCATGGGCCAGTTCATCGGCTCGATCGACGACGGCCGGACGCTCGCCGACCTCGCGCTCTCGCTGGCCCCGCCCGCCGTCCGTGCGGCCGGGGAACGGCTGCGCACCGCAATGGCGGCCCTCGACGACGGGGAGCGCTCGCAGCTGCGCTACGCCGATGCGCTCTCGGTCTGGGGCGAGGCAGGCGGGTACGCGGCCGAGGTCGAGTTCGACACCGCGTCCGTCGCCGCACTCGGCCTGCCGTGGGACGCCGTGAGCGAGCGGCCCGTCGTCACGCTGTCGGGCGGCGAGCAGAAGCGGTTCGCCCTCGAACTGCTGCTGCGGGGTCCCGACGAGGTGCTCCTGCTCGACGAGCCGGACAACTTCCTCGACGTGCCCGCCAAGCGGTGGCTGGAGGAGCGGATCGCCGCGTCGGACAAGAGCGTGCTCTTCGTCAGCCACGACCGGGAACTGCTCGCGAACACCGCGCAGCGGGTCGTCACCGTGGAGGGGGGGTCGGCGTGGGTGCACCCGGGCGGCTTCGCGTCCTGGCACGCGGCCCGCACCGCCCGGCACGACCGGTTCGACGAGCAGCGCCGTCGGTGGGACGAGGAGCGTGCCAAGCTGGACCGGCTCGTCGCGCACTACAAGGCCAAGGCCGCGCACAACGACGGGATGGCCTCGCGTCTGCAGGCGGCACGCACCCGGCTCGCGCGGTTCGTCGACGCCGGGCCGCCGCAGGAGAGGGCGCCCGAGCAGTCGATCCGGATGCGGCTCGGCGGCGGCCGCACGGGCAAGCGGGCGATCGTCTGCGAGCAGCTGGAACTCGCCGGGCTCACCCACCCGTTCGACCTGGAGGTGTGGTTCGGCGACCGCGTCGCGGTGCTCGGGGCCAACGGCTCGGGCAAGTCGCACTTCCTGCGGTTGCTCGCCCGGGGCGGCAGTGACCCGGAGCCGGGCACCGTCCCGGCCAGCGGCGCCGCCCTGTCCGCGGTGACGCACGACGGCAGCGTCCGTCTCGGTGCGCGGGTGCGTCCAGGGCACTTCTCCCAGACCCACGAACGCCCCGGGCTCGACGGCACGCTGCTCGACGCGCTGGTCCACGGCGACGTCGACCGGGACGGCATGCCGCTGGGGGCCGCGATGAAGGCACTGGCCCGCTACGAGCTCGCCACGCAGGCCGACCAGGGCTTCGCGACCCTCTCGGGCGGTCAGCAGGCGCGTTTCCTGATCCTCCTGCTGGAACTCGCGGGCGCCACGCTGCTGCTGCTCGACGAGCCCACAGACAACCTCGACCTCGCCTCCGCGGAGGCATTGGAACAGGCCCTCGCCACGTTCGAGGGCACCGTGCTCGCGGTCACCCACGACCGCTGGTTCACGCGCGGGTTCGACCGCTTCGTGGTGTTCGGAGACGACGGGGAGGTCCGCGAAACAGCGACACCGTTCTGGGAGGCAAGCTGACCCGACGCTCGTCTCCCGCGCCCACCATCCGTCGGCGATCGACGGGGTTGGTGATCAGGCCCCTACCACCAGCCAGCGGTCGGACCGGGCCCGCAGGCCCACCGCCACCAGACGCAGCAGCATGAACGCCGCGAGGCCCGACCAGATCCCCGCGAGTCCCCAGCCGAACACCAGCGACGCCCAGACGAGCGGCAGGAACCCCAGCACCGCGGCCGCCAGCGTCGAGGTGCGCAGGAAGGCGGCGTCACCGGCGCCGAGGAGCACGCCGTCGACCGCGAAGACCACACCGGCCACGGGCTGCAACACCACGAAGTACCACCACGCGACCGGGACCACCGCGAGGACGGCCGCGTCGGTGGTGAACACCTGCGGGAGCACGCCGATCAGCGCGGCGAACAGCACCCCGAACCCGCACCCCAGAACGAGCCCGTATCGCGTCACCTGCGCCGCCAGCCCGCGCGCGCGGGCCGCTCCCCCACTCCCCGCCGACCCGAGAGACGCCCCCACCAACGACTGCGCGGCGATCGCCACCGCGTCGAGGACCAGCGCCATGAAGAACCACAGCTGCAGCACGATCTGGTGGGCCGCGGCCGATGCGGCGCCGAACCGGGTGGCGACCGCCGCCGCCGACAGGAAGCACGCCTGGAACGCGAGGCTGCGGGCGAGCAGGTCGCGGCCGATGGTGAGCTGGGCGCGCAGCACCACGGGCTCCGGGCGCAGCGAGGAGTCACGTTCCCGCAGCAGCGCGACGACGAACAGGGTCGCCCCGACGGTCTGACCGCACAGGTTCGCCACCGCCGAGCCGACGAGGCCCAGGCCCGGCCACTCCCCGGCGCCGTGCACGAGCACAGGGCACGCCAGCGCCGACAGGACGTTGGCCGCCAGCACGATCCGCAGCGGGCGGCCGGTGTCCTGCACGCCGCGCATCCAGCCGTTGCCCGCGAGCGTGATCAGCACCAGCGGCGCCCCGAACAGCGCCACCCGCAGCCACGACTCGGCCGCGCCCGCGATCTCCGCGACGCCACCCAGCACACGCGTCACGGGCCCGGCCACGATCTGCCCGACCACGAGGACCAGCACACCGACCCCGATGGCCAGCCACGTCGCCTGCACACCCTCGGCAACGGCGGCGCCGCGCCGCCCGGCGCCGTACAGCCGGGCCGCCCGCGATGTCGTGCCGTAGGACAGGAAGTTGAGCTGGCTCGTGACCTGCGCGAACAGGATCCCGGCCACCGCGAGCGCGGCCAGCGGCACGGCTCCGAGCCGACCCACCACCGCGGTGTCGACCAGGAGGTACAGCGGTTCGGCGGCCAGCACCGGCAGTGCGGGAGCGGCGAGCCGCAGGACGTCGCGGGCCGACGCCCGACCGGCGGTCACCGCTGTACGGGTCGCCGGCACACGTAGACGAACGCGGGAGGCATGTTGCGCCACACGGTGGCGCTGACGACCACCTCGTCGAAGGTCCGCCGCAACGTCGCACGGAACTTGCGGGCCGCCGGGAGCGCCATGCCCTGCAGGTAGGCGAACGTGGTGAACGCACCGGTCTGGCCGATCGCGTCGCTGATCCCGGTGAGGATGCCGGACTGCGTCGCCTCGTCGAACAGCGCCCACGGCAGCCCGCAGATCACGGCGTCCACGTGGTCCACTCCGCGCTCGGCGAGCAGCTCACCGAGCCGGCGCGCATCGCCGTGGACGATCTCCAGGTTCGGGTGGGTCCGCTGCAGGTAGGCGACCATGCCGGGGTCGAGCTCGACGGCCAGGTGCTGGCCCGCGGCCGGTATCCGCTCGCCGATCGCCGCGCTCACCGCGCCGGTGCCCGGACCGAGCTCGACGACCACGGGCCGACCGGCCCGGGGAACCACCGACGCCAGCACCCGGGTCAGGCGCGGCGAGCTGGGTGCCACCGCGCCCATCGTCGCGGGTCGGCGCAGCGCGGCGGCGAGGAAGGCCCGCCGGGCGTCGCGGGGATCGGTCGAGGTGCGGACATCGGTCACGACGACACACTAACCAGCCCTGATCCCGGCTCATCCGGCCGGCGGGACGGTCACGACCCCGCCCGCGCCGGCCCGCAGGGCGTCACGCAGCACGGTTAGGACGTCCTCCGCGGTGCCGTCGCGGGTGAAGCCCGCCGCACCCCGGTGACCCCCACCACCGAGCCGGACGGCGGTCGCGGCCACGTCGATGCGGCCCTTCGACCGCAGTTGCCCCGACCAGCGCCGCTCGCCGACCTGCTTGAGCACCGCGGCGACCTCGGCCTCGGCGGCGGTGCGGACGATGTCGACGACGCTGTCGAGCTCCTCGACCCGGAACCGCGTCACGTCCGTCGCCGGGACGGTCGTGTGGACCAGCCCGAGCCCGCCGGCGGCGTCCGGCTCCAGGGCGCAGCGATCCAGCGCACGCCCGAGCGCGGCGAACCAGCTGTGCGGGTGGGTGTCCATGATCGGCCGGACGAGCGGCTCGGGGTCGACGCCCGCCGCGATGAGGTCGGCCGCCATGAGATGTGCCGCCTCCCCGGCGGTGCGGAAACCGCGGGTGTCGGTGACGAGCCCCGCGTAGAGGCAGCGTGCGACGTCGGGATCCAGCGGGACGTCCATCGCCAGGAGGATGTCGCGCACCAGCACCACCGTGGCCTCGGCCGTGGGATCGAGCACCCGGACGTCACCGAATCCGGGGTTGGACGCGTGATGATCGATCATGATCACGGTGCCGGCGGTGTCGAGCCGGTCGGCGAGGGTGCCCAACCGCGACGGTTCGGCGGCGTCGCACGCGACGAGCAACGCGGGCGCGGCGGGCACCTCCTCCGCCGCGACGACGAGACCGAGCACGTCGAGCGACCGGAGCGTGTCCGGCATCCCGTCAGGGGTGGCGAACGAGACCCGCACCCGCACACCCCGCCGGTGCAGGGCGATACCCAGGGCGAGCGCACTGCCGAGCGAGTCGGCGTCGGGCTGCACGTGCGCGAGCAGCATGACCTCCGGCGCAGTGGAGAGCAGCGCAGCCGCCAACTCGACGGGAGTGTCTGCCATCGTCGGAGCTCCTCCTGGTTGGCAGCCGTACGCTCAGTGATCCGTTCTGCGGATCCGTTCTGCGGATCCGCTTCACCGCGGTTCCGGACGAACGGAGCGTAACCGCCGCAGCCCGCCCGTCCAGGACCCGAGCCACTCCTACTCGTCGTCCTCGTCACGTTCCCGGGGGGCCCGGTAGGGATCGGCGTCCCCGGCCGGGTGGGCGCCGGCGGCGAGCCGGGCCACCTCGGCATCGGACTCCCGCGTGCGGGCGAGCAACTCCTCCATCCGGCGCGCCTCGTCGGGCACGACATCGGGCACGAATGCCAGTGACGGCGTGTGCCGGATGCCGGTGCCCGCGCCCACGAGCGAACGCAGGACACCGTTGGCGCTGGCCAGTGCGGCCGCGGCGCCGGCGGTGTCGGGCTCGGCGTCGACCGTCTCGCCGATCACCGTGTAGTACAGCGTGGCCTCGCGCAGATCCCCGGTGACGCGGGTGGCCGTGATGGTCACCATTGTCAGCCGCGGGTCCTTGACCTCGTGCTCCAGTGCGGCGGCCACGATCTGCGAGATCCGCTTGGCCAACCGCCGCGCCCGGGCCTGGTCCACCATGACGTGCTCCTCAATCCGTCCGGACCCGCCAGGGCCCCGACGTCATTCGTCCTCGGGCCCGAGCATCCGGTGCCGGGCCGACAGCAGTTCCACCTCGGGCCGGGCGGCCACGAGTCGCTCACACCGTTGCAGCACCTCGGTGACGTGCGCGGCGTCGGAAGACACGCACGAGACCCCGATCAGGGCACGCCGGTGCAGTTCGAGGTGTCCGGCCTCGGCCGCAGCGACCTCGAACCTGCGCCGCAGTTCCGCCACGACGGGCCGGACGACCGACCGCTTCTCCTTCAGCGACGACACGTCACCGAGGAGCAGGTCGAACTCCACCGCACCGACGTACACGGACAGGTCACCTCACGACTCGTTCACACCCCGGCGCCGGTACCTGCGGGGAAGCACCGGGACCGGGTCGAGGCCCGGCCCCGGGTGCCTCATCCCAACCGGGGCTCCCGCCACCGCATCGTTCGTCGCGGTGGCGGGAGCATCACCGAGCTAGGCCCGGGCCTTCTCGCGGACCTCGAACGTCTCGATGATGTCGCCTTCCTTCACATCGTTGAAGTTGCCGAGTGTCAGACCGCACTCGAAGCCCTCACGGACCTCGACCACGTCGTCCTTGACCCGTCGCAGGGAGTTGATCGTCAGGTTCTCGGCCACCACCACGCTGTCGCGCAGCAACCGCGCCTTGGCGTTGCGGCGGATCAGCCCGTCCATCACCAGGCAACCCGCGATCGACCCGAAGCGCGAGGAACGGAAGACCTGGCGAATCTCCGCGTGGCCCAGTCCGACCTCTTCGTACTCCGGCTTGAGCAGGCCCTTGAGCGCAGCCTCGATCTCCTCGATCGCCTGGTAGATCACCGTGTAGTACCGGATCTCCACGCCTTCGCGGTTGGCCAGCTCCGTGGCCTTGCCCTCGGCCCGGACGTTGAAGCCCAGGACGATGACGTTGTCGGCGATGGCGAGGTTGATGTCGCCCTCGGTGATGCCACCGACGCCCCTGTGGATGACCCGCAGCTCGACGTCGTCGCCGACCTCGATCTTCAGGAGCGCGTCCTCGAGAGCCTCGACGGTTCCCGAGTTGTCACCCTTGATGATCAGGTTGAGCTGGTTGGTCTCCTTCAGCGCGGCGTCGAGGTCCTCCAGCGACACGCGCTTGCGACGCGAGGCCAGCTCGGCGTTGCGCTCGCGGGCGCGGCGCCGGTCGGCGATCTGGCGGGCCACCCGGTCCTCGTCGACGACGAGGAACGTGTCGCCGGCGCCGGGCACCGAGGTGAACCCGATGACCGCGACGGGACGCGAGGGGTAGGCCTCGATGATGTCCTCGCCGTGCTCGTCGAACATCCGCCGGACACGACCGGAGGCGTCACCCGCGACGATCGAGTCGCCGACCCGCAGCGTGCCGCGCTGCACCAGCACCGTGGCCACCGGACCGCGGCCGCGGTCGAGGTGGGCCTCGATCGCGACGCCTTGGGCCTCCATGTTCGGGTTGGCCCGAAGGTCCAGCGCGGCGTCCGCGGTGAGCAGGATCGCCTCCAGCAACTGTTCGATGTTCGTGCCCTGCTTCGCGGAGATGTCCACGAACATCGTGTCGCCGCCGTACTCCTCGGCCACGAGGTTGTACTCGGTGAGCTGCTGGCGGATCTTGTCGGGGTTGGCCCCCTCCTTGTCGATCTTGTTGACCGCCACCACGACCGGCACGTTGGCGGCCTGCGCGTGGTTGATCGCCTCGACCGTCTGCGGCATGACGCCGTCGTCGGCGGCGACCACGATCACCGCGATGTCCGTGGACTTCGCCCCTCGGGCACGCATGGCGGTGAACGCCTCGTGGCCCGGGGTGTCGATGAAGGTGATGGGGCGCTCGAAGCCCTCCAGCTCACTCATGACCTGGTAGGCGCCGATGTGCTGGGTGATCCCGCCCGCCTCGCCCGCCATGACGTCGGCCTTGCGGATGGTGTCGAGCAGGCGCGTCTTGCCGTGGTCGACGTGACCCATGACGGTGACGACCGGCGGCCGGACGACCAGGTCCTCCTCGCCGCCGGCGTCCTCGCCGTAGGAGATGGAGAAGCTGTCGAGCAGCTCGCGGTCCTCCTCCTCCGGGCTGACGACCTGCACCACGTAGTTCATCTCGGTGCCGAGCAGTTCGAGGATCTCGTCGGACACCGACTGGGTGGAGGTGACCATCTCGCCGAGGTGGAACAGCACCTGCACGAGCGACGCCGGGTTGGCGTTGATCTTGTCGGCGAAGTCGGTGAGCGAGGCGCCGCGCGCGAGCTTGACGGTCTCCCCGCGGCCCTTCGGCAGGCGCACGCCGCCGACCGAGGGGGCCTGCATGGCGTCGTACTCCTGACGCTTCTGCCGCTTCGACTTGCGGCCCTTGCGGGCCGGGCCGCCGGGACGGCCGAACGCACCCGCGGCACCGCCGCGGCCACGAGCGCCGCCACCACCGGGACGGCCACCGCCGCCACCGGGACCACCGCGGAAACCGCCGCCACCGGCCGGGGCACCGCCCCCACCGGGACCGCCGCCACCGGGTCGGAAGCCGCCGCCACCGCCACCGGGGCGACCACCGGGACCACCCTGACCACCGGGACCACCGGGACCACCCGGACGGCCACCGGGACCACCCGGACCACCGGGACGAGCACCGGGGCCACCACGGCCACCGCCTGGACCGCTCGGACGAGCGGCCGGACGGGCCGGCATCATCCCGGGGTTCGGGCGTGGCGGCATTCCCCCCGGCGAGGGCGGACGCGGGCCGGCGCGGCCGGGCTCACCCGGACGCGGGGCACCACCGGGACGCGGGGCACCGGGACGCGGGGCACCGGGACGCGGAGCACTCCGCTGCTCGGGGC
>JAJAZD010000080.1 GCA_026785945.1 Pseudonocardia sp. | reverse complement strand
CCTGGGCACTGCGCATCTCGGGGCTCGCGCGCAGGGCCTGCTCGCGGGCGCGCAGCCGATCGGCCCGCGCAGCGAGCTCGACCAGCTGCTCCTGCGCCTGCGCGGCGGCCGTTTCGGCCGCGGCGAAGGACTCCTCGGCCGCGGCCAACGCCTCACGCGCCGCCCGGTACCGCTGCTCCGCGCGGCGGGGCTGCTCGGCGCGGCGCCGCGCGGCCACCGAGGCGTAACGGCGGTAGTGGCCGAGGAATGCCTCCGCCGAGCCGTGCGCCTCGGCCATCGCGGCCAGCTCGTCGCGGTCCTCCTCCAGGCTGCGGAACGCCTCGGCGACGTCGGCGACCACGGCCTGGTCCAGTGGCGGCAACGCCTCCGTGAGTGCGGCCGAGAGCGCCTTCTCGCTCGGCCGCTTGGACAGCTGCGGCTGGCGCAGCTGAACCAGCAGGTCGACCAGCGCCCCGTAGCGCTGCTCGCCCAGACCGAACAGGGCCTCGTCGACGGCACGGCGGTAGTCGCGGGCCTTCTCGTGCACGACGCCGCGGCCGGCGAGCGCGTCGGCGAGCCGTTCGCGGGGGAGCGCGGTGCTGGTGGCGTCGACCAGGTGGAGCTCGGCCCCGATCCGCTGGTCGGTGAGGAAGAACCAGTGCTTGGCGATCCCCCGCCCGGCCACGGCCTTGAGGCCGCAGCCGATGGTGCGGAACTCGGGTTCGCCGCTGTCGGTGACGCGGCCGAACTCCAGCCAGGTGTACCCGAGCCGCTCGGGGTGCGGATGCTCGCCGCCCAGCAGCAGGTTCCACTCCATCCGCTTCTTGGGGTCGGCGTCGGGCTCGACGCGGTGCGGGGACAGGTCGCCGTCGAGCAGGAACGGCAGCAGCAGCGCGAGCACCTTGGACTTGCCGGTGCCGTTGTTGCCGCGCAGCAGCAGCCGCCCGTCGTGGAACCAGAACTCCTCGACGTCGTAGTAGAAGAGGTCGACCAGGCCGGCACGCAGCGGTTGCCACCGGGAGCGCTGTGGGTCGGGGAGTGTCATCGGGGCTCCTGGATGGTGGGCGTGCCGACGGCATAGCGGGCCAGGGCCGGCAACGGTCGGACGGTGTCGCCGACGCGTTCCGCCAGCCGCAACGCCTGCAACCGCCTGAGCGCCGACCCGGTGAGTTCCACCTCGGCCCCGGGCAGGGCGGCGGCCTTGCGCCAGAACGACGCGTGCTCGACGGCCATCGCGCGCAGGTGGGCGTGCAGCTCGGTCAGCGGGACGGGCTCGGCCGCAGCGGCCAGGTGTTCGGCCAGCAGCAGGGTGGCGTGCCCTTCGGTGCCGTTCTCGGGCATGCGGACGTCGGTGAGGTCGTCGAGCGGGTCGACCATGGCGACGCCCTCCTCCCGCACCTCCGCGACGAGTCCGGTGAGCTCGCTGATCCGGGAGGTGATGGCGTGACGCTGGCTGGTGAGGTAAGCGAGTTCGGCCGCGTCGAGATCGGCGTGGTAGAGCACCGGTTCGTCGAGCAGGCGGCGGGTGAGGCGGCGGCGGGTCTGCTGGTTGCGCAGGTCGTCGGTGGTGGCGGGCAGCTCCTCGGTGAGCGCGGCGAGCCGCTCCTCGTGGCCCGCCACCAGCACCGTGGACGGGCCGCGCGGCGTGGCGAGCAGCGCGGCCAGCACCCGGCGTTCGACGTCGTAGAGCGCGTCGCCGTCGTGGCGCACGAACGCGTCCTCGTCGCCTGCCACCCTGGCCAGCACCCCGAGGTCGAGCAGCGTGCGCACCACCGAGACGAGGTCGGTGCGCTCCTCGCGCCGTTCCAGGGAGAACGTGATGCCGGCGGCGGTCAGCTCCGGGTCGGCGGCGCCCAGCACGATCTGCTCGGCGAGGCGCCCCAGCGTGACCTGCGCGTCGGCGCGTTCCAGTGCCGCCAGCGCCAGGCAGACGAGGACGTAGCGGCGCCGGGTGAAGGGGGCGTGGCTGCGCGGATCGCGGGCGGGATGGGTGGCGTCGGCGGTGTCGGGCACGGTCTTGACCAGCCGCGCCACCTCGCTGTCGACGACCAGGCGCCACCCGGTGTTGCGGTCGAACCACTCGCGCAGCGCGCTCACGTGGCGGCGCACCAGCACGACGTGCTCCGCGTCGGGCCCGTGTGCGCGCAGGACCGGCCGGCGCAGCAGCGCGCGCGCCGCGCGGGTGAGCTCGGAGCGGCGGGTGGCGACCAGGGCGTCGGAGAGGGCACCAGTCATGGCGAGTGCTCCTCGACCGGTGGGGCGGCTGGGACGGGGGTGTCGGTCGGCTCCATCACGCCGTGAGCTCCGCTCGTGGCGCGGCCAGGTCGACGATGTGGACGAGATGATCCGGCCCGCGGAACACCCCGTGCGGGGTGGCGATCTCGGCCCGGCGGCTCCCGTCGAGCACCGTGAGCCGCACCGCCATCGAGCCGTCGGACGTGGTGACGGCGACCTCGCGACGGCCGGGTGTGAGCGCCGTGAGCGCGTCGCCCAGCAGGCCCAGGAACAGCCGGAACGCCTCGGGCTCCAGCTCGCCGAGGTCGGACAGGCGCACGGGGCGTTCGGTGGCCAGCGCCGCTCGGGCCGCCGCCACCTCGGCGGCCTCCCGGGCCGCCAGCTCGGCGAGATGGCGGCGCTGCTCGGAGCGGTCGGTGATGCGGGAGGGCCTGCCCCGCCGCTCGTAGGTGCCGGTGCGGCGCAGCCGCGGGCTGATCTCCAGCGGCGGCGCCTGCGCCCACGGGGTGGTGGCCGGCACCGGCTCCTCGGCGCGGGAGGCGAGGGTGTCGGCGTCGATCGTGAGGTGGCGCGAGGACGACAGCCCGAACGCGCTGCGCCACAGCCGGTGCATCGACGCCTCGTCGGGCGCCTGCGCGAACCAGACTGCGAGCGTGCGGAAATCGGCGGACCGGTCGGACCGGCCGGTGCGCCGCTCGTTGAGCGCCGCCACCACGTGCAGCAGCTGCGGGATGGCCGCGCGCGCCTGCGAGCGCAGCAGCTTGGCCTGGCTGGGGTGCTGCGGCGTGCTGACGAACCACGCCCGGAACCCGGCCCAGCGCTCGCGCCACAGCTGGGCGCGGCGGGTGAACTCGGCGTCGCGCGGATCGTCGCCCTCGTCGGCCGCGGCCCCCGGTGCCGCGTCGGAGGCCTCTCGCCAGGCGGCCTCGTCGAGCAGGAGATCGACGCCGTGCTCCTCGATGCGTGCCACCAGCGCGGCGATCTCCGACCCGGTGGCCACGAGGTCGGTGATGAACCGCTGCAGGTAGTCGATCAACCGGTCCTTGTAGGCGCGGAAGGCCTCGGCGTCGGCGTCGTGCAGGTCGATAGATCTCTGCAGTGACCCCATGAAGGCCTGCGCGTTGGCGGCCAGATCGGTGAACCGGTCGACCAGCGCCCGCAACGAGAGGTGGATCTTCGCCGGATCCGCTCGCGGGCTGATCGCCAGCTCGTGGAGCGCGCGCAGCTGAGTGGCGATGTCGGCGAGCGCGACGGCCTGCAGCGCCCCGCGCCGGCCCAGCGCGTCGTCGTAGACGGCCAGCGCCTCCTCGGCGGCCTCGCCCTCGCGCGTGAGCTGGTAGAGGTAGCGGGCCCGGTGGAAGTCCTCCACGGTGGTGACGCGGCTGGTGTCGGGATCCGAGCGCACGTTGCCCCAGCCCTCCAGTGCCACCAGCGCGGCGGCGATCGCGTCGAGATCGGCCGATGGCCCGAGCGTGTCGCGCACGTCCTCGGGACGCAGGTGCACGGTGAACCGCCGCTTGGCGGCGACGAAGGCGAGCATGACCTCGCGGTAGAGCTCGGACTTGCCCACGGTCAGGTAGATGAACGCGCTGTGCACCGGGGCCTCCTCTCACGCCGTCCCGATCGTGGGCCCGAGCGTAGGGGGAGGCACCGACAGTTCCCGCAGGACCCGCTCGGCATGTGGACAACTCGCGGCCCAGACCCCGTTCGAGGGTTGTCGCGTCCGCCCTCCGTGTCACCGTCGTGGCATGACACGACCCTTCACCTCCACCGGCCGGCCCGATCCCGACGACGAACCCGAACCGGACGACGACCTCGACGAGGAGGTCGAGCCGTGACGGTCGGGCCGCTGCTGCCGGCGATGCACCGGTCGGGCCCGATCACGCTGAGCCGTGAGGTGCTCGACGGGCACCCCGCCTACGGGCCCCTGCTCGCCGACGCCGCAACCACCGGCCGCTGCCCGGTGTTGGCGCTTCGCGGCCATGCTGGGAGGAACGGCGATGAGGCTCCGGTGTCCTCGATCGACGCGACCGCGACGTACGCCGTGCCGCGGTGGGCGCTCCACACCACGGCGCGGGCCTCGCGGACGACCGGGTCGCCGGTGCGGTGGCCGATCGCCACCGCCTTCGACGGCTCCCGCAGCGCGATCCCGGCGATCTGCCAGCCGGGGCGCGCGACGTCCTTCTCCCACCGCATCAGGTCGCGGACCTGGGAACGCCGGCGCCGTCAACGGATCGAGGGGGCGGTCACGGTGGAGTCTGACGGGTCCGAACTGCGCGAGAACGCCACGCGGCGGGTCTCGGTGCCGGCCGGAGTCCGGCCCGGCACGGCAGTGTTCGACGACCAGGTACGCACGGCGGCCGAGCGTGCAGCAGTGCGGTTGATGGCGACGGAGCTGATCACGGCCTGAGAGCCCTGACGGTCGATGTGGGATGTCAGCGGGGGCGGTAGACGTCGGCGCGGTGCTCGATCCGGAGCACGGTGATGAGCTGCTCGGCGTCGTCGATCGAGTAGATGATGCGGAACGCACCACGCCGCGCGGAGTATCGCCCTCGCAACTCGCGGCTCAGCGGCTTTCCGACGCGGCGGGGGTTCGACCGGAGTGTCCCGATGACGAACTCGATCACCGCCGCAGCGACGTTCTCGGGCAGCCTCTCCTGAACCGACGTCGTCGCGCCGGGGGAGAGTCGGACGTTGTAGAGCTCGTTCACACCAGCGGGTGCAGAGCCCGCACCGCGTCCACGCCGCGCGTGCCTTCGCCCCTGGCCACCTCCGCCTCGGCCTGGCGGATGTCGCCCAGTGCCTCGGGATCCGACAGGATGTCGAGGGTTTCCTCGAGGCCCGCCAGGTCGTCGTACCCGATCAACACCGCAGCCGGACGCCCGTTGCGGGTCACAACCACCCGCTCGTGCTCACGCTCGGCCCGGTCCACGAACTCGGACAGGTGGTCGCGGACGGTGCGCAGCGGCTCGACGGTCATGGCCACAATTGTGCCCCGCGGATAGGCGCACGCCAAGCGTTGCTTCTCGAAGCGTTGCCGATGGCCGCACCCCTGCGGCAGGTGAGTCCGCGGCCGGAGCCCGTGTCCTGTGACCTCAACGCCGACCGCCGCGCACACCTCCCCGCCTCCGCACGACCGTCGGAACGTATGTGCGGTGGTTGGGAGGTGTGCGCGGGGGTCAGGCCACGCCGAGCAGGTGCGGGAGTGGTCTTCGGCGGGGTCTTCGTTCGGCGTCGATCCAGGCGGGTGGGATGAACTCGGGCAGCCCGTTGTACAGCCGGACCTGCCACTCGCTGTGGTGCACCAGCCGGTGGCAGACCTTGCACACCATCACGCAGTTGTCGACCTTGGTTTCACCGCCGTCCTCCCACGGGAGGATGTGGTGGACCTCGCACCAGCTCGGAGGCCGGCCGCAGCGGGCGCAGCCACCGTCGCGGGCGGCCACGGCGCGGCGGATCCCGTCGGGGATGGCGCGGCTGAGGCGGCCGATGTCGAGGGGTTGACCCCGGCCGTTCAGCACGATCGGGATCACGGCGGCGTCGCAGGCGAGCATGCGCAGCGACTCGGGGCTGACGGTGCCGCCGAAGTCCAGGATCGCGCCGCGGGCGCGGTTCTCCAGGTCGTCGAGACGGATGAGCACGTTGAGGTGCGGGCGGCGGCCGCCGGACTGCGGGAGGTCGCCGTGGTCGAGCACGTACCCGCAGGCGTCGGCGAGGGCCTCGGCCTGGCGCTGCGCTGCGGGGCGGTCGTCGTCGGCGGTGAGCGGCTTGGCGTGGGCGTCGACGACCGAGGCGATGGCGTCGAACATGGCGGCGTCGTCGAATCGGCCCTTGAGCCGGCCGCCCGCGCCGCCAGGGTGGCGGGTGAGGTGCAGTTCGTTGGTCGGGGTGGGCGGGTGGTCGTCGGGTTCGGCGCCGTCCTGGTCGAGCAGCTCCACCAGCGCGACGCCCCACGACTGGAGCTCGGACGGCGTGTACACCGACGCCTTCGCGGCGAGCTGGGCCTCGGCCTGCGCCCACGCCTCGGGCGTGAGCCGCTCCGCGGATGCGCTGGCGAGTACGCGGGCGATCGCGTCGACGTGGCGCAAGCTCGCCTGTCCGGCCTCGAACACCTCGGCCGTGGCCGGGAGGCGGGCGGGCAGTGGCGCGCCGTCGAGGCCGACGCGGGCGCAGACGTGCTCGGCGGCGGTGACGCGGCGGCGGGCCTCGAAGCGCTCCCAGCCCAGCAGGTCGCCCAGCGCGCCGACCGGGGAGCGGTAGCCACGCTCGGTGAAGGTGCCGCGCCGCTCCAGGGTGGCCACGGTGTCGACGGTGAGCCGGTCCAGCCGGCGCGTCACCCCTTCGCAGAGGGTGAGCAGCGAGAGCAGTTCGTCGTCGGTGGCGCCGGCCGCGGCGGCGGACAGCTCGTCGATCGCGGCAGCGAGGTGCTGGTGCGCGGAGACGAGCGGGCCGGTCGACATGCCCCCACTATACTCGAACATATGTTCGTTCACATGCCTTTCGTCGCAGCTCATGGGCTTTTCGGCGACACAGGAAGGTCGAGGATCTAATGCCCCAGCCCGACACCGGACTGTCCCCCCGCCCGCGCGGCGAGCAGGGTTTCCTGGCCGCCGAACCCGATCCGCTGGACGTCGAGCAGGAGTTCACCCCGGCCACGTCCTACGCGGTCCTCGACGATCTGCAGTCGCTGATCCGGGCCGACCTGCTCGGCCCGTGGGACGGCCAGGACGAGGAGTTCGCGCCGCGGGCGATGGGGCCGCGCGAGTGCTACCTCGTCGGCATGCTCGGCCCCGAACACGCGCCGACGTCGGCATGCGACGAGGCCGACGAGGTGCCCGACACCGAGTCCGGGGTGCAGGGCGACGGCGAGGCCGAGCTTCCCGAGGTGCTGACGCCCCAGAACCTCGGCCAGATCCGGGCGTCGTCCATGGGGATGTCGTTCGCAGTGGCCGGCGACGTCGACGCGCTGGCGGTCACCGTCGAGTGGGGCCGCTACAGCATGTACGAGACCACCGACGCCTACGGCAGGAGGCGCTCGGGGTGGTTCCGGGAGCCGGTCCGCCACGAGCGGGAGGTGCGGCTCGACGGGGAGGCGGCGGATCGCGTCCCGCTCACCGGCGACGACCCGGCGGCGCCCGGCGTGCTGCTGGCGGTCGACGTGGCGCCGCGAGACGGGCAGCGGGTGGTCCGGCTCGTGCTCGTCAACACCCAGCAGGAACCCGAGACCAACGCCGACACCGGCCGGTCCAGATCTCCGCACCGCGGCGCGGTACCGGCAACTCCTGAACGCTCGGCGTCTCCTGCTTGCGGCGGCCATGACCGATTTACTCGATCGGTACCGCCCGGCGTGGCTCGACTCGACTGGGTCGGTGCTCGTCGACGAGATTGAGGGATGCATTCTGGACCTGGACCTCTACGGCGACAGCTGGGACGACCAGACCCTGTTCATCTCTGCGACGGCGCCCGGCGCTCATCGGCGTGCTCCATGGCCGTCGCTGGTCGGGATCCTCGCGGGCCAACATCGATCATGTGGCGATCGGTCCGGAGGACCGGCGTGAGTCGGTGGAGGATCTGATGCGGCTCGTGGTCGTTCCCGGCTGGGCGCCGGGCGGACGCACGGGTCGGGCGGGTCCGGTCGACCGCGGTCCGGCAGCTCTGGGCCCTGCTGGCCGGGCACTCGTCGATCTTTCGCAGGTTGTTGGTTCGAGCGCAGGAAGGCCATTCAACTACTTGCTGATAAGGGAAGCATCGTCGCGGAAGTCGCCGAGTGGCACGGCGGTGCCGTTGGCGAGGTCGATGTGCCAGAACTTCCAGCCCGCGCATGTCTTGCGGCCGGTGGCGGTCTTCGCGGGGTGGCTCTCGACGGCGTCGGCGTTGCCCATGGACTTCTCGACGTAGGCGGTGAGGCGGGCGAGGACGTACCGGACCTGCGCACGGTTGTCGCCGCGCAGACCGAAGGTTGGCATCACGCCGAAGCTCAGCTCAGGGAGTTGCCCGCCGAGTACGGCGCTGAGCCCTGTCATCGATGTACGGGTGCGTACGTGGGGCACCGCGGAGAGGACCACGCGGTTGAGGTCGTCGGGTCGTGTCGACTCGTCGTTCACAGCGCGCAGCACAACGAGCAGGTCGACGAAGTTCGCTGCGATCCGGGCCTTCTCGTTGACCACGCTGTCCTGGTCGCCGGGGCGAAGGGCAGCGAGGATCAGTGCCATCTGCGCCGTGACGCCGTTGACGCGGTTGTAGTACAGCGCGGCGCGCTCGTTGAGGTCGAAGGGCGCGATGGTGGCGGCGACCATGTTGCCGTAGGCGTGCCCGAGGTCGATCAGCTCGCTGACGAACCGGTGGTGGTCCTCACCTTCTTCGGCCAGACCGATGTCGCCGGTCGCCACGGTCGGTCCGTCGACGACCGTGGCCGCCACCGCGCGCTCGATGCGTGGCGCGCCGTCGCGTGGATGCCGGTCGTCGACGCGGACGGACGCATGGTGGTCGTGCTCGGCCGCTCCGACCTGCTCGCGGTGTTCCTGCGGCGCGACGGCCTCATCCGGCGGGAGGTCGTCGAGGAGGTGCTGGGCCGCATGCTGGTGGTCGACCCCGCACGCATCGCGATCGAGGTGACCGACGGGATCGTCACGCTGACCGGTGAGCTGGACACGCGGGTCGATGTGGAGCTGGCGGTGCGGTTCGTCGAACACCTGGAGGGCGTGGTGGGGGTGGAGGAGCGGCTGAGCTGCCTGGCGGACCACACGCTCCTGGACGTCGCTCCGCTCTACTGAGCCGTGTCCAGTGACATGCCGGCAGTCAGGGCCGGCGGCGAGCGGATGACCGTGTTCGACCTCGCCGAGCTCGCCTCCGACGTCGGGCCGAACGCTCGCAACGTCGGGGTGATGATCGAGTTGGAGGGTGGTGCGCCCGGTCTCGATGCCGTCCGCGCCTCCGTGGGGGATGGCGTCGGGCTGGTCCCGCGCCTGGCCCAGCGGATGCGGCGGGTACCCCTCGGGTGCGGGCGTCCGGTGTGGGAGGACGTCGCCGTCTACCTCGACCACCACGTGCGGCCTGGTCCGCCGACGCGGCGGACCTGCTCGACGTCGCCGCCGCGGTTGCTGTTCGAGGCGCTCGACCCCGCACATCCGTGGTGGACGCTCACCGTAGTCGACCTGCCCGCCGCCGGGCGTTGCGCGCTGGTGTGGTCGAGCCACCACGCGATGGCCGACGGGCCGAGCGTGCTGCGTGCCGTGCTCCCGCTAGTCCAGGACGGCCCGACCCGCGAGCTGCCGCCGCCGCGCACCGTTCCGGGCCGGGCTCGGCTCGCGCGGGAGGCGTGGGCGGCGCGCGTGCGGGTCCTGGG
>JAJAZD010000079.1 GCA_026785945.1 Pseudonocardia sp. | reverse complement strand
CGGTAGCCCGCGTCAGAAGGACGGGGACCGGGTCCCGCCGAGCCCGAAATGCTCCACCACCGCCGAGAGCTGCTCGAAGGGAGCCCCCGGCCCCCCGTCGAGCCGACACCAGCAGGCCGTCGCCCCCGGACCGGCGGCGAGCAACCGGACCGATGAACCCACCGAGCGCGCGTGCTCCACACCGCGCTCACCGACCACCGACGCCCCGACCAGCAACCCGTAGGGCACGGCGGGCGGGCTGGGCTCGGCGGCGCGCGCGCCGTCGGCGCGCAGTGGGTGCACCGCCACGAGCATGCTCCGCGCCGTCGCGGCGACGTCCTGCGCCAGCCGTTCGATGGCGTCCTGCCCGACCGTCCGCGCCGCGGGGCCGGCCATCCGCACCTCCTCCAGCACGCCCGAGACCACCCGGCGGACCTGCAACCGGCCGACCGCCCGCCGCGCCGGCCCGCCCGCGACCACCACCAGGCTGGTGGGCTCCGGGGCGCGGCCCCGGCAGAAGGCCGTCACCTCGCGGGTCGACCAGGGCTGAGTCGCCGGCTCGGCGGTGCCCCAGCCGGTCGGGTCGGCCCCGGTGAGCGCGGTCGTCACCGCGAAGGCCGTCGCCCCCAGCTCCAGTGCCGCGGCCTCCAGTTCCGCAGCGGCCGGGTGCAGCGTCGAGACCTGCACCTCCAGGCTCCCGGCCGCCGGGTCGCGGGCGGTGTCGACCTCCGGGACCGGGCCGTCGACGGGGGCGAAACGGGTGCCCGTCCAGCCCATCGGGACTCCGGTGAATCCGTCCCGGAAGCCGTCGGTCCCGGTCCGGACGATCCACTGACCGCCGCCCTCGGCCAGCATCAGCTCCAGCGGATAGGTGATCCGGCTGTCGGACGGGGTGAGGATCTGCAGCAGCCGTCCGGCACCGGCGGCGACGGCGGCGGCGTCGGCCACCCAGGTGCTCAGCGGCACCAGGCCCCGGTCCTGCTCGACGACGAGCGCGTCGGGCGTCACCCGGTCCGCGGCCGGATGCCCGGTCAGCGGCTCGACCACGACACCCCTCCGGTCACGGACAGCAGCGCCGCGGCGAACCGTCGGGCGATCCGCGGCGCGTCGGGTGCGGACCGGACCGCGCGGGCCTCCACCCACCACACCGGGTGCGGCAGCTCGGCCTCGATCCCCAGCAGCCGCTGCGCCTCGCCGGGGACCAGCACCAACCGCGCCCCTTCGACGGTCACCAGCGGCCGCTCCTGCGCGTCGCAGAGCTGCACCAGCGCCCCGCGATCGATCACGTTGACCAGCAGCGACGGCCCGCAGGCCCGGAACGCGCCGAGCGTCGCCCCGGCGTCGGGCTGCCGCTCGCACAGGACGACGACGTCGTACGTCACAGTCCCACCCCCGATGTAGATGCTGCTGTCGACGTGGCCGGATCGGGCGGGGCCGGATCGGGCGGGGCGAGGAAGGCGGTCTGCACCGTGCGGGGTTCCGCTCCGGCGCGCACGAGACGGCCCCGCCCGACGGGCATCGTGGCCGCCCGGACCCCGCCGAGGAGCTGCCCCTCGGTCCGGTCCCCGGACATGATGAGCCCGAGGCATCCCGACTCCCGGACGCCCAGGGTGAACGGTTCGTAGAGCCCCCTCGACGCTCCCATCACGCGCCGGGTCATGAGCACGTGCAGCCCGAGGTCTCGGCCCGTCGCGAGGAACGGGACGAGGGCGGCGAGCGGCTGGGCGGCCGTCGCGGCGATCACGTCGTAGTCGTCGACCAGCAGGACGATCCGCGGGCCGCCCGTACCCGGCTCGCGCCCGGCCAGCTGCGCCGACACCGCCGCCGCGAGCCGCCCGGTCAGCACCGCGTTGTCGGCGTAGCCGCCGAGGTGGGTCTCCGGTACGGCACCGACCAGGCCGCGGCGCGGGTCGACGACGGCGAACACCAGATCGTCGGGTCCGAGCCGGCGCACCAGCGTCGCGGCGATCAGCCGCAGCAGGTTGGTCTTCCCGGAGCCGGTGTCGCCCATGACGAGCAGGTTCTGGTCGCGCCCGGCCAGGTCGAGCAGGGCCGGGGAGAAGTCCGACTCGAAGCGCCCGATCGCGACACTGCCGATCGGGCCGTCCGCGTCGGCGAGGTCCGCGGCCGGCAGCACCGCGGGAAGCACCCGGACGGGGGGCGGGAGCGGACCGGTCCAGGTGCTGCGGACGAGGTCGGCGGCCTGGGCGAGCCCGGACGTCGCCGGGTCCGGCATCCCGTCCAGTCGCGGCAGCGCGACCTGCGCGTAGAGCTTCCCGGTGGTCAACGCCCGGCCTGGGGAATCGACGGGCACCCCGCGGGCGAGCTTGCCGTCGATGCCGGACTCGGCGGGGTCGGTCATCCGCAGCTCGACCCGGTTGGTGAAGGCGACCTGCTGCGCGGCCCGCACCTCGCTCCACCGCCGGGCCGTGGCCACGACGTGCACGCCGAAGCGACCGCCCCGCGCGAGCATGTCGTGCACCGCGCTCTCGAGGTCCTCGAAGTCCACCGAGAGCCGGCCGTACCCGTCGACGAGCAGCACGACCTCGGCGCA
Organism: Pseudonocardia sp.; assembly: GCA_026785945.1. Classification (GTDB taxonomy): domain Bacteria; phylum Actinomycetota; class Actinomycetes; order Mycobacteriales; family Pseudonocardiaceae; genus Pseudonocardia. Next base: position 3,455 of record JAJAZD010000079.1, on the reverse strand, counting down.
CCGGAGCTCGGGAAGCCGTCCCGCCGCCCGTGCGGCACGCAGATCGGCGACGGTGTCGAAGCCGTGCCGGGCGAAGATCCGCTCCCGCTCGGCGAGCATGGCGTGCACCTCGTCGACGGTGCGCCGGATCCGCTCCCGGTCCTCCCGACCGGCGACGCCGCCGACGTGCGGGAGGTCGGCGAGCCCGCGCATCCCGCTGCCGACCAGGTCGACCCCGTAGAGCGCGACGTCGCCGGGCTCGCGCGTCGTCGCCACGGCCAGCGCGAGCGTGCGCAGCGCGGTCGTCTTGCCGCTGCCGGGGCCGCCCAGTACGAGCACGTGCCCGCCGCCCGCCGAGAGGTCGAGCTCCCACGGGCCCTGCCACTGCCGGGCCGGGTCGTCGAGCAGGCCCCACGGCACGGACAACCCGCCCGGCCCGCGCGTGGCGTTCCGGGACGCGCGCAGCCGCACGCCGCGCGGGGTGATGTCGATACCGCCGCCGGCACCGTCCAGCGTCACCGCCGGCGGCAGGGGCGGCAACCAGATCGGCGCGACCGGCGCCCCCGCGGACCGGAGCTGGTCGACGACCGTGGACAGCAGCGTCGGGCCGGACGTGCGCCGGGTCGCCTGCGGGGGTTCCGCCTCGGACCCGGCCGCCCGCGCCTGCCCGCACCGTGCCATCGGCACCACCCGCGGGCCGACGACCGGGGCCGGCTCCACGTCGCGGGCGTCGACCGGGGCACCGGACACGTAGGCGGCCTTGAACTTCTCGTACACCGTGACGTCGACCTTGAGGTAGCCGTTGCCGGGCAGCGCCGGCAGCAACGCCGCATCCGGGGTGTCGAGCACGGTGCGCGACTCGGCCTCGGACAGCGTGCGCAGGCCGATCCGGTACGACAGGTAGTTCTCCAGTCCGCGCAGCTTGCCCTGCTCGATGCGCTGGCTCGACAGCAGCAGGTGCACGCCGATGGAGCGTCCGATCCGGCCCAGCCGCAGGAAGAGCTCGGCGAACTCGGGCTTGGCCGTGAGCAGCTCACCGAACTCGTCGATGACGACCAGCAGGTGCCCGAGCGGCGGCAGGTCCGCCGGGTCACCGAGCTCCGCGCGTCGCATCCGGTAGGCCGTGATGTCGGTGATCTTGCCGGCGTCGGCGAGCAGCTGCTGGCGGCGCAGCACCTCACCGTCCAGGCTGGTGTACATCCGCTCGACGAGCGCGGCGTCGCCGGAGAGGTTCGTGATCAACCCGGCGACGTGGGGCAGGTCCCCGAACGGAGCGAACGTCGCGCCGCCCTTGTAGTCCACGAGCACCATCGCCAGCTCCTGCGGCGGATGGGCGGCCACCAGCGCCAGCACCAGCGTGCGCAGCAGCTCGCTCTTGCCCGACCCGGTGGCCCCGACGCAGAGCCCGTGCGGTCCCATGCCCAGCTGCGCGGACTCCTTGAGGTCGAGCAACGTGGGCCGCCCCGACCCGTCCACCCCGATCGGTACCCGGAGGAAGTCACGCTCGCGGCGCGGCCGCCACAGCCGTGCGACGTCGAGTGCGGCCGGTTCGCCGAGGTCCAGCAGGTCGACGAAGTCCGCGGGCGGGGTGCCGGTGCCGTCGTCGTAGGAGTCGGCGGACAGGCGCAGCGGGGCGAGCCTGCGGGCGAGCGCCTCCACCAGCGGCGCCGGGGCGTGGTCGGCCGTGCCGTGGATGACCATCGGCGGGGTGGCCGTCAGGTCCTCGAGCGTGATGGTGTCCCCGTCGACGGTGAGGCGGCGCGACACCTCCCCCGGCTCGTGCAGCCGGTCGGCGAGCAGGTGCACCACGGTCACTCCGAGCGCGGCAGGTCCGATGGCGGCGTCCGGCATGGGGAGCCGGCGCGCCACCCGACCGTGCGCGTCGTCGATCACCAGCAGCCGGGGGCGCATCCGGGCCTCGACCGCACCGCCGCCGTGGCGCAGCGCGGTGGCCGCGGCGCGGGCCCGCTCGGCGAGATCGTCGGCCAGCAGCTCCGCGAGGGCTCCCTCGTCGGCCACCAGCCGGGGCGTCGGCCCGGCCGGACCGATCCGGTCGTGGTCCAGCAGGTGTGGCAGCCACCGCGCCCACGCCCAGTCGGCCTCGACCTGCACCGGGGCGATGACGGCCACGGTGACGTCGTCGGGGGCGTGCAGCGCCGCGAGCTGGGCCACGAGCGCGCGGGCCACCCGCAGCACGTCGTCGCGGTCGGCGCCGATCACGCTGACGTCGCCGGCCCGGTCGAGCCCGATGCGCAGCGGCAGCTCCGGCATCCGGCCGAAGCGGCGGATCAGGGCGCGAGCCTCCGACCGCATGAACGGGTCGGTCGGGCTGACCACCGTGCCCTCCTCACGTAGCGTGATCTCGCGGATCGGGAGCGACCCGGTGCCGGCCCGCAGGCGGAGGAAGTCGATGTCGGCGCGGCGCCGTTCCCACAGCCGCGCCGGGTCGGCGACGATGTCGAGGAGGTGCCCCGCCGGCGGGTCGCGGCGGGTGCTGCGCTCCCGGAAGTCACGCTCGTGCGCGCGGAGCTCCTCGCGCAGCTCCTCCAGGTAGGTCACGTACAGCTCGCGCTGGGCCCGCCGCTTGCGGCCGGCCTGGCCGCGCTGGGTCACGTAGAGCACGGCCGCCGCGGTCAGTGAGACCACCAGGATGACCGCGCCCAGCGCGGCGAAACCCGAGCCGCGCAGGAACATCATCATGCTCATCGCGAGGCCCGCGCCGGCCAGCGGGATCAGCGACTGCAGGCCGCCGCCGCTGCGGCCGTCGGGCAGGACGGGCGGCGGGCTGAGGCTCATCGGGTTCTCGGTGACCAGCGGCCGGATCGTGCGGGCCGGCCGGTGCACCAGGCGGGTCGTCATGCCCACCCCGCCGGGACGGGCCGGACGGCTTTCAGAACCGGCATGCGCGCTCCAGGGCGTGCCCGGCCAGCCGGGTGGCGGCCACCGTGATCGACTCCCCGAGACGGGCGGGGACGATCGGGGCCCCCGCGGCGAGGTGCCGGTCGCGAGGCAGCCACACCACCGGGACGCCGTAGCGGGCCAGCGCCGCGGTGGCCGCGGACCGGTTGAGGGTGGCCCGGCCGATCGGGTCGATCGTGTTGAGCGCGACGCTGATATAGGCCAGCGCCGCCGCGGGCAGCCGGTCGAGCTCGGCGCACGTGCTGCGCACCCCATCCGGGGTGAGCGGGACCGCGACGACCACGGCGTGGGTCTCGTGAAGGACCTCGAGCGTGCCAGGTGCGGTGAGGCCACGTCCGCAGTCCGTCACACAGATCGCGAAGAACCGGGACACGGCGCGGGACACGGCGCGCACCTCCCCCGTCGGCCCGCCGGGCAGCAGGCGCAACCCGGCGGCCGTCAGCGGCAGGACCAGGTCCACCTCCGCCAGCGCGCGAGCCGCGAGCAACGGCGGGGCGAGACCGCCGGCACCGGGCAGCCCCAGCCGCCAGGCCAGCGACCCGTGCTCGGGATCGCCG
>JAJAZD010000078.1 GCA_026785945.1 Pseudonocardia sp. | reverse complement strand
TGCCCCGCGGTTTCGGGCCCCCCCCGGGGGGCGCACAACCCCCCCCCGGGCCCCCCCCCCCCCCCGGGGGGGGCCGGGGGGGGTACCACCCCCCCCGCACACCGCGCCAACATCCTCGACGCCGAGCTCAGCCAGATCGGTGTCGGCCACGCCCCCGGCGGGAGCTACGGCGTGTACTGGACGCAGGTGTTCGGAACGCCGCGGTGAACCGCCCGTCAGCCCTCGGGACGGTCGAGCACACCCACCAGCACCTCGTGCAGCACCTGGCCGTCGGCCGGGTCGCGCAGCCGCCCACCCGCGCCGCGCACGACGTACCACTCGGCGGCTCCCTGGTACCGGACGGTGACCGCGACGGCTGGGCTCGAGGGCGGTGTGGCCCCCGCCACCGGGGAGAGGAGCGCTACTGCCGAGAGCATCGCCGCAAGAACAATCATCATACGAATCAGTTGTCTACTCACCGCGGCCATCAAGTCCCGTCGGTGTGACCACGAACCGGCGGTGAGACGAAACTCCAGGTTGCCATCCGGGCGTCGTCGCAGGCCGGGTCGCGGGGCGGGGCAGGGCCGGGCGGCCTACCGTTGTTGGGTGATCCGATCCGAACGGTCCGTCGCCGCGCCCGCCGCCGTCGTCCACTCCGTGCTCACCGACGTCGCCGCGTGGCGCCTCTGGTCGCCGCACATCGCGCGGGTCGAGGCCACGCAGGACATCATCGAGGCCACCGGGTGGACCGGGATGGTCAAGCCCTGGTTCGGGCCGGCCACCCGCATGGACGTGACGTGGTGCGAGCCCGGCCGTGGCATCCGCTGGACGTCCACGGCGGCCGGGCACCGCCTCGACTACGCCGACCTGATCACTCCCGACGGCGACGGCTGCACCGTCCACATGAGCGCCATGGTCACCGGCCCCGCCGGCCGGCTCGTGCAGGGGGCGGTGGGCCCGCTCTCGGCCTACGGCCAGCGCCGACGCCTCGCCCGGCTGGCCCTGCTCGCGGAGTACCTGCACCGCCGCGCGATCGTCGCCGCCTGACGACCGCTCCGCGGCACCACCGCAGAGCGCTCCGGCCCGGCGGTCCCGCCGCTCGACACCGCCGCCGCGCGCGCCGACCGGGGGCGGGTCAGTCGGAGCGGTGGACCAGGCGGTGCGGCGCGATCCGCGCCACCGGGAGGTAGACGGTCAGGACCGGGGCCGGACCGCGGACGGCGAGCCACGTCGAGCTGCCCGCCCCGTCGAGCTCGACGCCGTGGCGCAGGTGCAACCGCAACGGGCCGAGCACCACGTCCCACGCCCAGGTGCGTGCGGCCTCGTCCACCTCGGTCACCGGGAGGTCGACACGCAGTCCCAGCGGGCCGTGCACCTGCCCGGTGGTGCCACGGACGATGCGTGCGGTGGACGCCGCGACCCGCCCGATCTGCGGTGCCCACTCCGGCCAGCGCGCGGGCACGGCGTACCGCTCCCACACCTCGGCCGCCGGAACGCGCCCGCAGGCCCCGATCGTCACGTCCATCCCCCGATCATCGGTGAGGATCACCTGTGCCGCGCCCGCTGCGCGTCCCGAGGACCGGGCGTTACCGGACCGACTCCCGGTCGTCGTAGGTGTCGCGGGCCCCGAGGATCCGCTCGATGTTCGCCGCTCGTGCCGGGGTGGGACCTCGCGGGCGTCGTGGAGTCCGGCGGCGGCGGGTTCACGACCGGACAGCGGGTGGTGGGCATGGTGCCCTGGTTCGGCCGGCACCGGCACCTACGCCGAGATCGGGAGGCGCGCGGTGACGGCGACCGCCTTGGCCGCACCCGTGGTGGAACCGCCGCCGATGCACAGGACGGCGTCCGCCCCCGCGGCCGCTGCCCGCGCAGCCTGCGCCGTGGCGACCGGGACGTGCTCGCGCACGCCGGTGAACGTCGTGGCGATCCGGTCGGTGAACGGGGACACGAGAGCACGCACGGCCCCGAGGTCGCGCTCCGGGGCGATCAGGAGCAGGCGGGAGACCCCGAGCCGCTCGACCTCGGCGGGGAGTCGCGTCCTGGCCGTACCCGGGCCGAACACGATGCGGGCCGGGAGCGTGTCGTAGGTCAAGCTCCGCACCCGGCCTCCGAACGTAAGAATGGTGGAACCCTTCCGCATCGCGGAGCTGTTCGTCCACCACGCGACACGGTGCCGTCGGCGCCTGCCTGCTCTCGGGGTTCGCACCGGTCCTCCGCGGCGCTCGGGGCGAGGGTCGGCGGACCGCCGGGCTTTCCGGGGACGCTCACATCTGCACGCGGAGCTCCGTCCGGTTGGCGCGAAGCCTGCGCACCATCAGCACCACCAGCCCGACCACGACGAGCCCGACCACGACATAGCTCACCGGGCCCAGCCAACCCTGGATCTGGTCCCAGCTGTCGCCGAGCAGCCAGCCCAGGCCCAGGAAAGCAGCGTTCCAGATGCCGCTGCCGATGGCGGTGAGCACGGTGAACGGCAGCAGTGGCATGCGTGTGGCCCCGGCCGGGATCGAGACGATGCTCCGCAGGAACGGGACGAAACGCGCGAGCAGCACCACCTTGCCGCCGTGGTTGTCGAACACGGTTCGACCGCGCTCGAGGTCCTTCCGGCTCGCGAGCACGAACCAGCGGCGACCGGCCAGCTGGTAGAGCCGGTCGTAGCCCAGCCACGCCCCCAGGCCGTAGAGCAACAGGGCTCCCAGCAGCGACCCGGCGGTGGCCGCGGGCCATACGGCCACCAGGTCCAGAGTGCCGGCCCGGGCACGGAACCCGGCCAGCGGCAGGATCACCTCCGACGGGATCGGCGGGATCAGGTTCTCCAGCAGGATCAGCAGGCCCACGCCCACGGCTCCGAGACGGTCGACGATCGAGAACACCCACCCGGTCATGTCCCCAGGATGCCCGGAGCGCAGGCGCGAAACCAAATCGGCCAAGGCACGATCCGCGCCATGGCCGTGAACCCCACCGGTGCCGACATGAAGACGTTCCTCGCCGTCGACCCCGACCAGCCGATCGTCATGCTCGACCTGCCGCGCTTCGCACCGGGCGGGTCCCGGCGCTACGACGCCTACCTGGCGCATTTCCGCCCGTACGCGGCGAAGGTCGGCGCGTCGGTCCTGTACTACGGCCACGGCACCGACCCCGTGGTCGCCGAGCACGGCCAGGACTGGGACGCGGTGCTGGCTGGTGTCGTACCCGACGCGGCGCGCGTTCGCCGACATGGCGCGCGACCCCGGTTACCAGGAGGGCACCCACCTGCGAACGGCGGCGCTCTCCGAGGCGGTGCTGCAACCGACCGTGGCGCGGTGAGCCGCCCGGCGCTGCTCGTATGAGTGCGTGGTCCTCGACTACTCGAACCTCGCGGCCGCCCCGGGTCCGTTCGTCACCCTCGCGTCCCGGTTCCTGCCCGGCGTCCGTGCCGTCCAGGAGCAGATCGAGCCCTACGCCGCGGCCTTGGCGACGCGACAACATCGCCGCCCTGGCCGCCATCGGCCCCCCGTGGGTCGCGATGGGTGACTCGAGGACGCAGGCCGTCGGCGCGCCCGCCCACGACCGGGGTTGGGTGGGACAGCTGGCGAGCAGGATGCCCGGATGGCGCGTGGTGAACCTCGGCATCAGCGGCGGGCGGGTGCGTGACGTGTTCGACCGTCAGCTCCCCGCGCTGGACGCGCTGCCGGTCGCACCGGACCTCGTCACCCTCCTGATCGGATCGAACGACCTCTTCAGCCCACGACACCGGCTCAGGCTCACCGCGGACCTGACCGAGCTGCTGCGCCGGCTCCCGACCGGGTCGGTCGTCGGCAACCAGCCGGGTACGTTCGCCGCGGCACTGGAGATCAACCGGATCGTCGACGCGGCCGTTCGTCGTCGACTCCCGTGAGTCGACCACAGGAAAACCACGTCCGCGCCAGGTTGCGCGGACGTGGTTCTCCTTGCAATCGGTGAGGTGTTACTCCGTCTTCGCCCCGGCCGTGGTGTTCTCGTTCCGCGACCGCTCCGAGAGCGCAGGCTCCTCGCCGTGCGAGTTCTCGACCTCGGCGAACGCCGGGTCGTCGACGTAGGACTTGACACGTGCGATCTTGTAGATGAGCAGGCCGTAGACGGCCTTCGCCGCGATGTCGGCGATGGAGTACCCAGCCTGCTTGATGACCCACGCGTCGGCCCCGTCGAACCCGAGCAGCGGGAACAGGTAGGCGATCGGGTACACGCCCCACGTCGCGAGCAGCAGGAACCGCATCCGGCTGACCGTGCCGCGCACGGCCCCGGGCTGACGTTCGAGCGAACGGGTCAGCTCGACGAACAGCACGTACAGGATGTAGATGAACGGCACCGTGGACAGCAGTCCGAAGATGTTGCGGATAGCATCGTCGCCGCTGATCTCACCCGGGTAGCCGAGTCCGATCATCAGCACTGATGCCGGGATCAGCCGGTAGAGGAGCGAGGTTTGGAGCTTGCGGGCCAGCGCCAGCACGATGATGAGCTCGGTGAGCAGGAGCGGGACCGTCAGCAGCCAGTCGACGTACCGGTAGCCCTCGTTGAAGGACTCGCCGGCCGCCTGGGTGTAGACCCCGCGACCACCAGGAGCGTCGGTGACGAACGCCGCCTTGAACGAGTCGAAGATCCGGAAGTAGTGGTAGGCGGCGATGCCGCACACCACGGCCGAGATCACGAGTGCCTGCCGATAGCGGGCCAGTACTCGAGGCTGCACGATCAGCAGGAACAGCGCCGTGAACAGCTGCGAGGCGATCACGAACGAGAGCAGGTTGTAGACCGTGTCGAACTGACCCTGGGTCAGTTGATCGGGAATCATCTCGACCTCCGAGAATGTGAGTGAACCTTACGTTGGCGCACCCGGGTCGGCGCCAGAGCAGACAAGCCCGCAGTGGGCGGCTGCGGCTTCGGAGGGCCGATCTGGTGTGTCCCCCACATGATGGGACCCCGGCGTGATTCCCGCGCGGTGAACGACGGTTGGCGCGAAGTTCATCGAATCAGGACCCGAATGGGTGATGATCGTCTCGCCGCGAGTGGGGCTTGGTCCGATACTGCGCGACATGCGTCGGAGCCGACCTGCACGTCACGGTGTGCTGCACGCCGCCGTGCGGGGGTCCCGATGGGTGGCGCTGGGCGCGCTCGCGGTGGCCGGAGTGCTCGCGGTCGCGGCACCGCCCGTCGCAACCACGATCGTACTGGTCGCCGCCGGCATCGGGTTCGTCGCCGGGGTGCCGCACGGCGCTGTCGACCATCTCCTGACCAGCCGCCCGTCCGGGGCGAGGTCGGTGGTCGTCGTCGCGCTGCTCTACGCGGGAACCGCCGCGCTCGCCTGGGCGCTGCTGCAGTGGTCGGGGCCGGTCGCGCTCGCGGCGGTCGTCGTGCTGAGCGCCATCCACTTCGGACTCGGCGAGCTGAAGGTCTGGCAGGGGACGACCGGGTGGCACCCCGGCAGGGCGGCCGCCCTCGCGCTGGCCACGGCCGGTCTCGGTGCGCTCGTGCTGCCGCTGGCCCGATCGGGTCCGGAGCTGAGCGGGGTCGCCACGTCACTGTCCCCCGGGCTCGCCCCGGTGATCGCCGCCGGACCCGTGCGCCTCGGGCTGGTGGCGCTGTGGCTGGTCGCCGCGGCCGTCGCCGTAATCGCCGCCGTGCGCGCGGGCCACCCGACCGTCGCCGTCGACGTCGTCCTGATCGGCGCGCTCGGCCTGTTCATCCCCCCGCTGGTCGCCTTCGCCGTCTGGTTCGGCGGCTGGCACGCACTGCGCCACACCGGCCGACTCCTGACCGTCGAGCCCGGCTGTGCGGCGCACGTCGCAGCCGACCGCCCCGCCGCAGCGGTCCGGCGCTTCTGCCGGCTCGCCGCGCTCCCCTCGGTGGCCGCCCTGGCCGTGGTGGCCGCCCTGGCCCTGTTCACGGTCACGGCGCCGGATCCGACCGTCGCCGTGGCAGAGGTCCTGCAGGTCCTGCTCGCCCTGACGGTGCCGCACATGCTGGTGGTCCTGTGGCTGGACCGATCAACCCCCCGCACTGCCACCCGCCGGGTTCAGGAAAGCCACGTTCCTGCCTTGTGAGGGCATGAACGTGGCTTTCCTGAACCTCAGGCAGCCGCCGACGCGCGGGCGCGGAGGGACTGCGGCACCTCGAAGCGGGCGCCGTACTTCGTCACGAACTCGTCGGCGCGGGCGACGAAGCCCGCGACGCCCCCTGCGTAACCCTCGACGTACTGCACGACACCACCGGTCCACGCGGGGAAGCCGATGCCGAAGATGGAGCCGATGTTCGCGTCCGCCACCGAGGTGAGCACGCCCTCGTCGAAGCACTTCCGGGTCTCGATGGCCTCGATGAACAGCATCCGCTCCGAGAGCTCGTGCAGGTCCACGTCGTGGTTCGTGGCGCCGAACTGCTCGCGCAGCCCGGGCCACAGCCCCGTTCGCTTCCCGTCGGCGTAGGAGTAGAAGCCCGCACCGCTCGACTTGCCGCTGCGGTCGAACTCCTCCACCAGCCGGTCGATGACCGCCTCGGACGGGTGCGCGACCCACGTACCGCCGGCCGCCTCCACCGCCGCGCGGGACTCCTGCCGGATCTTGCGCGGCAGCGTGAGCGTGAGCTCGTCCATCAACTGCAGGACGGGAGCGGGGTACCCGGCCTGCGACGACGCCTGCTCGATCGTCTGGGGGTCGATGCCCTCGGCGAGCATCGCGACGCCCTCGTTGAGGAAGGTGCCGATCACGCGGCTGGTGAAGAAGCCGCGGCTGTCGTTGACGACGATCGGGGTCTTCTTCATCCCGATCGTCACGTCGAAGGCCTTGGCCAGCGTCTCGTCCGACGTCCGCTCCCCGCGGATGATCTCCACCAGCGGCATCTTGTCGACGGGCGAGAAGAAGTGCAGGCCGACGAAGTCGCCGACGCGGTCCAGCCCGGCCGCCAGCTCCGTGATCGGCAGGGTGGAGGTGTTCGAGCACAGCAGGGCGTCGGGCTCGATCACCTTCATCGCCTCGCGGAACACCTCCTGCTTGAGTGCGACCGACTCGAACACGGCCTCGATGACGATGTCGCAGCCGGCCAGGTCGTTGTAGTCGGCGGTCGGGGTGATCCGCTGGAGCAGGGCCTCGCCCTTCTCCAGCGTGGTCCTCCCCCGCTTGACACCCTTCGCGACCAGGCCCTCGGAGTAGGACTTGCCCTTCTCGGCGGCTTCAGCCGTGACGTCCTTGAGCACGACGTCCCAGCCCGACAGTGCGCAGGTGTAGGCGATCCCCGCGCCCATCATCCCGGCGCCGAGCACGGCAACCTTGCGCGGCGTGTAGGTCGGGAAACCCTCGGGCCGTGAGCCGCCGCCGTTGATCGTCTGCAGGTCGTAGAAGAAGGCCTTGGTCATGTTCTTCGCGACCTGGCCGGTGACCAGCTCGGTGAAGTACCGGGCCTCGATACGGAACGCGGTCTCGATGTCGACCTGTGCGCCCTCGACGGCCGCCGACAGGATGTTGCGCGGCGCGGGCATCGGCGCACCCTTGATCTGCTTGCGCAGGTTGGCCGGGAACGCAGGCAGGAACGCCGCCAGCTTCGGGCTCGACGGGGTGCCGCCCGGGATCTTGTAACCGGGCCTGTCCCACGGCTGCGCGGCCTCGGGGTTGGCCGCGATCCAGGCGCGGGCCCTGTCGAGCATCTCCTCCTCGGTGGCGGCGATCTCGTCGATGATCCCGATCTCCAGTGCGGCCGCCGGCTTGAGCCGCTGACCCTGGGCGAGGACCTTCATGAACCCGTCGGCGATGCCCAGCATGCGCGTGATGCGCACGACGCCCCCGCCGCCGGGCAGCAGGCCGAGTGTCACCTCGGGAAGCCCGTACACCACCCCGCGGGAGTCGAGCCCGATGCGGTGGTGACACGCCAGCCCGATCTCCAGGCCGCCACCGAGCGCGGTGCCGTTCATGGCGGCCACGACGGGACGGCCGAGGGTCTCCAGCTTGCGCAGCTGGGCCTTCACCCGCATCGAGCCCTCCATGACGGCGGGCGCGTCGGCCGGTGTCGCCTTCGACATCGAGTCGAGGTCGCCGCCCGCGAAGAAGGTCTTCTTCGCCGAGGTGAGGATCACGCCGGTGATGTTCTCCCGGTCGGCGACCAGCGCGTCGACGGTCTCACCCATCGCCGCGACGTAGCGGTCGTTCAGCGTGTTGGCGCTGCGGCCCGGGTCGTCGAGGGTGACGACGACGATCCCGTCGGCGCCCTTCTCGAAGCGGACGGCCTTCTGCTCGGTGCTCACGTCAGATCCCTCAGACTCTCTCGACGATGGTGGCGATGCCCATGCCGCCACCGACGCACAGGGTGGCGAGCCCGCGGCGCAGGTCGCGCCGCTCCAGCTCGTCGATCAGCGTGCCGAGGATCATCGCGCCGGTCGCGCCGAGCGGGTGGCCCATGGCGATGGCGCCGCCGTTCACGTTGACCTTGTCGTGGTCCAGGTCGAGGTCGCGTATGAACCGCAGCGCGACGGCCGCGAACGCTTCGTTGATCTCGAACAGGTCGATGTCCTCGACGGTCAGGCCGGCCTTGGCGAGCGCCTTGCGGCTGGCGGGCGCGGGACCGGTCAGCATGATCGTCGGGTCGGCGCCGGACAGCGCGGTGGCGACGATGCGGGCGCGCGGGGCGATCCCGGCGGCCTTGCCGGCGGCCTCGGTGCCGATGAGCGTCAGCGCCGCACCGTCGACGATGCCCGAGGAGTTGCCGGCGTGGTGCACGTGGTCGATCTTCTCGACCCAGTGGTAGCGCTGCAGGGCGACGGCGTCGAACCCGCCCGCCTCGCCCATCATCGCGAACGACGGCTGGAGCCCCGCGAGGCTCTCCAGCGTCGCGCCGGCGCGGATGTGCTCGTCGCGTTCGAGGATCGTGACGCCGTTGCGGTCCTTGACCGGCACGACGGAACGCGCGAAGTAGCCGTTGGCCCACGCCTTGGCCGCGCGTGTCTGCGACTCGACGGCGAAGGTGTCCACATCGGACCGGGAGAGGCCCTCGAGGGTGGCGATCAGGTCGGCGCCGATGCCCTGGGGCACGAACCCGGTCTGGTAGCTGGTGTCGGGGTCCATCGCCCAGGCGCCGCCGTCGGAGCCCATCGGCACCCGCGACATGGCCTCCACCCCACCGGCGAGCACCATCTCCTCCATGCCGGAGCGCACCTTCTGCGCGGCGATGTTGACGGCCTCGAGACCCGAGGCGCAGAAGCGGTTGAGCTGCACGCCCGCGACGGTGTGCGGCAGGCCGGCGGCGACGGCGGCGGTCTTGGCGATGTCGCCGCCCTGGTCGCCGATCGGCGAGACCACACCGAGCACGACGTCGTCGATGGTGTTCGTGTCGAGCTCGGGGAACCGGTTGCGGATCTCGTCGATCAGGCCGGTGACGAGCGTGACGGGCTTGACCTCGTGCAGCGAACCGGAGGCCTTGCCCCGGCCGCGCGGCGTGCGGATGGCGTCGTAGACGTATGCCTCGGGGATCTCGCTCATCATGCGAACCTTCCTTGGACGGCTGTACGGTCTTTGTTACAGCAGCACTGTCACATAGGTCAAGGTCACGCGTAGGCTCCTCTCCCATGGCGGTCCCCGCGCTCCCCGAACTGACGATCGACCAGCTGGCCGACCGCACCGGCATCACGGTCCGCACGATCCGCTTCTACGCCGGGCGGGGCCTCCTGCCGCCGCCCCAGCTGCGGGGACGCACCGGCCTGTACGGCCCCGACCACGTCGCACGGTTGGGCCTGGTCAGCGAGCTGTCCGCGCTCGGTTTCACCCTCACAGCCATCGTCAGCCACCTGGAGAAGCTGCCGGCGGGCGCCGGGGCCGACGAGCTCGCCCTGCAGCGCGCACTGCTCACGCCGTGGGTGCCCGAACAGATCGAGGAGGTCGACCTCGCCGAGCTGGAACGCCGTGCGGGGCGGCGGCTCGACGACGACGACCTCGACGCGCTGGAGGGCCTCGGCGTCGTGACGCGGCTCGACGGCACCCGTGTGCGGCTGCACGGCCCGGCCACGTTGACCGAGGGGCTGGCGGTGCTGGACTCCGGCCTGCCGGCGCAGGCCTGGAGGCGCGCCCACCAGCTCATCGAGCAGCACACCACGGCGCTGGCCGAGGACCTCATGAAGATGTTCCAGGACGAGGTGCTGCAGCCCTACCGCGACCGCGGGCGCGCGGCCGACGAGCGCACGCGCCTCGCTGAGGCACTCACCCAGCTCAAGCCGATCACCGTCCGTGGTGTCGTGACGGCGTTCGGGCGAGCGGTGAACCGGACCATCCGCGACCGGCTCGGCTAGCGGCTACCCTCCCCCCATGCAGGTGCTGCGAGCAGCCGGCTTCTTCGCGGTCCCCGAGGGTGCACCGAACCAGTACCGCGAGCACCTGCGCGCCCCCGCCATGTCGGTCGGCACGTACTGCATCCCGGTCGGCGGCAAGGACGGGCAGGAGCCCCACACCGAGGACGAGATCTACGTGGTGGTCCGCGGGCACGCCCGGCTCGTCGGCGAGTCGGGCGAGGTCGAGGTCGGCCCCGGCTCCGTGGTCTACGTCCCCGCCTGCGAACTCCATCAGTTCACCGAGGTGACCGACGACCTGTCGGTCGTCGTGATGTTCGCCCCCGCCGAGCGATCCCGCGGATGACGGTGTTCACGCACCCCCTCACCGTGCGGTACCTCGAGGTCGACGCGCAGGGCGTGGTCTTCAACGCCTGGTACCTCGCCTGGTTCGACGACGCCATGACCGCCTTCCTCGCCGCCCGCGGCCTGCCGTACCGGACCATGATCGACGCCGGGTACGACGTGCAACTGGTGCGCTCGGAGATCGACTGGAGGGCCGGTGTCGGGTTCGGCGAAGCCGTCGAGGTCGCGGTGTCCACCTCCCGCATCGGCCGCACGAGCTTCGCGCTGGACTTCGAGGTCCGCCGCGCCCCGGACGTCACCTGCACCGGCCGCAGCGTCTACGTCGTGATCGCCACCGACGGCACGGGCAAGCGCGCGATCCCACCGCTCGTCGCCGACGCGCTGGGCGCCCCGGCCCCCCTGCTCCCGGTCTGAGGCGCGGTCAGCGGTCGTTGCGGCAGCGCGATCTCGATCCCCCGAGCTGACGTCGCAGTCCCACCCGAACCCCCACGACACGCAGTCGGACTCGATCCGGATCCCGTCCGCGTCTGAGCGCTCCAGTACCTGCGGTGCGGTGGCCCGGAACTGCATCGTCGGGTCGACGACGGACCCCACCCCAGACGGTCAGCCCTGCCCCGACGACCCCGCCGACGATCAGCGCCAGCCTCCTGGCGGGCGGGATCTCGGACCGCCGGCCACCATCCCGCCGGCCGCCTTGTCGGGGTGGGGACAACCCGACCTCGGCAGGACCTGGTCGTGATCACTCCAGGTCGAACGCCGCGATGACCGCTTCCATGAGCGCCGTCTCCTGAACGGGGAGCAACGAGCCGATCTGATGCAGGAGGGACGCGACCGGCACGGTGGTGATGTTGTCGCAGGACACGACGCTGTCGTGATCGAGTCCGTTGGCCGGCCCGACGGCCACCTCGGTGGACAGGCCGCGGATCCTCGACGTGATCGGTGCGACGGTGACGCTGCAAAGGTAGGGGCGGACGACCTCGCGGGTCATGACGAGCACCGGACGGACCTTGTCGAGGCGCGCCAGGTGGATGGGTCGCATCAGTCGTCGAGTGCGACGGGGTGGGAGGTGCCGTACTCGGCCAGCGCGTCCAGATCTGGGTCCGTTGCCTCGCGGCGCAGGATCGCGACGTCAGCGAGCGCCGCTTGCCGCCGGCGCTCCCGGACCAGCGCCTTGGCCACGGCGTCGGCTCGGCTGCTCACGGCGCCTCGTTCGATCTGTGCGTCGACGAACGCGACCAGTTCGTCGGGCAGCCGAACGGTGATCTGGATGGTCATCCCAGAACCATACCGCAGTGGGATGCGAGATTCCGTTCAGTCGAGCTCGTAGACGAACGAGTAGGTGTGCTCGCCGTCGGCCGCGCGGAGGATGGTCATCTCGCCGCGGAGCCCGCGCAGCTCGCCGGTGCCCGAGTCGGGAACCACGTCGACACCGATCCCGACGTAGGCCGCCGAGCCCTCCTCGTCCCAGCGGGTGAGGTCGAACCGTCCGGTCGTCGTCATGTCGCCATCGTGGCGCCCCCGGGCACGACCGGATTGGTCGAACGCGACAGCCGTCGCGCAGCCCGGTTCAGCATCGCCCGCACGATCATCGGATGGACGAGGCGCACGACCGTGGAGTAGGCCCGGCCCCGGCGGTCGTGGAGCTGCACCACCGTGCTCAGCACCACCCGCTTCGGTTCGCACCGGATGGAGGCCCGGAAGTCGAGGTGTCGCTCGTCGGTGCCGAGCAGCACCTCGTCCGGTTCCCGGGCCACGGTGTCGAAGCCCGTGCCGTCGTCGCGGGCGATCCCGACCAGGCCGACCAGCGCCTGCCGCACCCCGAGCAGGGCCATCACCCAATGGGGTGGGTCGTGGAAGACGCCGTCCGCCCACACCTGCGGATCGTCCGGCATGCCGCGGTACCGGCGGACGGCATAGGCGTCGGACCAGTCCACCCGCGGCAGCGCTCCGGCGAGCAGGCGGGTGGCCGGCACCTCGGTCGCCCGCGCCCGCGGCACGTCCAGCCCCTGCCACAACCGGACCCACGGGGACCAGCGGGCCGGTCGCGCCGGGCCGGTGCCGGTGGCGTACTCCGCGCGGTCCATCAGGTCCTCCAGCACGGCGTCGTGCAGCCACCGGACGACCAAGGGCCAGAGCAGTCGCATGCGCCCGCTCAGCCTGCCGTCGATGACGTGGCGCAGGCGCGTCCGTGCCGGGTCGACGGGATCGATCGAGAACGTGTGCGTCCCGGCGAGACCCAGTCCGTCGGCGAAGGTGAACTCGACCCTCCGCCCCGGGTCGTAGGCGGTGACCCGGTACCGGATGGGCCCGTGCCCGCCGGATGCGCGCGGGCCCACGGGCCCGTCCAGCACCATCGGCACCCACGCGGGTGACGGCCAGAGCACGTCCTCGGCGCCGCCGATGCGCTCCAGCAGGGGGGCGAGGTCGGCAGCGGGAACCGGGAGCAACCGTTCGTGGACGTTGTGCACCATCAGAACCTCCGTACGCCACCGTATGGACTGTCCGTACGGTAGCGTACGGACATGGCGGAGCGGAAGCGGTTGTCGGCCGCCGACTGGACCGGAGAGGCCTACCGGGCCCTCGCCGCCGGTGGCGTCGTGGCGGTGGCCGTGGAGGCGCTCGCCGGGCGGCTCGGCGCCACGAAGGGCAGCTTCTACTGGCACTTCACCGGCCGGGACGCAGTGCTGGAGGCGGCTCTGCAGCACTGGGAGCGGGCCGAGACCGAGGACGTCATCGCGCTCGTCGAGAGCGAGCCCGACGTGCTGACGCGGCTGCGCAACCTGCTCACGATCGCCCTGGGCGGGCACCCCGCGTACCGGGCGGGCGGCGTGGAACTGGCCCTGCAGGCGACCGCGGGCCACCCCCTCGTGGCCCCCGTGCTGGCCAGGGTGACCCATCGGCGGATCTCCTACCTCGCCGACCAGTTTGTCCTGCTGGGCTTCGACCCGACGGACGCGCGGCAGCGGGGTCTGATCGCCTACACCGCCTACCTCGGCCACGCCCAGCTCGTCCACGCCACCCCGGACTCCGCTCCCACCGGCCCGGGCCTGCAGGCCTACGTCGACGCGGTGATCACCACGCTCAGCCGGCCCTGAGGCACCTGCCGCACAGGCGCGGTCGGTTCTCCGGCCGAGGTGTCGACACGGCCCCGGACCGTGCCGGGGACTCGATCACGTGGCACGCTTCGCGTACGCGCTCGATGCCGAGAATCGGGGAAAGAACCATGCCGCAACAGGTCCGCGGAGTCGTGGCCCACAGCAAGGGCAAGCCGGTCTCGCTCGAGACGATCACCATTCCGGATCCCGGACCCGGCGAGGCCCTGGTGCAGGTGCAGGCGTGCGGGGTGTGCCACACCGACCTGCACTACCGCGAGGGCGGGATCAACGACGAGTTCCCGTTCCTGCTCGGGCACGAGGCGGCGGGCATCGTCGAGTCCGTCGGCGAAGGCGTCACCGACGTGACGGCTGGCGACTTCGTGATCCTCAACTGGCGCGCGGTCGACGGCACCTGCCGCGCCTGCCGCCGCGGTGAGCCCTGGTACTGCTTCTCTACCCACAACGCCACGCGGAAGATGACCCTCGCCTCGGGCCAGGAACTCTCCCCCGCGCTCGGGATCGGGGCGTTCGCCGAGAAGACCCTCGTCCACGCCGGACAGTGCACGAAGGTGAACCCGGCGGTGGCGCCGGAGGTCGCGGGCCTGCTCGGCTGCGGCGTGATGGCCGGGATCGGGGCGGCGATCAACACCGGCGGGGTGGGCCGCGGCGACTCGATCGCCGTCATCGGTTGCGGCGGCGTCGGGGACGCGGCCATCGCCGGCGCCAAGCTCGCCGGCGCGTCGACGATCATCGCCGTCGACACCGACGACCGGAAGTTGCGGTGGGCGACGGAGTTCGGCGCCACCCACACGATCAACGCCCGCGAGAACGACGTCGTCGAGGCCGTGAAGGCGCTCACCGGTGGCAACGGCGCGAACGTCGTCATCGACGCGGTGGGCCGTCCCGAGACCTTCACGCAGGCCTTCTACGCCCGCGACCTCGCCGGCACCGCGGTACTCGTCGGCGTCCCGACCCCGGAGATGACGATCGACCTGCCGCTGATCGACGTGTTCGGCCGCGGCGGGGCGGTCAAGTCGTCCTGGTACGGCGACTGCCTGCCCAGCCGCGACTTCCCGATGCTCGTCGACCTGCACCTGCAGGGCCGGCTGCCGCTGGAGAAGTTCGTGACCGAGACGGTCGGGCTGGACGACGTCGAGGCCGCGTTCGCCAAGATGCACTCCGGTGAGGTCCTCCGCTCGGTGGTGGTCATGTGAACGGCCCGATCCAGCACCTGGTCACGTCCGGCACATTCTCACTCGACGGCGGGACGTGGGACGTCGACAACAACGTCTGGCTGGTGGGCGACGAGCACGAGGTGATCGTCGTCGACGCCGCCCACGACCTGGAGAAGATCGCAACGGCCGTCGGCGGGCGCCGGGTCGTGGCCGTCGTGTGCACCCACGCCCACGACGACCACGTCAACCAGGCCCCGGCGCTGGCCGACCGGTTCTCCGCCCCCATCCTGCTCAACCCGGCCGAGGCGCCGCTGTGGGAGATGACCTGGCCTGACCGGGCGCCCGACGGCGGGCTGGCCGATGGGCAGGTGCTGAGCGCGGGCGGGGTGGAGCTGCGGGTGCTGGTGACGCCGGGGCACTCCCCCGGCTCGTCGTGCCTCTACGCCCCGGAGCTCGGCACGGTGTTCACAGGCGACACCCTGTTCCAGGGCGGGCCGGGCGCCACGGGGCGGTCGTACTCGTCGTTCGACACGATCATCGACTCCATCCGCTCGACGCTGCTGCCGCTGCCCGGCGACACCGCCGTCCGCACCGGCCACGGCGACTCGTCGTCCATCGGCGACGAGCTGCCGCACCTGGAGGAGTGGATCGCGCGCGGGAACTGATCCCGCGATCCGCCCGCTACTCACCCGCGGCCATCAGTGAGCGGGCGTCTCGGTGGTGGGTACCGCGCACGGCGACTGCATGCAGCGCGTGGGCGCGGATCACGCAGGGGCGGGTTACCGCGGGACGGTCGTGTTGGACACAGCCGGAACAGCGGCCGGCGCCGTCGTCGACGTGTGCGGCCAGTATCCGGCACGGTTGGTCGAGCTGGCCGAGGCCGCCACCGCCACCCATCAGGTGCGGCGCGCGGTGGTGCTGCGCAACGCTCCTGTCACTCAGGGCCGTATCCGTGACTACGTTGCCGGCGCAGGCTACGTCTGGTCGTGGACGCCGACCGCGGTTCCCGGCGTGTTGCAGACGCGGGCGTGGACCGAAGCGATGCTGACCGGCGACGATGACGGCAGCGACCCGGGTGCGGACTGGTGGGCGCCGCGGGAGCAGCGGATCGCCCTGCTGGACGACACGGCCCGGTCGTGGCGGTTCCTGCTGTACGAGGGCGGGCTGCGATGGATGGTCGGTTCCGCGCCGTACAGGCGGCCGTCGTGGAGCACATCGCAGACGTCAGCACGCGCGAGCACGTCGAGGTCGGCGTCATCGACCAGGCCGGCCCGAAGCGGTTGGTGGCGCCGGAGACCTTTCACATCTACGGCGAGCGCGCCGCCGAGCTGGACGGCACGCTGGGCCCCGCGTTCGTGGAGGACCCCACCGACCTGGCATCGCTGCACGCGACGTTCGAGCGGCTCTGGGCGCAGGCCCACCACGGCGACGCTGCTCGCGCGCTGCTCGCGCGCATCGCGCGGGCGGTCCGGCGGTGAACCGCGGGTCGGTATCAGGTCATCGAGTCGGCAGGTCGCCTGCCCGATCCCCTGTTGCGCTCCCTCGACGCGATCCATCTCGCCACCGCGCTGCTGATCCGTGACGACGTCGACGTCCTGCTCACCTACGACGAACGCCTCGCGAGCGCCGCGGAGGCCCATCACCTCCCGACTGCCGCGCCGTCGGCGAGACCGACCCGACCGGCGTGACCGACGGCTGGGCGGACCGTCTCGGAATGAGACCTTCCCCGCTGCCGGAGTGGCCTACCCTCACCTGATTAGACCGTGCTTGCCCCTACTGGTAGCCATGCCTACACTCCGGCACGGTGACCCGGTTCCACCGGTGGCCGGGTACATCGATCCCACGGAGATCATGTGGACAAGTCACGTCGACGGTTCCTGCTCGGGACGGCGGGCGCGGCCGCACTGGCCACCGCGGCCGTTCCCGCCCTGGCGGTCGCGGGCGAGACCGGCGGAGCCGGGCACGGGTCCGGACACGGCGGCGGCGTCGAGCAGCAGGTCGACCAGGTGGTCGTGCAGCAGGTTGACCTCGTCGACGTAGAGCACGCC
>JAJAZD010000077.1 GCA_026785945.1 Pseudonocardia sp. | reverse complement strand
GGCCCAGGCCGCCGCGTCCCAACCGGCCCCGGCGTGGGGCGCGCCGGGGGCGGGGGGGCGGCGCCGCGCGGCGCGCGCGGCCCCGCGGGCCCCCGCGGTGGGCCCCCCCCCCCCGCCCCCCCCGGGGGTGGGGGGGGCCGCCCGGGGGGGGCCCGCGGGGCCGCGCGGCCCGCGCGCCCCCGACACGCCGCCGGCGCCGCGCCCGACGCCGGGGCCGGTTGGGACGCGGCGGCCTGGGCCGAGGCGATGGAGGGCTACTGGGCCGAGCACGACCACGTGATGACCGGCCCCGACGCCCGAGGCCCCCGGCTGCTGATGATCGGTGAGGAACCCGGCCGGTGGACCGTGCGGCAGACCTTTGCCGACCCGGCCGGGGACCACGACTGGGGCATCAGTGCCGAGGTCGACCTCACCGCCTCCGACGAGGCAGGCGAGGCGGTCGTCCGCGTCACCGCAGTCGACCGCCTCGACTGAACCCCCCTCGGGCGAGAGACGCGTCTCAGTCGCCGGCGATGCCCCAGCCATGCCATGACCGTCAGCGCGCACGGCCGTGATCACGACCGTCTAGACGGCCGCCAGGGCCTCGCGCACTTCTCCCACATCGGGGAAGGTGACGTTCATCGTGCCCACCCAGCGCCACGCCACGAGTCCCTCGGGATCGACGACGAACACCGACCTGCGCAGGCCGAACGCACCGAGGACGCCGTACGCCCGGGCCACGGCCTTGTCCACGTCCGCCAGCAGCGGCATCTTCAGCCGACGGCCCTCGGCGAACGCCCGGTGCGACTCGACATCCTGCGGCGCGATGCCCCAGACCACAGCGTCGAACAGATGCAGGTCGGCGATGTTGTCGGAGTACGAGCACAGCTGGCGGGTGCACACCAGTCGCTCGTCCCCGGGGTAGAAGGAGAGCACCACCGGGCGGCCGCGCTCCTGGGAGAGGGTGAAGTCCTGCTCCTCCCGGGCGTACCAGCCGGGCAGCGTGAAGTCCGGCGCGAGCGAGCCGACGAGGAGTGCCATGAGTCCATCCTGCGATCAGGCGCCGAGAGCGCGCCACACGCCGGGGCCGGCGGCGCCGTCCGCGGGCCAGCCACGCTGGCTCTTGAGAGCGTCGACGCGCCCCTGCGTGATGTCCCCGAAGAGCCCGGTGCGGTACTTCGGACGCATCCCCAGCGCTGTCTGCAGGGCCTTGACGGCGACACTCCGGTCGCCCTTGCGCAGCGTCGTCCAGGTGAACTTGGTGATGCCCGAGCGCACGGGGACGGTGATCTGCTGGCCGACGCGGATGACGTCCTGGGTGCGTTCGGACAGCCCGGTCGCCGAGCGGATGGCCGGCACGGTGGAGCTCCATCGCTTGGCGATGACGCTGAGGCTGTCGCCGCTGCGCACCGAGTAGACCATCCGGGACGGCAGCGCCCGGCCGGCGACAACGGGCGCTGCCAGCGGCGCCGCGGGGGAGGCGACCGGCGGCGCCCCTCCACCCGAGCGACGGGCTTCCGCCCAGGTGGCCTCGGTGGTGGTCCCCGTCACGGGCAGGCCCGAACGCTGTTGCAACGAGGTCACGGCCGCCTCTGTCACGGGGCCGAAGAACCCGCTCACCGGGGTGACCGACAGCAGCCGCTGCAGCTGGGTGACGAAGGGACCGGTCGCCTCACGCCGCAGCAGCGGGCTGGCGGTGAGGCTCATGGCGCTCACCGGCGCCGGGCACGGTGTCGCCTGCGGCCCGGTTCGGGTGGGCGCGACAGCACCCTCGATGACGGGGCACGGACCGAAGTCGACCGCCGCTGCCTTGCCCGTCCACCACGAGGTCCGCTGCATCGCACCGTTCCAGGCGAGCGAGATGTGCAGGTGCCCGCCGTGGCTCTCCCCGCCGCTGTACGCCCGCCAGCCGTCCGCGGCCTGGTAGGAGCTCCAGATCCGACCGTCGTAGATCACGTACATGACGCCGAGGCGGCGGGCGTTGTAGGCCGCCATCCCTTCCGGGCCTGGGGCCAGCAACCAGGTCAGGAACTGCTGGGCGAGCGCCTTCTCGGCGGGGACGGACGCGTCGAGCCCCCAGTCCCAGGCGCGGCCCTCCTTGTGCTCGCTGCGGGCGCCGACGTCGCACGCTCTGCTCACACCGAGGTCCCGCCCGCCGTAGGTCGCCACCAGCATCGCGCGGAAAGCAGCCGTCCCCGGCTTCACGGTCGGGTCGCAGGACACCTGCGGCAGGTAGGGGGCGAAGCCCTCGACCGCCCGCGGCGCCGGCTCGGGGGACGTGGGATCGGCCGCCGCGTGAGCGGGGGTCGCCTGTCCGAGGACAGCGACGGCGACGGTCACAGCAGCGGCCCCGAGGGCCCGCAGGACCGGTCCGCCCGCTCGCTGCCACGCCCGTCGACGAGCCGTCCCTCTCACATCTCCATGCTCGGCGGCCCCACCGGCCACCTCAACCCCATTGCCCAAATCCAAAGAAAATCTTGAAGCTTCCCGGCGTGTCGTCTCGATGGCGCGGCCATGAGACCGCTATACGTCGCGGTCCAGCCGCGCCCGCATGGTGGCGAGCGCGACCGCCGCGGTACGCCGCACCGAGGGCTCGGGGTCGTCCTGCGCCCCCCGGACGACCGCGGCGTGCTCTCCCTCCCCGACGAGCCCGAGGGCCCGCACCGCAGCGGCGCGCACCCGGGTGACCTCGTCCCCGACCAGGGCCTCGAGGGCATCGGCGGCGTCTGCGACCTCCCACCGCGCCACGACCTTGGCCGACATCTCGCGCACCCGCCACGCCTCGTCGCCCAACGCGCCGACGACCTCCCCGGCGGCCTCAGGCGCGTAGGCGTGGAGCAGCCCGCGAGCGCCCCAGACCCGGGGCCAGTAGGCGTTGCCGGTCCTCTCGAGGTCACCTTGCTCCAGCAGCACCAGCGCGTGCGGACCGCCGAGCCAGGACAGCGACGGGAAGGCGGGATCGTCGTACGCCGTATCGCCGGCCAGCAGCCCGGCACACCACGCGACCACCTCGGCGGTCCCGAGGTGGACCACCAGCTCCGCCACCCGCTCGGCCGGGCGGGCGTGGACGTCCGTCGGCTCCACCACAACCCCACCCTGGCAGGCTGGTGTCATGGACGGAATGGCGCTGTTCACCGTCGCGGAGGCGCGGGCCGAGATCGTGCGCCTGCTCCCGGTGCTCGAGGAGATCGTGGCGCTGCGCGGGGACGCCGCCGAGCTGACCGCGGCCCAGGCGGCCGGCGCCGCCCCGTCGACGCTCGGCGGCCTGCCGGAGCTCAAGGCGGCGCAGGCCCGGCTCGACGAGCTGTTGACCCGTGTCCAGGACTCCGGCGCTTACCTCAAGGGACTCGCGCCGCTGCTCGTGGACTTCCCCAGCGAGATCGACGGCGTTCCCGTCCTGCTGTGCTGGCTCGAGGGCGACTCCGCTCTGGAGTGGTACCACCGGGCCGACCTGGGCTTCGCGGGACGCCGCAGGCTGGGCTGACGCTGACATCAACGCCGGGGGCCGGCAGTCGCTAGCGGCCGGTCCGGACGGTCAGGGCACGCTCCTCGAGCCGGGTGAGGTCCACGACGTCGTCAGCGGCATCGCGCAGTCGGTCGCTCAGGGCGTCCGCACCCGGGCTCAGGACGGTCAGCCGCGCGCCCTCGGCGAGCGAGGCGAAGATGCCGTCGTTGCTCAGCACTACGACGTGCGCCCCTTCCTCGAGCACAGCGTCGGCCTCAGCCAGGAGCACCAGGTCGGCGACGTCGCTGCCGTCCTCGACCGGTGTGGCCCGCCGCGCGAACTCGGCGAGGTGCGGACGCGCCCGGGCGACCGCACCGACCTGGCCGGCGAGTGCCACGTAATCCGCCTGGCGGGCGAGCTGGACGACCAGCGCCATGCGCGCCTGCCAGCGACGCGGGTCGGCTCGCAGGTTGTCGAGGTCGACGAGCAGGATGCGGAGACCCGCGGTCACCCAGACGGGGTTCTCGTCGAGCCAAGAGCACAGCGCCCAGACGAGCGGGGACGGGTCGTCGGCGGGGATGTCGGCCAGCTCGGCGAGCCGTACCCACTCGTACTCGTCAGACTCTCGCGGGCCACCACCTATGCCCACGGGCTATGGCCTGCTCAGAGCGAGCTCATCCTTGCGAACGGCGCGGTGACGCGCACCTGCTGGGCTCCGAACTTCACGAGGACGGCGATGTCCTCCTCGACGCCGATGACCTCACCGAGACCGTAGCGGTCGTGAGTCACGCGGTCACCCAGGGTGAACACCTTCACCGGGGGGGCCTTGGGAGCGCTGAAGGGACTTCCGGGCAGTGGGCGCCGGGTGACGGCGCGGGCGGGCTTCATCAACCCCATTATGCGCCTCCTGGCACCGCCATAGTCAGAAACGGCAACTCACATAGGGTCGACCCGGTGACCTCGGGACGGAGCACGCGCACCAACTGGGCCGGGAACGTCACCTTCCAGGCCGCCCGTCACCACCGGCCGACCTCCGTGGAGGCGCTGCAGGTCCTGGTCGCCGGGGCCGAGCGTCTCCGGGTGCTGGGGACCGGACACTCCTTCAACCGCATCGCCGACACGACGGGCGACCTCCTCTCGGTGGCCGACCTGCCGAAGACGGTGGAGGTCGACGAGGACCGCCGGTCGGTCACCGTCGCGGGTGGCATGCGCTACGGGGAGCTGGTGCGCCCGCTGCACGATCGCGGCTGGGCCCTGCACAACCTGGGATCGCTGCCGCACATCTCGGTTGCCGGCGCCGTGGCCACCGGCACCCACGGCTCGGGCGCGGGCAACGGCAACCTCGCCTCTGCCGTACGTGCCCTGGAGATGGTCACCGCCGACGGCGAGATCGTCGCTCTCGACCGGGATCGCGACAAGGACACGTTCCCGGGGTCAGTGCTCGCGTTGGGCGCACTCGGTGTCGTCACGCGACTCACCCTCGACGTGGTGCCGGCCTACCGGATGCGCCAGTACGTCTACGACGACCTGCCCTACGACCGGCTGGCCGGTCACCTCGACGAGGTGCTCTCCGGGGCGTACAGCGTCAGTGTGTTCACCGACTGGCAGGAGCCGGTACGCGGCCAGGTGTGGCTCAAGCGCCTGGACACCGACGCCGGCGAGCCGCCGGAGCGCTGGCTAGGGGCCCGGCTCGCCGACGGCCCCCGCCACCCGGTGCCGGGGATGCCGGGGGTGAACTGCACCCAACAGCTCGGCGTCCCAGGGCCGTGGCACGAGCGGCTCCCTCACTTCCGGCTGGGGTTCACGCCCAGCAGCGGAGAGGAGCTGCAGTCGGAGTACTTCGTCGCCCGTCACAACGCCGTCGACGCCCTCCACGCGGTTGCCGGGCTGCGCCACCAGGTCGCGCCCGTTCTGCAGACCGCCGAGATCCGCGCCGTGGCAGCGGACGACCTGTGGCTCAGCCCCGCCTACAGCCAGGACAGCGCCGCCTTCCACTTCACCTGGATCGCCGACGAGGAAGCGGTGGCGCCGGTCGTGTCCGCACTCGAGGTCGCGCTGGAGCCGTTCGCGGCGCGGCCGCACTGGGGGAAGGTGTTCAGCACCCCTCCCGGTGTCGTGGCGGGCCGCTACGAGCGGTTCCCCGACTTCGCCGCACTCGCGCGGCGACTCGACCCGTCGGGCAAGCTGCGCAACGACATGATCGACGAGTACGTGCCACGAGACGCGACAGCGGATGCGTAGGCTCCGGCTGTG
>JAJAZD010000076.1 GCA_026785945.1 Pseudonocardia sp. | reverse complement strand
TGCGGACCAGGCCGGGGCTCATCTCGAGGACGGTGACCCCGGTGCCGTCGAGGGCCGCCGCGAGGGAGTCGGTGAGGCGGGAGAGCCCGGCCTTGGAGACGGCGTAGGCGGACCACTCCCCCCGGGGACGCGGCCGCTGACCCATCCCGCTCCCGACGTGGAGCACCCGGCCCCGGCCCCGCTCCACCATGGCGGGCAGCACGGCGTGGTCGAGGAGGAGCACACCCCGGAGGTTGGTCTCGACCACCCGCCACCAGTCGTCGGGGTCGGTCTCCCACGGCCGGCCCGCCGTCTGCTCCCGCACCCCCGCGTTAGCCACCAGCAGGTCGACGGGTCCCAGCTCGCTGACCACTGTCGCGACCGCCGCGGACACGGCAGCGCGGTCGGTGACGTCAGCGGGAGCGACGACGGCAGCCGGGGCCCCCGCCGCGGTGCAGGCGTCGGCCGTGTCGGCCAGCGTCACCGGCGTACGGCCGACGAGCCCGACCCGCATCCCCTCGCGGGCCAGCGCCAGGGCGATCTCGCGGCCGATGCCGCGTCCGGCCCCGGTGACGAGGGCCACCTGCGCGCGGAGCGACTGCTCAGGCACCGCGCTGCTCGGCACCGGTCCGCCGGGCCGCCTCGGCCACCGCTGCCTGCCGGGCCGCCGTGACCTCCTCGACCGTCAACGTGCGGTCGGTCGCGCGGAAGCGCAGGGCGTAGGCCAGCGACGCGCGGCCCGCTCCCACCTGCTCGCCCTCGTAGCGGTCGAACAGGCGCAGCGACTCCAGCAGCTCACCGGCCCCGGCCCGCAGGGCTGACTCGACCTCGGCCGCGGGGACCGCGGCGTCGACGACCAGGGCGACGTCCTGGGTCGCCACCGGGTAGGTGGAGACCCGTGGAGCAGGAACGGGAGACGCGTCGAGACCGAGCAGCTCCAGGTCGAGCTCCATCGCACAGGTCCGGGCCGGCAGGCCGAGCGCGGTGAGGACGCGGGGGTGCAGCTCGCCGGCGTGCCCGACGACGGTGTCGCCGACGAGCAGCGCCGCGCACCGACCTGGGTGCCAGGGTGCGTGCGTGTCCGCCCGGACCGTGAGCCCCACCCTGGCCTGCCGCGCGACCGAGCGCGCCGCCTCGACCGCGTCGGCCCAGAAGCCGGGCCGTTGCGGTCCCCACCAACCGGCCAGCTCGACGTCGCCGGCGAGGACCACCGCGACGCGCTCGGGCTGGGCGGGCAGCGACGCGTCGAGCGCGGCGATCTCCTCCTCGCTCGGTCGTCGGTCCAGCGCCGGTCGGGGCGCGGTGGGCAGGCGACCGGGACCCGGACGGAAGACCAGCCCGACCTCGAAGAGCGCGACGTCGGTGCTCCCCCGGCCGACGTTGCGCCGCAGGGCGGCGAGCAGCCCCGGCAGCAGCGTCGTGCGCAGCAGCGGCTCCTCGTCGGAAAGGGGGTTCGCCAGCCGCGACGCGTTGCGCCGGTCGTCGTCGGCGGGCAGCATCAACGCGTCGAGAACGTCAGCGCCGACGAACGGGTAGGTCGGGGCCTCCACGTAGCCGGCATGCGCCAGGGCGTTCCCGATCCGACGCCGCAGCCGTTGCCGGTCGGTGAAGCCAGGACCCGCTGGCGCCTGCGGCAGCAGCGACGGGATCCTGTCGTAGCCGACCAGTCGAACGACTTCCTCGTCGAGGTCCGCGGGGTCGGCGAGGTCCGGGCGCCACGGTGGCGGTGTGACGGTCCAGCGCACCGAGCTGCGCTCCACCTCGCAGCCCACCTGCTCCAGGCACCGGGCCACCTCGTCGGGGGCGATGTCGACGCCGGCGGTGCGGCCGGGCCGGCCCGGGTCGAGCTCGATGTGCCGGGGAGCCCGCGGGTGGGACACCTCGACGGAGCCCGCGTGCCGGGCACCGCCGAGTTCGGCGAGCAGCGCCACCGCACGGGCGGATGCGATCGGCGGGAGCTCGGGGTCCACGCCGCGCTCGAAACGCCGGGACGCCTCGCTCCCGAGCCGGTGCCGCCGGCTGGTCCGGGCGACAGCCACCGGGTCGAAGTGCGCCGCCTCGATGACCAGGTCCGTCGACGCGGCGTCGATCTCGGTGGTCAGCCCGCCCATGGTGCCGGCGAGCCCGACGGGGCCTGAGCCGTCGCTGATCAGGATGTCCTCGGCGTCGAGGTCCCGCGTGAGGTGGTCGAGGGTCTCCAGCTGCTCGCCGGGTGCCGCCCGCCGCACGACCACCGCACCCTGCAGGCGCGACCGGTCGAAGGCGTGCAGCGGCTGACCCATCTCGAGCATCACGTAGTTGGTGACGTCCACCGCCAGCGACACCGGGCGCATGCCGCAGAGCACGAGGCGACGCTGCATCCAGAGCGGGCTGCTCGCGGCGGGGTCCAGGCCAATGACCGTCCTCAGCACCAACCGGTCTGCGGCCCGCGGATCGGCGATCTCGCCGGGGTGCCCCGTCCCGTCGATCGGGATCAGGTCCGCGGCAGCGAGGATGGCCGGGTCGTGGAACGCCACGTCGTACGCCGTGGCCGCCTCGCGCGCGATGCCCCGGATCGACAGGCAGTAGGAGCGGTCCGGCGTCACCGCGATGTCGAGGACCTCGTCGCGCAGGCCGAGCGCCTCGACGGCGTCGGCACCCGGTGCCGGGGACGTGTCGGCCTCGAGCACGAGGATGCCGTCGTGGTCGTCACCGACCCCCAGCTCGCGCGACGAGCAGATCATGCCGTCGCTGACGTGGCCGTACGTCGTGCGGGCGGTGATGGCGAAGCCCCCGGGCAGGGTCGCTCCCGGCAGCGCGACGACGACGCTGTCGCCGACGGCGAAGTTCAGCGCACCGCAGACGATCCCCCGTGGCTCGCCCTCGCCCACGTCGACCGTGCACCAGCGCACCGTCTTGCCGTTGGAGTGGGCCTCCTCCTCGAAGGACAGCACCCGCCCCACGACGACCGGACCGGTGACGTCGTGGCCCGGCCGCTCGACGGTCTCGACCTCGAGGCCGGCGGCGATCAGCCGCTCGGCGAGCGCACGGCCGTCGGCACCGGCGGGCAGGTCGGCGTGCTCCCGCAGCCAGGACAGGGGCGCGCGCATCAGATCTCCGTCCCGAACGGACGGGTGAAACGCACGTCGCCCTCGACCATGTCGCGCATGTCTTCGGCGCCGTGCCGCGACATCAGGGTCCGCTCCAGGCCCATGCCGAACGCGAAGCCGCTGTAGCGGTCGGGGTCCACGCCGCACGCGACCAGCACCCGCGGGTTGACCATGCCGCAGCCGCCCCACTCGATCCAGCCCTCGGAGGAGCAGGTGCGGCACGGCCGGTCCGGGTTGCCGACCGAGTCGCCGTGGCAGATCCAGCAGCGCAGGTCCATCTCTGCGCTCGGTTCGGTGAACGGGAAGTACGACGGGCGCAGCCGGGTCACCGTGCCCTCGCCGAACATGGCGCCGGCGAAGTGGTCGAGGGTGCCGCGCAGGTGCGCCATCGTGATGCCCTCGTCGACCACCAGGCCCTCGACCTGGTTGAAGACCGGGGTGTGTGTCGCGTCGAGCTCGTCCGTGCGGTAGACGCGACCGGGCGACACGGCGTAGATCGGCGGGTCGCGGCGCAGCATGGTGCGGATCTGCACAGGAGAGGTCTGGGTGCGCAGGACGACGCCCGAGTCCGGTGACCCGACCCAGAAGGTGTCCGCCGTGGTGCGGGCCGGATGGTCGGGCCCGAGGTTGAGCGCGTCGAAGTTGAACCACTCGGCCTCGACCTCGGGGCCCTCGGACCACTCGTAGCCCATCGCCACGAAGAGGTCCGCCACCCGCTCCGCCAGGGTGCTCAAGGGGTGGCGGGCGCCGGGTGGTGTGCGGTCCCAGGGCAGCGTGACGTCAACGGACTCCTCGACCAGGACCCGCTCGTCGCGCTCCTGCTCCAGCGCCTGCTGGCGTTGCGCCAGCGCGTCGTTGACCGTACGCCGGGCAGCTCCGACACGCTTGCCGGCCTCGGCCTTGGCGGCGGGGGGCAGGGCGCCGATCTCGCGGTTGGCCAGGGCGAGCGCCGACCGGTCACCGGCGTGGTCGAGCCGGACCGCCTTGAGGGCGTCGAGGTCGGGAGCGACGGCGATGGCACGGAGGGCGTCGTCGCGGGCGCGCTCGACCTCGTCGGCGTTCAAGGGGGTCACCTGCACGGGGTCGTAGGACTTGTTGGGGGCTGACATGTCGGGAGCTCCAGGGCGCTGGGCGGGCAGCGCCGCCCGAGTCTAGGTGCGGCGGCGCGCGGGGGCTGGGATCGGCCCGCCGGGCCGGGCGTACGCCGCTGTACTGGTCAGTCGGCGAAGTCCGGGGTCGCAGCGGGCAGCACGAATCGGAACCTCGCACCGCCGCCGGGCGCGTTGCCCACCTCGATGCGGCCGCCGTGGGCCTCCACCAGCCCGCGCACGATGTAGAGCCCCAGCCCGGTGCCGCCGCGGCGACCGGATCGCCAGAAGCGGGTGAAGACGCGGTCCTGGAGGTGCTGGGCGATGCCCTCCCCCTCGTCCGTGACCGTCACCGCTGCTCCGTCTCCGTCGGGTTCCACCACGATTCTCACTGTTCCATCGCCGTGGTGCACGGCATTTTCCAGCAGGTTGGCCACGACCTGGTCGAGCTTGTCGGCGTCGACCCACATCTCCGGGATGCCCTCGACCACCGACACCTCGAAGCGGGCCTCGGCATGCCCTCCGGCGACCATGCCGGCGACGTGTCGGTGCGCGACCCGGCCGATGTCAACGACCTGGCGCCGGATCGTGAGCCGGCCGGAGTCGATGCGCGAGATGTCCAGGAGCTCGGTGATCAGCCGGGTGACCCGATCGGCGTCGGCGTTGACCGTCTCGAGCATCAGCCGCTTCTGCTCGTCGGTGAAGCGGTCCCACTTGGCCAGCAGGGTCGCGGTGAAGCCTTTGACCGAGGTGAGCGGGGACCGCAGCTCGTGGGCGACGGTCGAGACCAGCTCGGCACGGCTGAGCTCCTCGCGCGCCCGGTGGCGGGTGTCGCGCAGCCCGACCACGACCCGCCGCACGGGACCCCGCGGCTCGTCGCGCACGTAGCGGGCGGTGACAAGGATCTCGGGGCCGCCGGGCAGCAGCAGGTTGCGCTCGGGGTGGCCGTTCACGGTCCGCAGCCCGTCGTAGGGGCGGACGCACGGCCACCAGGCCCGCCCGTCGAGCCCCTCCAGCGGCAGCACGTCCTCGAGCCGCTTGCCGACCGCGAAGTCGGCGTCGACACCGGTGATGCGCGCGGCGGCGCTGTTGAAGACCACGACCGTGCACACCTCGTCGGCGACAACAAGCCCGTCCGGCAGGTCGTCGTACGAGCTCAGACCACCGCTTGCGCCAGCCCCCAGGACCACCCGAGGAGACTACCGATCAATCTCCCCACGTCGAGTCCCTGCGACCCTGCGCTGGGCCCGGGCGGAGGCGTAGAGGCAC
>JAJAZD010000075.1 GCA_026785945.1 Pseudonocardia sp. | reverse complement strand
GGCGTGGCCTGCGCCGCGCTCGCCCTGGCCCCCGCGCTCGTGTTGCCGGCCGTGGGCCGGGTGGGCGGCGCACTGTTCGGCGCGGCCGACCCGCTGGCCGCGGGGCTGCTGGTCGTGCGGCTCCAGGGCTTCACGGGATCGCTGTCGCCGCTGCTGGTGGCCGGCGCGGTGCTGGTCGGGACAGCGGCGGTGGCGCTCGGGGCCAGGCTGCTCGCAGCCCGGTCGCGGGACCGGACCGCGGTGCGGTTGTGGGACTGCGGCGCGGGCCCGCTCTCGGCGCGGATGGAGTACACGGCCACCTCGTTCGCGCAGCCGCTGCAACGGGTCTTCGACGACGTGGTGCGGCCCGAGCAGGACGTCGACGTCACCCACCACCGGGAGTCGCAGTACCTCGTCGACGCGGTGCGCTACCGGTTGCGGGTGCCGGACCGGCTCGAGCACGGGCTCTACCGGCCGGTGCTGACCGCGGTGGCCGCCTGGGGACGGCTCGGGGCGCGGCTGGCCACCGGCAGCATCCACCTCTACCTCGGCTACGGCTTCGTCGCGGTGTGCGGCCTGCTGGTCCTGCTCGTGACGATCCGATGAGCGTGGCCGGGATCACCGTCGCGCTGGTGCAGGCCGTCGTGGTGCTGGTCGGGTCGCCGCTGTTGCTCGGCATCATGCGGCAGGTCCGCGCGCGGCTGGAGGGCCGCGCCGGCGCCGGGGTCCTGCAGCCGTGGCGCGACCTGCGCAAGCTGATGCGCAAGCAGCCCCTCACCCCGCGCGGCACCACCGAGGTGTTCCGGATGGCGCCACTGGTGCTGATGGCCACGACCCTGGCGGTGGTCGCCGTCGTCCCGTTCGTGACCACTGCCGCGGTGCCGGCGGCGGGCGCCGACCTGTTCGTCGTGGTGGCGTTGCTGACCCTCGGTGCCGTCGCGCTCGCACTGGCCGGGCTGGACACCGGCACCGCGTTCGGCGGGATGGGCGCCAGCCGCGAGATCACGATCCTGGCCCTCGTCGAGCCCACGCTGCTGGTGGGGGTGCTCGCGCTGTCCGTGCCGGTCGGTTCCACCGACCTGGGCGACATCGTGACCTCGACCCTGCGGGACCCGGGCCGGGTGATCACCCCGGCCCACGTGCTCGCCGCGGTGGCATTGGGGCTGGCCGTCGTCGCCGAGACCGGGCGGCTCCCGGTGGACAACCCGTCGACCCACCTCGAGCTTACGATGGTGCACGAGGCGATGGTGCTCGAGTACGCCGGCCCGGACCTGGCGCTGGTGGAGCTGGCCTCAGCGATGCGGCTCACCGTGTTCCTCGGGCTGTGGGCCACGCTCTTCGCCCCCTGGGGGATCGCGGGCACCACAGGGCCGGGTGCCGTCGCGTTGGGGGTGGCGGTCTTCGCCGTCAAGGTGACGGCGCTGGGCGCCGGGCTTGCCGGGGCCGAGGTGTTCCTCGCGAAACTGCGCCTGTTCCGCACGCCGGAGCTGCTGGCCGGGTCGTTCGTGCTGGCCCTGCTCGCGGTGGTCGCGTCCTTCTTCTTCGGCTGAGTCCATCCCGAGACACCGAGACAGGAGCAGACATGTCCGAGGCGCTTCTCACCCAGCTGGTCGGCCTGGGCGCGGGCGCGGTGCTGCTCACGGCCGTCCTGGTGTTGTGGCTGCGCGAGCTGGCGGTGGTGATCCGGGTGTTCGCGGCGCAGGGTGTAGCGCTGGCCGGGCTGGTCGCCGTGCTGGCCGTGCACGAGGGCTCGGGCGAGCTCGCCGTGGTGGCGGTCGGCGTGCTGGTGCTGCGCGCCGGGTTGCTCCCGCACCTGCTGCGCCGGGCGCTGTCCGCCGCCGAGGGGGAGCGCCGGGTGACCCGCCCGCTGGTCAACGTGGCCGCGTCGCTGCTCGCCGCGGCCGTGCTGACGCTGCTGGCACTCGCGGTGTCGCAGCCGCTGGTGGCGCTGGCTCCCTCGCCGGTCACCGCGGCGATCCCGGTCGGGATGGCGGTGGTGCTGATCGGGTTCTTCGTGCTGGTCACCCGGCGACGCGCGCTGTCACAGCTGACGGGTTTCCTGCTCATGGACAACGGCATCACCGCGGTCGGGTTCCTCACCGGCGCCGGTGTGGCGCTGATCGTCGAGCTCGGGGTGTTCCTCGACGTGCTGCTGGCCGTGCTGGTGCTCGGCGTGCTGACCGGCCGGATGCGGGATGTGTTCGGCCGCACCGACCTCGACGAACTGCGGGAGCTGCACGACTGATGGTCATCCTGCTGATTCCTCTGCTGCTGCCGGTGCTGACCGCGGTGGCCTACCTCGCAGCCGGATGGCGCCGGTCGACGGCGTGGCTGGGTGCAGGCAGTGCCGCCGTCGTGCTGGCCGCAGTGGTCGTCCTCGCGGTACAGGTGCTCGCCGCCGGTCCGCGCACCGCGGTGGGGGGCTTGCTGCGGGCCGACGCGCTCACCGCGTTCATGCTGGTCGTCGTCGCCGCCGTCGCGCTGGTGGCCTGCGCGGCCACCCCGGCACACCTGCGCGGCGAGATCGCCGCCGGGCACGCGAGCGCGCGCACCGCGACCCGGCACACCGTGCTGGTCCAGCTGTTCCTGGCGGCGATGACGCTGGCCGTGCTGGCCGCCGATCTCGGAGTGCTGTGGGTGGCGGTGGAGGCCACGACGATCATCACCGCGTTCCTGGTCGGCCAGCGCCGCACCCGGGCCGCGGTGGAGGCGGCGTGGAAGTACGTCGTGATCTGCTCGACAGGGATCGCGCTGGCCCTGCTGGGCACCCTGCTGCTGAACTACGCCTCCCTGCACGCCGGGTCCGGCGCCGGGCTGGATCTCGCCGCGCTGGCCGACGGCGCGGCCGGCCTGGACCCCGGCGTCACCCGCATCGCGGTGGCCCTGCTGATCCTCGGCTTCGGCACCAAGGCCGGGCTGGCCCCGCTGCACGCGTGGCTACCCGACGCACACAGCCAGGCCCCGGCGCCGGTGTCGGCGCTGATGTCCGGGGTGCTGCTCTCGGTGGCGTTCTACGCGATCCTGCGGGTGAAGGTTATCGCCGATGCAGCGCTGGGCGTCGGGTTCGCCCGGACCATGCTGGTCGTGATCGCGCTCGCGTCGCTGCTCGTGGCCACCACGCTGCTGATCGCCCAGCGCGACTACAAGCGGATGCTCGCCTACTCCAGCATCGAGCACATGGGGCTGCTCGCCCTCGGGGCCGCCGCGGGCGGGCCGCTCGCCACGGCTGCGGTGCTGCTGCACATGCTGGGCCACGGGCTGGCCAAGAGCACCCTGTTCGTCGGCGCCGGGCACGTACTGCAGGCCACCGGCTCCAGCCGGATCGCCGACGTCCGGGCGCTGGCGAGCCGCTCGCCGGTGCTCGCCGGGTGCGTTGCGGCGGGGGTGCTGGCACTGGTCGGGTTCCCACCGTTCAGCCTGTTCGCCAGCGAGTTCGCCCTCGCCAGGGCCGGGTTCGCCAACGGGTTGGGCTGGGCGACCGCCGCCGCGTTCGTGCTGGTGCTCGTCATCGCCGCCGTACTGGTCGGGCATACGAGCCGGATGCTGCTGGGTGCGTCCACCGCCGCCCCCGGGGCTGCGCCCGCGCCGCTCCCGCTGCCGATCGGCGCCGCGACCACCATGGTGCTCGCGCTGGTCGGCTGCGCGGTCATCGGCGTCGGCGCGGCCCCGCTGGCACCGCTGCTGGCCCGGGCCGCCGACATCGTGACGGGAACACCATGAGCAGCGGCACGGCGAGGGCCCCGGTCGGCTGGCACCGCACCGCCCGCACAGTCACACCCGACCAGCTCCCCGCGCAGGCCGCGGGGCTGCTCGACGCGGGGTTCCGCGTCGCGCTCGTGGCCGGCCACGACGACGGGGACCGGCTGCGTGCGGTGTACCTGTTCACCGCGGCCGCACCCGACCGGCGCGTCGAGCTGCTCGTCCCGCTCGATCCCGACCGCCCGCGGGTGCCCAGCATCGCGGCGCTGTCGTTCCCGGCCGGGCGGTTCGAACGCGAGATGCGCGACCTGTTCGGCATCGTACCGGTCGACCATCCTTTGCCCCGGCGGCTGGTGCGCCACTTCCACTGGCCGCGGGGCTGGTACCCGATGCGTGACGACGCCGGTGACCCGCCGGCGTTCGGTGACCAGGACGGTCCGTATCCGTTCCGCAGCGTCGAGGGGCCGGGGGTCTACGAGATCCCGGTCGGCCCGGTGCACGCCGGCATGATCGGGCCGGGTCACTTCCGGTTCTCCGTCGTCGGCGAGACCATCCTCAACCTCAAGGCCCGCCTGTGGTTCGTCCACCGCGGCGTCGAGAAGCTGTTCCAGGGACGGACGCCGCAGGACGCACTCGAACTGGCCGAACGCATCAGCGGCGACACCTCCGTCGGGCACGCGCTCGCCTTCTGCCAGGCCGTCGAGGACGCGCGGTCGGTCGACGTCGGTCCGGATGCTGCGCGCCTGCGCGCGCTCCTGCTGGAGCTGGAGCGGCTCTACAACCACGTGACGGACATCGGCGCGATGTGCAACGACGTCGGGCACTCCGTCCTCCATTCCCACGCCGGACGCATCCGCGAGGAGCTGCTGCGCGTCAACGACCGGGTCACCGGGAGCCGGCTGCTCCGCGGCGCCGTCCACCCCGGCGGCACCGTTCTCGCCGCACTCCCCGACCCGGTGCGGCTACGCATGATCGCGGCCGACGCCGCCGAGGTGGCCGCGCTGGCGCTGGGCCACAGCGGCGTGCTCGACCGCTTCACCGGCACCGCCGTGCTCACCGCTCGCCAGGCCCATGATCTCGGCGCCCTCGGCTACGTCGCGCGGGCCAGCGGGCTGAGCGTCGACGCCCGTCGCGACCATCCCGTCGCGGCCGTGCCACTTCCCCGGGCCGCGCCCGCCCACGCCGGCGGTGACGTGCTCGCCCGATTCCAGGTGCGGTGCCACGAGATCGCCACCTCCGTCGAGATGATCACGGAGCTGGTCGGGCTTCTCGACGGGTGCCGCAGCGCTCCGGCCACCGGTGCGGCCGGGCGGGTCGCCGGCTCGGGTGTGGGGATCGTCGAGGGCTGGCGGGGCACGGTGGTGCACCGCGTGGAGATCGGGGCCGACGGCCTGCTGCGCCGCGTGAAGATCGTGGACCCGAGCTTCCTCAACTGGCCCGCGCTGCCGGTCGTCATGGCCGACACGATCGTCCCGGACTTCCCGCTGGTGAACAAGAGCTTCGGCCTCTCCTACGCGGGCAACGACCTGTAGGCCGATGTCCCGCCCGCACCGGGACGTCCGGTTCTGTCCCCGACCGTTCGGGGCCGAAAGGCCCGTCAAGGTGCACCGTGCGGCACTGATCGCCGTGCCCGCTCATCCCTACCGTCGGACCGGCCCGGCCACTACCGAACGGTGGCCGGCCGTCGGGACGGGGCGTGCGATGGGTGCCATCGAGCAGGGGCCGGCCGCGGGATCGACCGCACGGGGGTCGTGGCACACGCGGCTACTGCGCTGGATGTACCGCGACGGCCGACCGAACCCGACGGCCAAGCTGCTGAACCGGTGGTCGGCGGCGGTCGCCGGATGGGGGTGGATGCCCTCGCGCCTGCTGACGCTGGAGGTGGTGGGGCGCCGGTCCGGGCGCACCGTCTCGCTGCCCCTCGTCCCGGTGCGAATGGGTGGTGAGCGCTACCTCGTCTGCATGCTCGGTCCCACGGCGAACTGGGTCCTCAACGTCGAGGCCGCCGGCGGGTCGGCGGTCCTTCGGCACGGCCGGCGCGAACGCGTGCGGCTGGTCGACGTGCCGGTGGAGCAACGGGCACCGGTCGTGCGGCGCTACCTGGAGCTCGCTCCGGGGGCTCGCCCCCACATGCCGGTCAGCCGAGGTGACGCGCTCGACGTCATCGCCGCGGCCGCCGATCGGATCCCGGTCTTCCGGATCACCGGGCCCTGACGGTCACGACGCCGGCCGTGGCAATCCGGTACCTCGTGCCGTTCGACGGTGTACTACCGGCGGAAGCGATGCTTCCGCCTGGTGGTCATTCCGTGGCTGGTCGGAGCGGGGGCGTTCCGGGGGATGGAGCTGCTACAACTTCCACGGTGTCTGGCGCGTGGCCTGGCTTTCGAGGGCGCGCAGGCCTCGTGTTGTCGCCCGTCGATCAAGTTGCAGCAACGCATCGGCAACGCCTGGCGAGCCCACGTTCTCGGATGCCGGCGAGATCGGACCCGCCTGCGGAGCGGGCGTGTGTCAGGTCCGGGACGTGCCGGCCGGCCAGATTTCGGTGACCGGGGTGCCTCGCTCGCGTGTGGCGGCGACGTCGCCGGTGCCGCCGTGGCCGGGGGCGGGTCGGCCGTCCCAGAAGGCGACGATGTGGTCAACGGAGGCGTCGGTGTGCGAGACGAGGTCCGGCCCTGCGGGGCGGCGGGGTGGCACGACCGGGTGTCGGAGGTGACGGCGCCGCCGTCCTTGAGCCGGCCGCGGCTCACCGGCGGTCGGTGATCTGCGGGGCTGCTGGTCACGGCGTCCCCGGCCCGGTATCCAGTTGCGTTCAGTCGGTGGGCAGCCGGTATTCCAGTTCGAAGCGGTCGGCGATCGCGGTGAGGTGGTTGGTTTCCACGACGCGGTCGGTGGTGTGGGCGGTGCGGTGGATGCGTAGGAAGGTGGCGCCGACTGCGACACCGAGTGCGGTGGCTTCGGTTTCGGTGGCGAGCCCGGTGCGGACGATCTCGACGAACTGGTCGAGGTGGTGGCCGGCTTCCTCGAGCCGGGCGTAGATCCCGCCGGGACCGGTGTCCTTGCCTTCGATGGGGGTGCCTCGGGTGAGGTCGCGGGGGAGGTAGCTGGTGGCGAGCTGAACGGGCTCGTCGTCGGCGTACATCACGCGAGCCCTGACCAGGACCTCGGTGCCCGGCTGGATCTTCAGGGCTTCAGCGACGGCGTCGGGGGCGGGCTCTACGCGTACCTCCACCTCGACCCGTGATGTCCATCCGCCGGTGTGCGCGTCTGTCGTGAACATGCCGCGTCCGGCTGCGCGTTCCGCGCGGGTTCCGGCGCATCGCCTCGGCCGCCGGTCTGGACGCGGCCGAGTGAACGCCGCGGGAGCTGCGGCACAGCTTCGTGTCCATCCTGTCCGACGAGGGCGTGCCCATCGAGCAGATCGCCCGGCTGGTCGGGCACACCGGCGGGTCCGCCGTCACCGAGACCGTCTACCGCAAGCAGCTGCGACCGATCATCGACGACGGGGCGACGGTGATGAACCGCGTGTTCCCCGGCCGCAGCGACAGTTACTCAGTTGGTTACTCACCCCGCCCCGCAACGCCGAAACGGCCCGGTCCTGAACTCCGTTAGAAGCTCCTGACCAGGCCGTCTGTGTGTCGGGGTGACAGGATTTGAACCTGCGACCTCTTCGTCCCGAACGAAGCGCGCTACCAAGCTGCGCCACACCCCGATGGCCCGAGAGCCGTAGCGAAGTCTAGCCGACCTCCGCCGACGCCGGCGCGGGGGTTGTCCGCGACGCCACGACCGACGGCCGGGGCACGAGGGTCAGAAGGGTCGCCTCGGGCGGGCAGGCGAAGCGCACCGGGGCGTAGGGCGAGGTGCCGAGGCCCGCGGAGACGTGCAGCCAGGTGTGCGTGCCCCAGCGCGACGCGCCGCGGGCCCGTGAGCGGTCGATCCCGCAGTTGGTGACCAGCGCGCCGACACCTGGCAGGCGCAGCTGTCCGCCGTGTGTGTGGCCGGCCATCACCAGGTCGTAGCCGTCGGCGGCGAACCCGTCGAGCACGCGGGGTTCGGGGGAGTGCGTGAGGCCCAGGCGCAGGACGGGCCCCTCCGGACGGGAGCCGCCGATGCGGTCGTAACGGTCCAGGCCCAGGTGCGGGTCGTCGACGCCCGCGGCCGCGACCGTGGCGCCCCCGATCTCGACGGTGTGCCGCGCGTGGGTGGCATCGAGCCAGCCCCGTTCGAGGAACGCGGCGCGGAGGTCACGCCAGGGCAGCGGCTCCCCGTGGACGCGGCGCGTGGTGCGGGTGAGGTATCTGGCCGGGTTCTTCGGGGTGGGGCCGAAGTAGTCGTTGCTGCCGAAGACGAACAGGCCGGGTCTGTTCAGCAGTGGGCCCAGGGTGGCCAGGGCGGTGGGGACGGCCCGAGGGTGCGCGAGGTTGTCGCCGGTGTTCACGACGAGATCGGGCGCCAACGCATCCAGGGCCGAGACCCAGCGCTGCTTGCTGCGCTGGTTGGGCGTGATGTGCAGGTCGGAGACGTGCAGGATGCGCAAGGGGTGCGCGCCCTCGGTCAGCACCGGCAGGGTGGCCTCGCGCAGCGTCCACCAGCGCCGTTCGATACCGGCGGCGTAGGCCAACGTGGCCGCCCCCGTCGTGGTCGCGCCCAGCGCGAACCGCTCCCACCCGTTCACAACCGCAGAGTACGACGAGGTGTCATTGGGCTAGCGTTCACGCCCGTGACAACCCTCAAGGAGCAGCTGCGGGCCGACCTCACCGCCGCCATGAAGGCCCGCGACGAGCTGCTGAAGTCCACCCTGCGGATGACGCTGACCGCAATCGGCAACGTCGAGGTCGCGGGCACCGAGGCCCGCCGGCTCGACGACGACGAGGTGCTCAAGGTCATCGCCAAGGAGGCCAAGAAGCGCGCCGAGTCGGCCGAGGCCTTCGCCGCCGCCGGCCGCGACGAGCTCGCCGCCCAGGAGCGCGCCGAGGGCGAGATCCTGGCCCGGTACCTGCCCACCCAGCTCACCGATGCCGAGCTGGCCGCCATCGCCCTCACCGCCGTCGAGGAGACCACCACCGAGTTCGGCGAGACGCCCGGTCCGCGCCAGATGGGTCAGGTCATGAAGAAGGCCAACGCCACCGTCGCCGGCCGCGCCGACGGTGGCCGAGTGGCCGCAGCGGTCAAGGCCCTACTGACCCCGCCCGCCTGACCCCGTCGCCGCGTCACCCCCCGCTGAACCGGGGACTGGGGTGGGACGGGGGAGCGCCGTTTACTTGGCCGGGGTCTTCTTGCGGGTGGTGGGCTTCTTTGCTGCCGGCTTCTTCGGGGCTGGGCCGCGGGCCCGGCGTTCGGCCAGCAGCTCGCTGGCGCGTTCGTCGGTGAGCGTCTCCACGGCGTCGCCCTTGCGGAGCGAGGCGTTGGTCTCGCCGTCGGTGACGTACGGACCGAACCGGCCGTCCTTGATCACCATGGGCTTCTTCGTCGCGCTGTCCTCGCCGATCTCGCGCAGCGGGGGCGTCGCGTCGGCAGTGCGCCTGCCGCGCTGCTTCGGCTGCTTGTAGATCTCCACGGCCTCGTCGAGCGTCACGGTGAACAGCTGTTCCTCGTTGCTCAGCGACCGCGAGTCCGTGCCCTTCTTCAAGTACGGCCCGTACCGCCCGTTCTGGGAGGTGATCTCCTCGCCGCTCTCCGGGTCGGCGCCGACGAGGCGGGGGAGCGAGAGCAGTCGCAGCGCCTCCTCGAGCGTGACGGTCTCCGTCGCCATCCCCTTGAACAGCGAGCCCGTCCGCGGTTTCGCCTTGGCGGCGGCCTTGGCCGTGCCGGCCTTCTTCTTCGTCCCGTTGGTCGCAGGCAGCGGTGGCGCGGGCTCGGGCTCGGGCAGGATCTCGGTGACGTAGGGCCCGTAGCGACCCTCCTTCGCCACGACCTCGTGCCCGGTGACGGGGTCGACGCCCAGCGAGCGACCCTCCTGCGGCACCGAGAACAGCTGCTCGGCGACGTCGCGGGTGAGCTCGTCGGGAGGCAGGTCGTCGGGCAGGTTCGCCCGCTGCGAGTGGGCGGGATCCGCGCCGGGCTTCTCCAGGTACGGCCCGTAGCGCCCGACCCGGACGACGACGTCGTCGAACATCGGGATCGAGTTGATCTCCCGGGCGTCGATCTCCTCGAGGTTGACGCCCACCAGCTTCTTCAGCCCGCCGGCGCGCGCGACCGACCCCTCGGTGCCCTGTGCCGCCCCGAAGTAGAAGCCCGACAGCCACGCCGTGCGGCCCTGGGTACCCGCCGCGATCGCGTCGAGCTCGTCCTCCATGGCCGCGGTGAAGTCGTAGTCGACGAGCCGGCCGAAGTGGTGCTCCAGCAGCCCGACCACGGCGAACGCGATCCACGACGGGACGAGCGCGCTGCCCTTCTTCCACACGTAGCCGCGATCCTGGATCGTCCTGATGATCGAGGCGTAGGTCGAGGGCCGACCGATGCCCAGATCCTCCAGGGCCTTGACCAGGCTCGGCTCCGAGTAGCGCGACGGCGGGTTGGTGGAGTGCCCCTCCGGGGTCAGGGACGCGGCGGTCAACGTCTGGCCCTGCGTCAGCTCGGGCAGCCGCGACTCGGCGTCGTCGGCCTCGCCACCGGCCTGGTCGTCGACGGTCTCGACGTAGGCCTTCAGAAACCCGGGGAACGTGATGGTGCGCCCGGAGGAGGCGAACACGACGTCCTCGCCCGTGGCGGCGGTGCCGCCGATCCGGATGCTGACGGTGGTGCCGCGAGCGTCCTCCATCTGGGACGCGACGGTGCGCTGCCAGATCAGTTCGTAGAGCCGGAAGTCGTCACCGTCGACCTCGCCGGCGATCTCGCCCGGCGTGCGGAAGGTCTCCCCGGCGGGCCGGATGGCCTCGTGGGCCTCCTGTGCGTTCTTGGACTTGCGCGTGTACTGGCGGGGCTGCGCGGGGACGTAGGCGTCGCCGTAGAGCTGACGAGCCTGTGTCCGGGCGGCCTCCACCGCCGAGGGTGACATCGTCGTGGAGTCGGTGCGCAGGTAGGTGATGTGGCCGTTCTCGTAGAGCCGCTGCGCGCTGCGCATCGTGCGGTCCGCGGAGAAGCGCAGCTTGCGGCCCGCCTCCTGCTGCAGGGTCGACGTCATGAAGGGCGCGTACGGCTTGCGCGTGTACGGCTTCGACTCCACGGACTGCACGGTGAGGTCGCGGTTCCGCAGCGCCTCCGCGAGCCGCCGGGCGCTCGGCTCGTCCATCGCACGGGCGTCGGTGCGCAGCATGCCGTCCGGCCCGAAGTCGCGGCCGGTGGCGACCCGCGAGCCGTCGACCGACACGAGCCGGGCCGGGAACCGGCGGGGGGTCGTGTCGGCGCCGGCGTCCATCGACGCGGCGATGTCCCAGTACGACGCCGAGACGAACGCCATGCGCTCGCGCTCCCGCTGCACGATGATCCGCGTGGCCACCGACTGCACCCGGCCCGCCGAGAGCTTGGGCATGACCTTCTTCCACAGCACGGGCGAGACCTCGTAGCCGTAGAGCCGGTCGAGTATGCGGCGGGTCTCCTGCGCGTCGACCATGTCCTGGTCGAGGTCACGCAGGTTCTGCACGGCAGCGAGGATCGCGGTCTCGGTGATCTCGTGGAAGACCATGCGGCGGACGGGGATCTTCGGCTTGAGCGTGTCGAGCAGGTGCCAGGCGATGGCCTCGCCCTCGCGGTCGTGGTCCGTGGCGAGCAGGAGTTCGTCGACGGACTTGAGCGCCTCCTTCAGCTCGGCGACCTTGCTCTTCTTCTCCGCTGTCACGACGTAGAGCGGTGCGAAGGAGTTGTCGACGTCGACGCCGAGCCGGGCCCAGGCCTCGCCCTTGTGCTTCGCCGGGACGTCCGCCGCGCCG
Organism: Pseudonocardia sp.; assembly: GCA_026785945.1. Taxonomy (GTDB): domain Bacteria; phylum Actinomycetota; class Actinomycetes; order Mycobacteriales; family Pseudonocardiaceae; genus Pseudonocardia. The sequence continues at coordinate 9,354 of JAJAZD010000075.1, read as the reverse complement.
CGCGGGAGGTCCCGGATGTGGCCGACGGAGGCCTCGACCACGTAGTCCCGGCCGAGATACGCCTGGATCTTCTTCGCCTTGGTGGCGGACTCGACGATCACCAGCCGGCGCGTGGGACCCGCCGTGGTGGCGGCCGCAGGCGTGCCGGTGCTCCGGCCGCCCCCCTTGCGGGTGCGGCTACTCGCCGCCGCGGCCTCGTGGGCCGTCGCGGGCTTCGAACTCGTCGTTCCGGTTGCCACCTGGTCCTACTCCATCGTCTACGGCCGATCATCCCCGGCCGTGGGGCCGTCGCGCCGACTGCGCGAGCACCCGGAAACCCCGAGTATGCGTCCCCCAGCCCGGTCTGCGCCGGAACTCCACGTTCGCACACCCACCCGCAGTGGTGCATCCGTCACGCCGAGCGCCGCGTCCCGATACCGTGCTGTTCGCGCCGCGAGAGCGTAACCATGGGTGTCAAGACGCGTTGCGGCCCCAGTACCGGGGCCAGTCCTGCGACCCGAGCTGCCGGGGCGCCGGGCCGACGAGCTCGACCAGCCGCTGAACCCGCCGGGTGCCGCTGATCCGCAGCGCCGTTCCGCGGCCGACGCGGGCGGGTGGAATACCCGCCCTGGTGGCCGCGGCGATCAGGGGGTCGTGGGTCTGCGGCGCGTGGGCGTCGAGTCCGAGCAGGTATCCACCCCTGTTGTCGGGACGCCCGGCCGACAGTGCCCACAGCCGCAGCAGCGGGCCGTCGAGCTGGAACCCGGCGGGAACGGTCTTCGCCGCGCCGTGGGTCCACGCGCGGGCGAGGTCGACCAGGTCGCAACGGAACGCGGTGCGCAACGCGGTGGCGCCGCTCTCGGAGTGCACGGCTTCCACCGTGATCCCGGTGGCGGCGCAGGCGGCCGCGACGGCGGGCGCACGTGGACCGTCGGCCAGGACGACCGACAGCCGAGCCTGGTCACCGGCGCCGAACCGGATGATCTGGCCGGGCCCGCACAGCAGGCCGGCGAGATCGCCGACCTGCGGTGGGCGTGCATCGGCGGAGAACAGCGAGGGCTGCACGGCGGTACCGTAGAACACACGTTCGACGGACTGGCCGGCGACGCGCCGAACGGCGCTCCGGTGCGGTCAGCCACCGTTGCCGGAGAGCTCCTGGCAGCTGGGGGCCTGCTGCGCCGCGGCGTCGAGTTCCGCGTTGTTGCGCAGGTCGACCGTCGGGTCGGGGAAGCTCGAGAGTTCCTGGAGGGGGGCCACGGCCGCGGGCAGTGCCTCCAGCAGTTGCTGCGGGTCCGAGCTGTCGACGGCGTCGACGTCGACCTTCGCGTTCGCGAACGAGTCCCGGAAGGTCGTGAGCGCCTCGCCGAGCCGATCGACGATCTCGTCACCGCCCTCCACCGGGGACGCGCCGGCCGCATCCATCCCCGACAGCGCCCCGTCCAGGCTCGACACCGCGTCGCCGAGGTACTCGCTGAGGCTCTCGATGGCGGCCTCCGTGTCGGTGGGGTCGATCTCCGGCTCTGTGGACGCCGTCGCGACGAAGGGAAGCAGCGCGCCGCAGATGTCGTTCACCCACGTCACGGCCTCCGACGACGCCGGGCCACCGGGCTGTGCCCGCGGCGACGCGGCCGACGGCCTCGGCGCGTCGAGCTCGGCAGCCCTCGGAGCCGCGGTGCCGGCCACTGTGGTGGTGCAGCCCGCCGTGAGGAGCACCGTGACCGCGGCGGTGACAGTCAGGGGGACGAGGACGGCGGAACGGGTCGTGCGAGGCATGGACCGGCTCCCGGATGTGGCGACCTGGACGCACCCCAGTGTGCACACCGGCCGGTCCCGTCGGGTCCCGGCCCCAGCCCGCAGGCCGGTCCGGGCTCGGCCGTACCGGGTTTCAGCCGGTGCGCAGCTGCTGGCACCGCGGGGCCTGATCCGCGGCGGCACGGAGCTCGTCGGTCGACCGGAGCCCGTCGGTGGGGTCGGCGAGAGCGCCCAGTTCCTGGAGCGGCGCCACCACGTCCGGTAGCGCGGTCGCGACGGATTCGGCGCTCGACGTGTCGACGCCGGAGAGCCGGACCTCCGCGTCGGAGAAACTCGTCCCGACCTTCGTCAATGTCTCGGTCAGCCGGTCCACGTACTCGTCGCCACCCTCCACCGGCGCGGGGCCCGCAGCTTCCAGGCCGCGGACCGAGTCCTGCACCGCCGAAGCCGTGGAGCCGAGATAGATGCCCAGCTCACGCACCATCCCGGCCGGGTCGGCCGGGTCGACGGCGGGTTGCGCCGAGGCCGCCGTCGCGAAGGGGGCGAGCGCGCCGCACACGTCGTCGGTCCACTCCACGGCGTCGGCACCGCCCCCGTCGCCACCCGCGGCGCAGCCGGCGGTTGTGAGAGCCAAGGTGACGGTGAACATCGTGAACAACCTGCGCGAACTCATGGCGCTCCTGGACCGGGCACGGACGCATCGCGCGTCGGTGCGGGGGCGGGTACTGGCTCCGCTGCGTCGACGACGGAGGCCGCCCACCCGGGTGGGGTGAGCGGCCTGTCGTGACCGGGTGGTGCGGTCAGCCGACCGTGCTCTCCGCCGGGGTGTCGGTGATCGAGGTCGAGCGCCGCTTGGAGATGACGACCGACGCCACGATGATCGCGAAGGCGACCAGTGCGATGGCGATCCGGACGACGTCATTCGCGCCGCTGCCCACCGAGAACGTGACGATGGCGGGGGCGATCAACACGGAGACCAGGTTCATGACCTTGAGCAGCGGGTTGATCGACGGGCCCGCGGTGTCCTTGAACGGATCGCCGACGGTGTCGCCGATGATCGTCGCCTCGTGGGCGGGCGAGCCCTTGCCGCCGTGGTTGCCGTCCTCCACCAGCTTCTTGGCGTTGTCCCACGCCCCACCGGAGTTGGCGAGGAAGATCGCCATCAGGGTGCCGGTCGCGATGGCCCCCGCCAGGTAGCCGGCGAGCGGCCCGACGCCCAGGCCGAATCCGACCGCGACGGGGGACAGGACCGCCAGCAGGCCGGGGGTGGCCAGCTCGCGCAGCGAGTCGCGGGTGCAGATGTCCACGACACGGCTGTAGTCCGGCCGCACGGAGTAGTCCATGATCCCGGGGTTCTCGCGGAACTGGCGCCGCACCTCGAACACGATCGCGCCCGCGGCGCGGGTCACGGCGTTGATCGCCAGCCCGGAGAACATGAACACGACCGATGCGCCGATGATCACGCCGACGAGGGTGTTGGGTGCGAACACCTCGAACGCGAACGCGGTGCCGAGGTCCGTCGCACTCGCCCCCGCGGAGGCCAGTGCCTGTGCGATCGCGTCCCGGTAGGAGCCGAACAGTGCCGTGGCGGCGAGAACGGCCGTGGCGATCGCGATGCCCTTGGTGATGGCCTTGGTGGTGTTGCCTACCGCGTCGAGCTCGGTGAGGATCGCCACCCCCGCGCCCTCGACGTCCCCGGACATCTCGGCGATGCCCTGCGCGTTGTCCGAGACCGGACCGAAGGTGTCCATCGCGACGATCACGCCGACCGTGGTGAGCAGGCCGGTGCCGGCGAGCGCGACCGCGAACAGCGACACCGTGATCGAGCCGGTGGCCAGCGTGAACGCTCCGAACACCGCCGCACTGATCACCAGGGCGGTGTAGACGGCCGACTCGAAGCCGATCGAGATCCCCGCGAGGATCACCGTCGCCGCACCCGTCAGCGAGGACTTGCCGACGTCCTGGACGGGCTTGTCCTCGGTGCCGGTGAAGTAGGCGGTGATCCACAGGATGACGCCCGCAAGCACGATGCCGATGATCACTGCGATCGAGGCGATGAGGCGGGGGTCGCTGCCGTCCATGTCGGCGACGACCGTGAGGTCCGTCGGGCCGTTCAGTGCGTCGAAGCTGCCCGGCAGGTAGATGTAGGCGGCGGCCACGCAGAGCACCGCAGAGATCACCGCGGAGATGTAGAAGCTCCGGTTGATCGTCGTGAGGCTGCCCTCGCCCTCGCGGGTCCGGGTGATGTACACGCCGATGACGGCAGTGAGCACGCCGATGGCCGGCACGATCAACGGGAACAGCAGGCCCTGCTGGCCGAAAGCGGCGGTACCGAGGATCAGTGCGGCGACGAGCATGACCGCGTAGGACTCGAACAGGTCCGCGGCCATGCCGGCGCAGTCGCCGACGTTGTCACCCACGTTGTCGGCGATCGTGGCGGCGTTGCGGGGGTCGTCCTCGGGGATGCCCTGCTCCACCTTGCCGACCAGGTCGGCGCCGACGTCTGCGGCCTTGGTGAAGATGCCGCCACCGACACGCATGAACATGGCGAGCAGTGCCGCACCGAAGCCGAAGCCCTCAAGCACCTTGGGGGCCTGCCCCGCGTAGACCAGCACGACCACCGCCGCGCCCAGCAGACCGAGACCGACGGTGAACATGCCCACGACACCACCCGTGCGGAACGCGATCCGGGTGGCCTTCTCGCGGCCGCCCTCCTCGTTCGCCGCTGCGGCGACCCGGATGTTGGCGAAGGTGGCGAGCCGCATGCCCAGATAGCCGATCGTCGCGGAGAAGACCGCGCCGATGACGAAGAAGATGGAACGCCCGATCCGTTCGGCCAGGTCGTCCGCGGGGAGGAAGAAGAGGAGGACGAACACGATCGCGACGAATACGCTGAGCGTGCGGAACTGGCGGCTGAGGTACGCCGAGGCACCCTCCTGGACCGCTCGGCCGATCTCCTGCATCTTCGGGGTGCCCTCGCCGGCGGCGAGTACCTCCCGGCGCAGGACGAAGCCGATGGCCAGGGCGGCGAGGGCGACCACCGCGATCACACCGACGACGATGCGATCATTCACGCCGAGTTCCAGCGTCTGCTGGGCGCTCTGGGCGAGGGTGGTGGACAGGGACATCCGTCCTCCTGGTTCAGTGGAAGTCACTAGTGGCCAGGGCACTCGGACGGCGTCCCTGGCGTCTCTCAAGCCCCCCGTCGCCGCAGGTAGGCGCGGTGGGGGCCGACGCAGTGTATGAGTGTGGCCCACGGCGCCCGGCCGGGGTGGTGGTCTGGGATGCTTCGGTAACGGTTCGATGACGAAATGGATGGTTCGGCAGGTGCGTCGTGGTTCGTTCGTTGACCCGAATCGTGATGTCGAGGTGACCGGTGGCGCCCTGATCGGAGTGTCCCGTTGGCTGCTGGCGACGGCATGCGTGCTGGCGGTGGCGCTGGCGGTACCCACGATCGCCGGGACCGGTCCCGACACGCTGCGCGCGGCGATGATCGTTCCGGCCGCGCCCGCACCACCCGCTCCTGCGCCACCCACTCCCGCACCGCCCGTTCCCGCACCCTCTACTGCCGCACCGCCCGTTCCCGCTCCCGCTCCGCCTACCTCACCACCGTCGTCCGTACCGCCCGGTGTGCCGGTGCCGCCGGGCCCCGCCGCAGCGGCGGTGGCCGCCGCGGAGGACGCCGCCGCGGGATCCACGGAGCTCGCCGTCGCCGTGTTGGACCGCACCACGGGCGAGGTGGCGATCGGCGCCGGTGGAGCAGCGCCGTTCTTCACGGCCTCGCTGGCCAAGGTCGTCGTGGCGGTGGACGTCCTCGACCGACGGCGGACCGAGGGACTCGCGGTCTCCGACGTCGACCTCGACCTGCTCCGCAGGGCCCTTGGCCCCAGCGACGACGAAGCCATGAACGCGCTCTGGACCCGCTTCGACGGGTTCGGAGCACCGGCGCGCGTGACCGCAAGCCTTGGCCTGGCGGCCACCAACGCACCGGAACAGCCCGGGCAATGGGGTGAGGTGTCGGTGTCGGCGGCCGACAACCTGCGGATCTGGCAGTACATCCTCGACGCGATGCCGGCCGCGGACCGGGACTTCCTGGTTGCGGCAATGGAGGTCGCCCCGACGATCTCCCGAGACGGCTTCGACCAGGCGTTCGGCCTCCTGTCCCCGGCCGTCGACGGCCCTGACGCCCCAGGGGCTGTGGCGAAGCAGGGTTGGATGTGTTGCGTCGCCGGGCAGCGCTACCTCAACAGTGTCGGATTCGTGGGTGCCGACCAGCGCTTCCTCGTCGCTGTACTCACCCGGTACCCCCGCGGGTCGGGGTGGGATGCCGCGCGCACGGAGGTGGACGGGATCGCCGATGCCACCGTCCAGGCGTTGAACTGACCGGGCCGGCCCGGCCCGGCCCGCACGGGCGTCCGAGGTCGCGGGGACCGGGTCGTGCCGGGTCCAGGACCGCGCGAGATGCGCCGGGTCGGCCGTCCGAGCGGTGTGCCAACCTCGGACACCGTGGACGGCAGCGGCGGACGGACAAGCAGTGGAGCCGCCGCATCGCCGGCCGGACAGGGCGAGCTGCTGCTCAGACGGGTCCTCTCCGGCTCCGGCGTCGAGCCCGGGCCCACATGGAGGGTTGCCGTCAGGACGGGCCAAGTCTGTGCCGCGCCGGTCGACGTCCGAGCCGACGACATAGGGCCTGTTGACGCGGGGCTTGGGGCGCAGGGACCGGCCGGCCTCGTCCGGGCCGACCCGGTTCAGGCCGATCCGACCGCGGTAGGCCTTGATCCAGCTGGGCCGTTGCGGCATGCCGTCCGGCTGGCGCCGCGCCCCGGACGCCCCGCGGACTGGCCGCAATGGGCGCCTCCCGACGTGCGCCGGGCCTTCGGACGTCGTGGTGTGGAGCGGCCGTGGACCCACCAGGTCGAGGCGGCCGAGTTGGCCTACGCGGGCCGCGACGTGGTCGTCGCGACGGGGACGGCGTCGGGCAAGTCGCTCGCCTACCAGCTGCCGGTGCTCGCAGAATTCGCCGCAGACCCACGGTCGACGGCTCTCTATCTCTCCCCGACCAAGGCGCTCGCCGCCGATCAGATGCGGGCACTGATCGCACTCGAACTTCCCGACATCCGCCCCGCCGCGCTCGACGGCGACGCCTCCCTCGATGCCCGGGACTGGGCGCGCCGGCACGGCCGGTTGCTGTTCAGCAACCCCGACATGCTGCACCGCTCCGTGCTTCCCCGGCACGGCCGCTGGGCCGGTTTCCTGCGGAGACTGCGGTTCGTCGTGGTCGACGAGTGCCACACGTATCGCGGCGTCTTCGGATCCCACGTCGCGTTGGTGCTCCGTCGCCTGCTGCGCATCTGTGCCCGCTACGGGTCGCGCCCGACGCTGGTGCTCGCCTCGGCGACCGTCGCCGGGCCGGCGGCGTTCGCCACGCGCCTCACCGGCCGTGACGTGACCGCGGTGACCGCCGACGGGTCCCCGGCCGCCGGCCGGACCGTCGCGCTGTGGGAGCCGCCCCTCATCCCCGAGCTCGCCGGGGAGAACGGCGCGCCGGTCCGCAGGTCCGCGGGCGTCGAGGCGGCCCGGATGCTCGCGGACCTCGTGACGGAGGGCGCGCGCACCCTGGCGTTCGTCCGTTCGCGGCGCGGTGCGGAGGTGACGGCGTTGACGGCCCAGCGCCTGCTCGCCGACGTCGACCCCGCCCTGGTGCCCCGAGTGGCCGCCTACCGCGGAGGCTATCTGCCCGAGGAGCGGCGCGCGTTGGAGACGGCCCTGGCGAGCGGTGAGCTGCTCGGGATGGCCAGCACGAACGCGCTGGAGCTCGGCGTGGACATCGCCGGTCTCGACGCTGTCGTCGTGGCGGGCTTTCCCGGCACCCGGGCATCGTTCTGGCAACAAGCCGGACGGGCTGGGCGGGCCCGCGACGAGGCCCTGGTCGTCCTCGTGGCCCGCGACGACCCGATGGACACCTACCTGGTGCACCATCCCGAAGCGCTGCTCGGCACCCCGGTCGAGGGTTGCGTCCTCGATCCCGGCAACCCCTACGTTCTCGCACCTCAGCTGGTGTGTGCGGCAGCCGAGCTCCCGCTGACGCAGGCAGACGTCTCCGGCGTGTTCGGCGGGACCGCCGCCGAGACCGTGCTCGACGACCTGGTGTCGGACGGCGTGCTGAGGCGCCGGCCGGCCGGATGGTTCTGGCCGTCCACACGCGAGCGGCCCGCTGTGGACATCCGCGGTTCCGGACTCGGGCAGGTGGCGGTGGTGGAGGGCGCGACCGGGCGGATGCTCGGAACTGTGGACGGGGCGTCCGCACCGGCCACGGTCCATCCCGGCGCGCTCTACCTGCACCGCGGTGAGAGCTACCTCGTGGAGGAGCTCGACTTGGAGGGTGGGGTGGCGCTGGTGCACGCCACGGACCCCGACTGGCGGACCGATGCGCGGTCCACCGCCGACGTGGAGGTGGGTCGGGTGTTCGCCCGCCGCGACCACGGGCCCGTCGGTGTCTCGTTCGGTGAGGTCACGGTCACTTCGCAGGTGGTCGCCTACCAGCGACGCGCCCTCGACGGCGCGGTTCTCGAGACGGTGCCGCTCGACCTGCCCGAGCAGACCCTGCCCACCCGCGGGGTCTGGTACGACATCGACGACGCCGCGCTCGTCGGGGATGGTGTGGTACCCGCCCGGATCCCGGGTGCCCTGCACGCCGCCGAGCATGCCGCGATCGGTCTGTTGCCTCTGTTCGCGATCTGTGATCGTTGGGACATCGGAGGGATGTCGACCGCGCTGCATCCGCACACAGGTCGGCCGACCGTGTTCGTGCACGACGGTCACCCGGGCGGTGCGGGCTTCGCCGAGCGTGGTCATGCGGTGCTGGGTGACTGGCTGGCCGCCACACGTGCGGCGATTCGCGACTGTGAATGTCGTGCCGGTTGCCCGTCCTGCGTGCAGTCGCCCAAGTGCGGCAACGGTAACGCTCCGCTGGACAAGGCCGGCGCGGTGACCGTGCTCGACGTGGTCCTCCGGTCGATCGGAGTGACGCGACCCCGGACCGGGGAGTAGACCGCCACCGGTCGACCTGGGCGGGCGGGCCTGTGCACTTCTCTGCGTCGGCTCACGTGGGGCGTGGCAGCCCCGGAGTGTGTCTCGGTTCGCCGGCCCGGATCTCCCGTGACCCTCCGCTGACGCCGATCGACGGATCCGCTTCGGCTCATGCCTCGGGTCACCGGAGGCGGAGCCCGTACGGGAAGCGGATCGGGGACAGGTCCGGCTCGTGCCCGCCCCGAGGCCCGGTCGCGGCCGGGCAGTCCGATGGACACCGGCACCTCCACGGAGACGAGCGCGTCCCATCCTGCGAGCGCGCAGAACACCACACGCCCACCCATCGCACTGGCGATGTCGGCTGCGCGGGCGCAAGCCGCCGCAGTGCCCTCGACGGCGACACCGGCGGCGGCGAGCGCGGAGAGGTCGGCCGCGGGCGCGGGCGGGAGGCCGGGGCCGCCGGGCGGGGCGCCGGGGCGCGCGCGGGGGCCGGCCCCCCCCCCCGCCCCCCCCCCCCCCCGCGGCCCCCCCGGCCGACCTCTCCGCGCTCGCCGCCGCCGGTGTCGCCGTCGAGGGCACTGCGGCGGCTTGCGC